>JBEGTZ010000312.1:0-31139 GCA_041179125.1 Pseudomonadota bacterium | reverse complement strand
ATTTCTCGACTGGTGCCGACCAGTGAGCGGAATAAATGCACCGGGCGTTTTTCGTTATTTCTGCTGGCTGCCATTGTGGCTTCGCGAAAACGCTGGGCGCGGTGCAGTGCGTCTACCCAGGGGTTGTATGCAGGTGGGTTGTTGAGTTGTGCAATCACGCGGCGTTTAATGTGTGGGTCTAAATCTTCTGGCCATTCAAGGTTTTTTTCGCCGAGGAAAATAATGGGGGTAAAAGGGAGTTTTTCTTTGATGCGTTTAATTTCATTAATTAAGTCGAAGCGTTCGTGGGCCTCACCGAATACGATGCAGGTGATTTCCTCGGATTTTCCGCTGAGGGTTTCTTGTAATTGCCGCCATTGTAAAAAAGTGTGTGTGCTAACCGGTTCATTTAGGAAGCGCAAAATAACACTGATGTCGTGTTGCGTTTTGCTGTTGTCGTCTACGACTAAAATTGTATTTTCTCCCAGCATACCGGTGTGTGACCTCATTATTTTTTTTATTGAGTTAGTGGTTGTGTCAGTGGGCGGATGGATACTGCTTTTTTAAAACAGCAGCGGTTTTGTGTTATGACGTTGGGTGTGTTTTTTATTGGTCTATTTGAGGCTTGCGCGCCGCAGGTACACCCGTTCGGTTGATAAGTAATAGTCAAGGTTTGGACGTAGGTCAAATTCCTGACGGCAAATTATTGGCGTGTGACGATGAAATGCGATTGTTATTTTGTGTGTGGGATGGGCGTTGAGGTATGGGGTTTCAAATAATAGAGGGCGTTATTCAGCCGGCACGCTGGGTTCCTTCGCCGAATTATTCGGCGCGGCCTGATGTGGATGATATTAGTCTGTTGGTTATTCACAATATCAGCTTGCCGCCGGGGGAATTTGGCGGTGGTTTTGTGGAGGATTTTTTCCAAAATCAGTTGGATACGGCGGCGGATCCGTATTTCGCGCAAATTGCGCATCTGCAGGTTTCGGCCCATTGTTTTATTGATAGGCAAGGGCGGCTAACTCAGTGTGTAAACCTGCGTGAGCGCGCCTGGCACGCTGGGGTTTCGGAGTTTGCAGGGCGGGCGAATTGTAATGATTATTCCATCGGTATTGAGCTTGAGGGAACCGATGATCTAGCCTTCAGCCCGCAGCAGTACGTAACTTTGGCGCAGCTGACGGCGTGTATTCAGACGGTGTATCCAGCGATTTCCCAAGAGCGCATTGTGGGGCATAGCGATATTGCGCCTGGGCGGAAAACTGACCCCGGGCCGGGGTTTGATTGGGCGTATTTTTATCACCAGTTGGCGGCTGTTCAAATCTAAAAACTTCTGTTTAACCTAGAAACCTCAGTTGAGTGCCCAAAAGCTGTGTAAGGCACGGGTAGCGGATAGTGAAAGTTAAAAATGAAGGACAACCTTATTGGTTGTTCGAAATTTTTAACTTTTGCTAGAGGCTGCCCGTGACTTGTGCAGACTTGGGTGATCCAACTGAGGTTTTTAGGTTTAATCCTAGGCTTAACGGGATTTGTGCCACTACACTGGCTGCTGGTGTGTTTTAAGCGCTTAATTTATAACGGTGGATTATGGTTTTTTTAGCGGTTTTACTGGCATTAGGTGGCGTGCAATTGTTTGGTCGGCATCCATTGAGTGGGCCTTGGGTGTTACCGTTTTTTGCCGCTATCGGCGGGCAGCGAATGCCATGGATGGGCAGCGTGGTGGGTGTGTTACTCCCTGTGGTATTGGTGGCGGTGGGGTTTCGTTGGCTGGAAGTGCATCTTTGGCTTTTGGCCCTACCTTTTGCGGCACTGGTGCTTTGGTTGAGTATGGGCAGCAGCGCTAACCGCCGGGCGGTTGAGGCTTATATCAATGCGGGCCGGGCCGGGAATTGGGCGACGGCATTACAGGCTTATCAGCAGCTTCAAGGGCAAAAGGCCACAATCGAAGGTGAAAGCTTTCTTGTGGAAAGTGAAAGCTCTCTTGTTAAAAGTGAAAACATTCTAGCTGAAGGCGATTGGCCTGCACTGAATAAAGCTGTTTTGCAGCAGGCTGCTTATTTGGGGTTTTCACAGGTGTTTGCGGTGTTGTTTTGGTTTGTACTGGCGGGGCCTGCGGGCGCTTTGGGTTATCGCCTCGCTTGTATCCATTTACACGCGCAACCCTGGCCGGGTTTGGTTCGCTTGGTGTGGTGGTTGGAGTGGCCCGCTGTGCGTCTTTTGGGGCTTACTTTTGCCTTCACCGGTAATTTTTTGAGCTGTATCCAGCGCTGGCAAGCCTGTGTTTTTTGTTCGGTGCGCAGCACGCAGGAGATCATCACCTATTTTGTGTTAGGTGCTTTAGGTGTGGCCGATGGCGCTAAGCAGGAGTTGGATATTACCCGGCGTGAATTATTCGCTATGGGCCGTTTGTTCCGCCGCAGCCTATGGTTTTGGGTGGGTGTGTTGGCATTGGTGGCGCTTAAAAGTTAATTTTTAGGTTCCGCCAGTGTGTGGCGCATCCGCCATAAAATGTACAAACCAGGGATCACCATCAGGCTCGTCAACACAAAAAACAGTGCCCAATTCCCGCCTAATTGGTCTACCAACACGCCGCTGTTGGCCGCAAGGTTGGTGCGTCCAAAGTTGCCAATGGAGGCAAACAAGGCGTATTGCGTGGCGGAGAATGTCTGGTTGCACAGGCTGGAAATAAACGCCACAAACGCTATGGTGGCCCAGGCGGAGGTAAAACCATCAATGAGCACAGCGGTGGCCAGCCAGTACACGTCCGGCCCTTTAATGGCGATTACACTGAACATCAAGTTGCTAACCGCCATAAAAATCCCCGCTAAAAACAACCCTTTAAACGTGCCCAGGCGTGCGTTGAGCAGGCCGCAGGGCACCACAAATAAAACCGTAGCCCACCAGGTGATGAGTTTGGAATAGGTGGCGATGTCGGAATTGCTAAAGCCCACTTCCTTATAAAAGACAATAGACATGCGGCCTAGCATGGCCTCGCCGAGTTTAAAAACCAGGATGAACAGCAAAAGCGTGAGTGCGTAACGGCTGCCTTGGCGGCGAAAAAACTCGGCCAGCGGTGCAACCAGTGTGGTCATTAGCCAGTGCAGCAGGGCATCGGTGGCGGTCGTGGAATTCACGACGCTGGGGCTTTGTATCTGCATGAGTGCGCGCACAATCAGCACAAGGTTAACCAGCACCAAAAGAATTAACACGGGCATCTGGAAATCCATCGGGTTTTGGCTCGCCCACAAACCCCATGCGATTAAAAAAAACGGCCCCAGCAGCAAGCTCACCAAGTGCAGTTTGCGCGTGCTCGATAGGCTATAGGCATACAGCGCGCGGCTTTTAGGCGGTTCTTCGCGGTGCGGAGGGTCGGGCAGCCACCAGGTAACACTCCACAAAAACGCCATAATGCCCGCCATCAACAGATACAAACTGGGCCAGCTCCAGCCGTGGTCTGAAAGCACCAGCGGAAGCCCGCCCAAACCGGCATAGCCCGTCCACCAACCTGCGGTAATAGCCGCCGAGGTTGCCGCCAAGTTTTTCGGGTCTGAGGACTGAATGGCTTCAATGCGATAGGCGTCAATGGCGATGTCTTGGGTGGCCGAGCAAAATGCCACAGCCAGGGCGCAGGCCATCAACGCCACCGGGGCATCCTGCGGGCTGAACCAACCCATACTCCAACAGCACAGCGCTATTAAAAGTTGGCAGATACAAATCCAGGCGCGCCGCTTCCCCAAAGCTCCCAATGCGGGCGCATAACGATCCAGCAGCGGCGCCCACAAAAAATTAATGGCGTAAACGCTAAAAATCAAACCGGCAAAACCTATGGCGCTGCGGCTTAGGTTCGCCTCCTTTAGCCACAGCGTTAGGGCTGAGCCAATCATGACCCAAGGAAAACCGCTGCTAATGCCCAACACAAAAACGCTAATGACGGATTTTTGTCCGTAGGGGCGCAGGATTGAGATAAAAGAAGACATAGCCGAGGGGTTTTTAGAGGACATAGCCGATGGCTCTTTCAGGGAGGAATAAAAACAATCGCGCACCCTAGCGTCTAAACGGCGAAAACTCAAAATTCTTATGGCGCTTTCTTATGGCGCTGAAGCTCCAAAGATCCTTGGGCGAGTGAGACGGGCTGTGCATAAACAGAATGATTACAGCAGATAACGCTTGAATTCCGAGGCTCGCCCCCAAGGTTAGCCTGCCCCCTCAAGAGCAAGTGACGAGCAAGGTTAATGCGCAAAATAATCTGGATATGGTTGATATTTGAGCTGCTCATCGCCTGGATGATCAGCCATTGGTTCGGTGTGGGCCTGCTGCTACTAAGCTGGCTGGCCGCTCTGGTGGCGGGCAGTTATCTGTTGCGCAGCCTGGGTGCTTATGTGAGCCAATGGCGGCAAGGTATCGCAGGCCTACCCATGAGCGGCCCGTTGGTGCGGGTGGGCGCAGCTATTTTGCTGATCATTCCCGGAACCCTGTCAGACATAGTAGCCCTGCTCCTCTTATTCCCCGGCAATCAAACCCGCTTTGCGCGTAAGTGGGGCGGTGCCACGGCGCGGGCGGGTGGGTTTAAGCCTCACGAGACTGTTATCGAGGGGGAATTCGTTGAAGAAAGAGACACAAACCACCGCATTGGGCCATCACCCTAAAAGTTTAAATTGAGCACGGCAACTCCCTGTTTTAGCCACGCAGGCTCCACGTTCAACTGAGATTTTTAGCCGCTAAATAAATTTATTTGTAACAGGGTGTTGAAATCGAGCGGCCTGCACCCATTTTCCGAGCACACCAAAACCGCCCGAGGACCAGCCTGCTTGGCAGCCTTAGGGCAGTATTTATCTACTTAGCTCGCCTAAGTATTTCCACTGACCATCGTTACTTTGGAGAACCATAAATGAAAATCCGTCCTTTACACGATCGTGTTGTAGTCCGTCGCAAGGAAGAAGAAACCAAAACCGCAGGCGGCATCGTGCTGCCCGGCTCCGCTAAAGAAAAACCCAACCAAGGCGTTATTGTCGCGGTAGGTACCGGCAAAGTGTTAGAAAACGGCGACGTGCGCCCTGTTGATGTAAAAGTGGGCGATGTTGTGGTGTTCGGCAAATACGCCGGAAGTGACACCATCGAGGTTGACGGCGAAGAGCTGGTCATCCTTAGCGAAAACGACATCAAAGCCGTACTCGTTTAATTTTTCGTTCATTAACTCACTGAATTAGGTAGGAAAAATATCATGGCAGCAAAAGACGTATTGTTTGGCGATAAAGCCCGTCAAAAAATGTTAATCGGCGTAAACGTATTGGCCGACGCAGTAAAAGCAACCCTTGGCCCGAAAGGCCGCAACGTTGTATTAGACAAATCCTTCGGCGCCCCCACCGTAACTAAAGACGGTGTATCGGTAGCCAAAGATATCGAATTAAAAGACAAATTCGAAAATATGGGCGCTCAAATGCTCAAAGAAGTGGCTTCTCAAGCCTCTGACGAAGCCGGTGACGGCACCACCACCGCTACTGTTTTGGCGCAATGCATCGTTAACGAAGGCTTAAAAGCCGTTGCCGCTGGCATGAACCCAATGGACTTAAAACGCGGTATTGATAAAGCCGTTATCGCCGCTGTAGCCCACATCAAATCCATCGCCCAGCCCTGCACCGACACCAAATCCATCGCTCAAGTAGGCACCATCTCCGCCAACAGCGACGCCTCCGTCGGTGCCATCATCGCTGAAGCCATGGAAAAAGTCGGTAAAGAAGGTGTGATCACCGTTGAAGAAGGTTCAGGTTTAGACAACCAACTGGATTTAGTAGAAGGTATGCAGTTCGACCGTGGCTACTTGTCCCCTTACTTCATCAACAACCAAGAAGGCATGAATGTAGAGCTAGAAAGCCCATTTATCCTGTTGGTAGACAAAAAAATCTCCAACATCCGCGAGTTGTTGCCGGTATTAGAAGCCGTTGCTAAATCCGGCAAACCGCTGGTGATCGTGGCTGAAGACGTAGAAGGCGAAGCCCTTGCAACACTAGTTGTAAACAACATGCGCGGCATCGTTAAAGTATCTGCCTGTAAAGCACCTGGCTTCGGCGACCGCCGCAAAGCCATGCTGCAAGACATCGCAGTTCTGACCGGCGCCACTGTAATCTCTGAAGAAATCGGCCTGGATTTAGAAGGCGCCTCTTTAGAGCATTTAGGCCAAGCCAAGCGCGTCACCATGTCCAAAGAAAACACCACCATCGTTGATGGCGCCGGTGAAGCTGAAGGCATCAAAAGCCGCATTAACCAAATTCGCGTGCAAATCGAAGACACCAGCTCCGACTACGACCGCGAAAAATTACAAGAGCGCGTAGCCAAGCTTGCTGGCGGCGTTGCGGTAATTAAAGTTGGCGCTTCCACTGAAATCGAAATGCGCGAGAAAAAAGCCCGCGTAGAAGATGCTCTGCACGCAACTCGTGCTGCTGTTGAAGAAGGCGTTGTACCTGGCGGCGGCACTGCATTAATCCGCGCTGTGGCTGCAATTGTTGACCTACGTGGCGACAACGAAGATCAAAACGCCGGTATCACCATCGCGCGCCGCGCTATGGAAGCGCCACTGCGTCAAATCGTAGCCAACGCTGGCGAAGAAGGCTCTGTGGTATGCGACAAAGTTAAAGCCGCCAACATCGCCAACTACGGCTACAACGCTGCCACTGGCGTGTACGGCGATATGTTGGAAATGGGTATTTTGGATCCTGCTAAAGTTACCCGCTCCGCATTACAAGCTGCTGGCTCCATTGCTGGCTTAATGATCACTACCGAAGCTATGATTGCTGATGCTCCTTCTGAGAAGGGCGCAGGCGGCGATGCAGGCGGTCATGGTGGTGGAATGGGCGGCATGGGCGGCATGATGTAATTTCTGCCTTAAGTGTTTGAAAAAGCCGCTGGAGTGATCCAGCGGTTTTTTTTATGCCCAATATGCCGGGATTTTACATAGTTTTCACCGTGGGCCAAAAAACCTAAGTTAAACCTAAAAACCTCTGTTAAATCCTGGTGAGACCTGCAACTAAAGTGGACCCAAAAGTCCAGACAAAAAACCAATTAATTTAAGATAGGCTCTACCAATGCAGCTGGTTGGCCCGCTGGTTTTTTTTGGTTCGTCATTTTTTGTCTTTGTACGTAGTGCGTAGGCTGGGCAACTTGTTGCCCGCCGATTAAACTGGTTTAGACAATGAGAATTTTTAGCCCGATTAAAATCAAAACAACACCGCCCAATAATTCAGCTTTATCCTCACCCCTTACGCGTAATTTTGGCTTTACGCCGGTTCGGGTAACAGCTACGGCACAGCCCACACACGGTGCCATCACAACCGCGTGCTGAACAAAATTCGCGGCCATAATAAATAAATTGTAAATGCAGCGCGTTCCAATGTTCTTTTGCGAATAGCATTTTTAAATCCGCCTCGGTTTGCACCACATTTTTACCCGAGGTTAACCCCCAGCGCTGCGCCAAGCGGTGAATATGTGTATCCACCGCAAACGCAGGCACGCCAAAAGCTTGGCTCATCACTACACTTGCGGTTTTGTGGCCTACACCCGGCAGCGCTTCTAATGCGTCAAAATCCGCAGGCACCTGGCCGTTGTGGTGTTCTAACAATAATTCCGACAAACGTTTTATGGCTTTGGATTTTTGCGGTGATAACCCGCAAGGCCGAATAATCCCCGCAATCGCCTCCACACTTTGCCTGGCCATAGTTTGCGGTGTATCCGCCAAGGCAAACAACGCAGGCGTCACCTGGTTCACGCGCTCATCCGTACACTGCGCGCTCAACAGCACGGCAATTAATAGCGTAAAAGCGTCTTTGTGTTGTAAGGGGATTGGCGGGTTGGGGTAGCGCGTTTGCAACGCCTGCAACACCAACGCTGCGCGTTGTTTTTTAGTGGGGGAGGGGGGGGGTGTTGTTTTTAACTCAAACATGGGGGCCGACATATAAAGTGCCTCAGCAGGCAAAAAAGCACATTGTAAATGGTTTGTGCTTTTATTCCTGTAAGTGCCGTCTGTTTGGAGTAACCACTAAGGTAGCCACTGGCTAGGCAATGCGTTTTTTTGTATTAACGCCGCAACATCCATGCTCAGTGCAAGCCCGCAATGCACCATAAAACCGCCCCAAATGGAGCGGTTTTGCAACGCCAATATGCCTAGGAACAAGCCGAAAAATATCGATCCGGCGGATTCAAGCCAAGGTTTGCCGAAGTGAATCATTAAATAGGGCAATACCATAAACCAAACGGCATTTCCGCCAATGGCTGGCCTTAAAGCATTCAGTAAAAAACCACGAAAGAAAAATTCCAAAAAAATAAACTGCAAAACATAACAACTCTCCCATGCCAGCCAATCAAAACCACTGCGGGAGCAAAAACGGTAGGAGGGGTAATAGTTAGTAAAATCTGTGCGGTAACTGGCCGCTGCGGCCATCCCCATAATAGGTATTAATAAATAAATGTATTTATGTAAATGCTGATGGGTATTGTTCCAGCGCCATCCAAAATCGGCAATCGGCTCTTTAAGGAAAAAACGAATAAATAATGCCGGGATAATACCGTAAAAAACCACATAATCTACAACCCACCAGGCTTGACGTAACAGGCTGTAATACATCCATTGATGCAGGGATTCTAAGTTATTTAGGCTGGGATTAAATAAGGAGAAGAAGGGCAGCAACAAATGTTCAACACTGTTTAAGCTTTTGAAGTAAAAATTACCCAATAAACAAAGCGCAGCCACAAAAGCGGTGTAATGCATTCGTTTTAAGGCATCCACTTGCGACAAGGTATAGGAGCGTGGGTCGCGGTCTATCTCGGCTAAGTCGTGCCATTTTTTTTGAGGCGTCCAAAAGCGCAAAAACTCCAGGCTGTGAGTTTTTAGGGTTTGAAAAAACATGGTTACTTCCTTAAGAGCGTGTTTTTAGCGGATGGGAGCGCCATGCTAGGCAACAGCAAAGTAGATACCTATACGTAAATATACGTATATTGCTCTAAAGGTGATGTGGCGCACGCAATAAAGCCCGTGTTCTAAGTTGTAACCACAATTCTGGCTTCTAATACGCTACTAAAAAGCTCTTTTAGGGCTTTTCTATCCAATAAAAAAACACGCAGGCTTCAAGTGTAGGAAATAAATTCACACCGCGCCAAAATTTTTATTTTTTTGCTTGAGCCGTCTGTAAAGCATCTGTGCTGTACAGACCGCTTTCATCTATTCAGAACAAAAACCAAACTTACAAATATAAGTGCATCGAGATGGATTAAATTTTGATGCCTGGCAAAGCCGCGTATTGCCTGGGTTTTGTCGATTGCGGCCATGCAGCAAAATTTTTGCAAAATAATTAAATTATCGAAATTGAATAATTTAGATTTTTTGGTTATTGGGAGCGGGAGTTAATATTCGGTACCTTTACACCCATCAAGTAGGCACCGGTTAACAGCTAAAACGCCTACTTGGAATCGTTTTTGGTTCTGCCCTACTAATTTGAACAGTAAATTTGAGGAATTATTAATGTCAAAACAAGTATTCAATTTTCGCTCAATAGCCAAAGCATCTTCACTGGTATTGGGGATTAGTTGTTCTTTGAATGCATTTGCTGCTTTTAATGCAGCACCTCCTGCCACCGGCGCTTTGGCCTCTGGCACTTATCGTAATTTAGCCGCAGAAATGGGAAAAACCGACGGTGCCGCCAAGCGTGATGATGCTTGGAATAAAATGTTTGGCACCGATACTAATTATCGAATTTATGAAACCCTAGGCTCCGACATGGCCTACATGAAAACCCCCGACAGTAACGACGTGCGCACTGAAGGGCAGTCCTGGGGTTTAACCGTTGCTGTAATGATGAATAAGCAGGCGGAATTCGATAAATTATGGCGTTTTGCGGCCACCCATCAACGCAATACCACAGGTTCTTATCCTGGTACTTTTGCGTGGCAAGTAAAGTTTGACAGCGCAGGTAAGCCTTATAAAGCTGATGCAGGCGCAGCCCCAGATGGTGAAGAATATATGGCGTTTGCTCTGCTTAATGCGGATGCGCGTTGGGGCAGTAGCGGTGCTATTAATTATCTGGCTGAAGCCAAAGCGGTATTAACGGCAGTGCGTACACACTTAATGGTAAATGGCATTATTGTATTTTCACCTTCTGTGGGTAATGTAACTGACCCGTCTTATCATATTCCTGCTTTTTATAGTTATTTTGCACAGCGTTTAACTGATCAAGCGGATAAAGATTATTGGAATGGTGTAGCCAATTCCAGCCGCACATTTTTACAAACACATTTAGCCAGCGCGCCTAACGGCTTGCCTACTTATTTAGCTTCGCCAGCGGGCGCTTATTTAACGGGTAATTTATTCACCGGCCAACCTAACCCTGCGCACATTTATGAATACGATGCTTGGCGTGTGGCGTTGAATATAGGTTTGGATGCGCATTTAATGGGCGCACAGCCTTGGCACAAAACCGCAGTCAATACTATCCATAATTTTTTATTGAGCAAACAAAATAGCGAGACCTGTTATAAACAGAAATACGAATATGGTGTGGCGGTTGCCAGCAATAATTACTGCGCCGATGTAGGCCAAAAAGCGGCCAATGCGGTGGGTTTGTTGGCGGGCACCAGCGCTACAAATGCTAATTTCTTTTTTGAGCAATTTTGGTCCAGCAGCTTCCCAAGTGGCACCTACCGTTATTATGGTGGCTCTTTATATATGCTAAGCCTGCTGCACGCCATTGGTGAATTTAAATTCCACATGCCAGCGGCAACACCACCTGCAACTCCTCCACCTGTTACACCGCCTGCGGCCACCAATAAATTACTGAACGGCACTTTTGATAATGCGTTGACCAGTTGGAATTACAATTCCAGTTCAGGTGCAGCTGCTACGTTTAGTGTGGTAAGTGGTGCAGCAAAAATAGCGATCACCAATGCGGGCACTGCCAATTATCATGTGCAATTTTCGCAAGCCATTAGTATTGTGGCTGGTAAAAAATACAAATTAGATTTTGATGCCCGAGTTACCGAGGGTACTTCCCGCACGATTGGTGCAAACATTGAAAAGTCAGCGTCGCCCTATACCGGTTATGGCTCTAGCACGCATAACTTAACCAGTGCAGCGGCACATTTTACCTACACCTTTAATGCGGTGAGTGCATCGGATTCTGGCGCGCGTTTAGTTTTTCAATTGGGTGCTAATGCTAATGATGTAACCATTGATAACGTTACTTTGGTTGAGCAATAAAAAAATTAATGGGTAATTAAATTTCCATTAGTTTTGTTAATAAAAAAGGGGCTGCAAAGCCCCTTTTTTATTGGTTTAAAATGATAAAAAATATTTATAAAATTTATCGTAACTATTCAGCTAAATCGTATCGGCTCAATCGTAGGGCGGGTTAGCCGCAGGCGTAACCCGCGCACCAGCAGGCACACATTCAATAAAAACCGCACAACCAAATCTGTGTTTTTACACACATTATCGCAAGCGACAATACCGTCAGCGCGGGTTAATAACTCGCCCTACATTAGGTGCTGAATAGTTACAATTTATCCCTAGATATTTTCACTGAAAATTCCTCCAAAAATAATTCACCCAGGTTTTACACAGCGCCCATTCTTGTGAATATGACCATATCAGCGCTTTTAATTGTGCCGCTTTTATAGCCTTATTTCTTAATTGAGCAGGGGTAAATTCCCCATGTTCGCCGCTCAAGGCCAGAGTGTTTCCCTATAGGTGGTCTTTTTTCCCCTAAATGTCGAATTGAGCGCGTTTTTCAGATTTTAGTGTGAAGTTGATAACGTTCATTAATCAGATGAATGCATTAGCATGGAGGGAATAAGTTCACCACTAATTTTTAACGTTAGGGCGCATTCCTAACAATCGCTATGCGGAGGCTATCTATGCAGTGCCAACGGGGTTTGCTTAAATCAACCTGCTTCCTGCTGTTCCTCGGTGTGTTTTCCGGTTGCGGCGGTGACGGGACTAGCTCCAGTTCCAGCTCATCAAGTTCCAGTTCTTCCAGCTCAAGTTCTAGCTCAAGCTCCAGTGGTCGGGCCAGCTCAAGTTCCAGCTCGAGTTCCAGTAGCGGCAGCTTGGCCTGTACTTCCACCACCTTGCCTTTTACCCCGCTGCGCCGTTTAACCCGCTTTGAATACGAAAATTCTGCGCGTGATCTGCTCAACGTAGATACCTCCTCCGTACGCGACTTACCGCCGGATGAATCGGACGGTTTTGATAACAACTCAGGTTTGCAGGGCGCACCGGATTTCTTAATTGAAAAATATGTTGTGGTATCGGAAACCCTCGCGGCACTGGCCGTGCGCAATCTCGCCACATTAACGTCCAATTGCAATACCACAACCACTGGCGAGCGCGCCTGTGCTTTGCAATTTGCCCGTAAATTTGGCCGCAAAGCCTTCCGCCGCCCAATCACCACGGCGGACGAAACCCAATTTATGGCCGCCTATGATGCGGGCGCCACCGGCGGCACTTATGCTGAAGGGATTGAGGTTATGGTGCGCATGGCGTTGCAATCGCCCAATTTTATCTACCGGCTTGAATTAACCCCACCGGCGAATGCCAGCCAAAAAATGATTGCGCTAAACCAGTTTGAAACGGCAACCCGCCTGTCTTATTTCCTTTGGGGTACCGGGCCTGATGACGCGTTGCTTGATGCGGCAGCGGCAAACAAACTCGGCACCAAAGCGCAAATCGCCGCTAAAGCGCGGGAAATGCTAGCCTCGCCCAAAGCGCGGGTATCGGTGAATAACTTCCTAGAGCAGTGGTCCGGTGTGCGCAAGCTGGACACATTAAGCCGCAACACAACCTTATTCCCTAACTACTCCGCCAGCCTGCGCGATGCGATGAAGCGTGAGTTACCTGCATTTGTGGATTATTTGTTTACCAAAAATGACTTGACCTTGCGGCAGCTGTTCACAGCCAATGTGGCCTTTGTAAGCGGCCCACTGGCCGACATTTATGGTGTGGCGCGCCCAACTGGCAGCGAAACTACGGCAAAGTTAGTCACGCCCCCAGTTGAGAATGGCCGTGCAGGAATCTTAACTCAAGCCGGTTTCCTTGCTGTTAAGGCGCACCCGGATCAAACCTCCCCAGTGCTGCGCGGCAAATTTGTGCGCGCCAACTTGTTGTGCAACCCACCACCACCGCCGCCGGATAACGTGGACATTTCCATTCCTGAAGTGACCGAGGGCGCTACCGCTCGCGACCGGGCCAATATTCACTTGTCCGCAGGTTCCAGCTGTTCCGGTTGCCATAAGCGTATGGATCCTATCGGCCTTGCGTTTGAAAATTTCGATGCCCTAGGTAAATACCGCACCACTGAAGCCGGCCAAGCCATAGATGTTTCGGGTGAAGTGTTATTTGCTGAGGAAGACGTATTAAAAGGTGCCTTTAGCGGAGTGCGCCCACTGGCTGAAAAGCTTGCCAACAGCACGGTTGTGCAGCAATGTGTGGCCACTCAGATGTTCCGCTTTGCATCGGGCCGCTATGAGGCTGACGACGATTCCTGTTCATTAAATTCACTGCAATCAGCCTTTACCGCCGCTAATGGCAACTTGGTAGAGCTGATGATTGCTATGACCCAAACAGATTCATTCCTTTACCGCATCAAAGAGGCCCAGTGATGACTCGCCATATCCCTAGCAGCCAACGGCCTTTAAGTTTTACTCGCCGGAACCTCATCCGTAACAGCCTTGCCGCCACGGTGTTATTCCCACTGCTGGAAGCCGGGGGTGCGCAAGCTGCAACCAGTAGTTTCCCTACGCGTTTGTTGGTGGTAACTACACCCAATGGCACGCGGGATAAGTTGTTCTGGCCCAAAGGCACGGAAACTAATTTCCAGCTGAATACACTCACCGCCCCGCTTGAGCCGTTTAAAAACCGCTTAACCTTTATGAAGGGCATCAAGCTTAACGACTCTTTGCAGAACGGCGCATTGGGCGGCACCTTAGGCTCTGAACATGCGCGCGGCACTGGCGGAATGCTCACCGCTCGCCCCCTTAACGCGGGCACCCAGTTCAAAAGCTTCGGCAACACCACCTCCGGCTGGGGCAGCGGGCAGTCGATTGACCAATATTTAGCGGAGCGGTTTGGCGGCCAAACCACATTTAAAAGTTTGCAACTTGGCATCCACGTTCGGGATTCTGAGGTGCGGGCGCGTGTTTCCTATCGCGGTTCGAACCAACCCAACCCACCAAGAGAAGACCCCGCCGACGTGTTCAAAACACTCTTTGGCGCCCTGGCCACCAACCGACAAGCGACGCAACGCAGCAGCGTATTCGATCTCACCCGCAGTGAAATCCAGCGTGTGATGGGTATTGTAGGTGCTGATGACCGCTCAAAATTAGATGCGCACCTCACCTCCATGCGGGATGTAGAGCAGCGTCTAACCCAGGCGCCCAGCGGCGGCACCAGCAGTTGCAAAGCGCCCACCATGAAAACCGTGGACTTAAAAGCGGACGATCAATACCTCGCCGCTGGCCGCTTGCAAACAGACCTTGCCGCTGCGGCGTTGGCCTGCAACCAAACCCGCATCATCACGTTGCAGTGGTCTTACTCAGAAAGTGAACATCTATTCCAGTTTTTGAATATCAACGGCAACCACCACGGCATCTCCCACGACTTCGCCTCCAGCGGAGCCGGTTACGACAACTACAACAAAATTCAAACCTGGTACGCAGAACAAGTGCGTTACCTGTTGGAGAGGTTGGATTCGTATAAAGAAGGCGCTGGCACACTGCTGGATAACACCTTGGTGCTTTGGGCCACAGAAATCGGCGAATCCACACAACATGCATTAACCAACATGCCTTATGTGTTTGCCGGTGGAGCGGGCGGGAAAATTAAACCGGGGCGGTTTATTGACTACGGCACGCGGCAAAAAGACAACAACCAGATGTTAGTGTCGATTGCCCATGCGATGGGGGCGGAGGACTTAACACAGTTTGGTGATCCTATCGGAGCTGCCGGGCCACTGCCCAGCCTGACTTAAGCTGTACTTCCAGCCGTCCTTCCTCACAACAAAAACAACACACATTGCTCAAACCGATGTGTGTTGTTTTTAGCCTGAGACTCCTTTTTCACGCATTGCTTATCCCGCGTTGCAATTAGCGAAGACGCCCGTTCGCTCACATTTTTGTGCCCTTCTGAACATCCTTCATAACTGAGGTTTCTAGGTTAAACGGCGGCAGCCAGTTGCCACACATAAGGCAACGCAAACCCGCGACCATGTTCACTCGCCTGTGCCCCTCATATGCTATTGATGCGGATAAACCTCATCAGTTGAGCGGCTCACGTTTAGGCTTTGGCTAACCGTACCTGGTTCCCCACCAAGCTTTCCGCTAAGCTGGCCGCTTTTTACCGCAGGGCCTTGTCATGTATTCATTCCTTCGCGACCTGTTATTTCGCCTCGACGCGGAAACATCCCATGAGTTAACTCTGGATTGGCTGGGTGCTGCACAGCGGTTGAAGTTATTATCGCTATTCACAAGCCCCATGCCGCAAGCCCCGGTGGAAGTACTGGGCTTGCGTTTTCCCAACCCCATTGGGCTGGCCGCAGGGTTGGATAAAAACGCGGATTATATCGACGCACTGGGCGCGCTGGGCTTTGGTTTTGTTGAAGTGGGCACGGTGACGCCTATGGCCCAAAAGGGAAACCCAAAGCCGCGTTTATTTCGTTTGTCGGAGCGCCAAGCGGTCATTAACCGCATGGGTTTTAACAATAAAGGCATCGCGCATTTGGTCAGTCAGGTAGCCAAAAAACGCCATTACCCCGGTATTTTGGGAATTAATATAGGTAAAAATAAAAACACCCCGGACGATCAAGCCTTAAGTGATTACCAATACGGCCTGGCGGCGGTTTACCCCTATGCCGATTATATTACGGTGAATATTTCCTCCCCCAACACACCGGGCCTGCGTGCTTTGCAATACGGCGATACCCTAAGTGCATTGTTGGATGGTTTAAAAATACGCCAACAGCGTTTAGCGCTAGAGCATGGCCGCCAGGTGCCGTTAGTGGTAAAAATTGCACCGGATATGACCGATGAAGAAATTAATGATTTTGCGCTGCGTATCGTTAATTCAGGCATGGATGGCATTATCGCCACCAACACCACCTTGAGCCGTGAAGGCATTGAAGGCGTGCAATATGCCAATGAGGCCGGTGGTTTAAGTGGCGCGCCGGTAAAAAATAAATCAACGCATACCATTCGTGTCTTGGCGCAAGCACTGCAAGGCAAACTGCCGATTATCGGCGTGGGCGGTATTTTAAATGGCGAGGATGCAGCGGAAAAACTGCGTGCCGGGGCGAGTTTGGTGCAGCTGTATTCTGGGTTTATTTATCGCGGGCCGGAATTAATTGCCGAGGCCTGTAGTGCCTGTAGCCAGATAAAAAATTAACCCGGCAATAATTAGAAGGTTTAGTTCTGCCGGGTTATATTCTTTTATTTAAGAAATTAAAAAATTGAATTTTAGTTAAAAGTTACTAATTTTTTGTGCTTGAGCTTTGTTGTTAAAGCCGTTCCAATGGTCTTCACGCGCCTCACGCCAACCGGCCATCCACCGCTCGCGTGCTTCGCCACTGGCAAATGGGCACATATCCCACGAGCCACCGGAAGCACCGGATTGATAGCCACGCGCTTGAGCGCGGTCAGTTGGGTTGCGTTTTTGTCGTTTCATAGGCATTTACCTTTAAGGGAAGTGAAGCTGCAGAAAGTGATCAGCTGCCGAGGCTAAAATGACGGCAGCTAAGTTCATGGTACTCTGCTTTTATTAGCCTAGACAGCCCCTGCTGTAGTGCAAAAATTCAATCAGGTTTCCGACGAATAACGTCTTTGCGTTAAATGAAGAATAACTACTGGTAATTCATAACCTTACACACTAAACCCCATGTCTGCCCAGTGGCGGAGATGATCACGAGAACTCACTATGCACGCTTCAATGCAATTGTTTGCCACCTGCCCCAAAGGCCTTGAAAACCTCCTGCAAGACGAACTAACCGCCCTGGGCGCCGCACAAGCTCGGGCCACCGTGGCCGGTGTTTATTTTGATGCGGATAACACCCAAGCGATGAAAATATGCCTGCATTCGCGTTTAGCCAACCGCATATTGTTACCGCTGGGCGTGGAAGAGGTAGCAAGCGATTACGACTTGTACTCCGCCGCGTACACCATTGATTGGCAAAATCATCTGCGCCCGGACAGCACCTTTGCTGTGGATTTTACCGGCACCAATGAAGCGATTAAAAATACACAATTTGGCGCCATGCGTATTAAAGATGCCCTGGTGGATAAATTGCGTGACCACACCGGCATTCGTCCCAATGTGGACCGCCACACGCCGCGTTTTCGCGTGAATGCGCGGCTGGCAAAAAACAAAGTGCATATCGGCATTGATTTATCTGGCGAGAGTTTACATAGGCGTGGTTATCGTTTGGATCAGGGTGTTGCCCCCTTAAAAGAAAATCTTGCCGCTGCCATTTTAATGCGCGCTAATTGGCCGCACATCGCCGCACAAGGCGGCCATTTAATAGACCCTATGTGCGGCTCGGGTACCTTATTAATTGAAGCTGCATTAATAGCCGGTAATATTGCACCGGGTTTATTTCGGCGTGAATTTGGTTTTATGGATTGGCTAGGGTTTAATCCTGTGGCCTGGCAAGAATTAATTCAAGCCGCCCAAACTCAGCGCGATGAAGCCCTAGCCGCAGGCTTGCCCTTAATGTTGGGCTGCGATGGGTTTCCTAAAGTACTAGAAGCCGCTGCTAATAACGTTGGGCGCGCGGGCCTGCACGATGTTATTCAATTAAAACGCGCTAACATCGAAGATTTAATTAAACCCTCCTCCTGGGAGCAGGGTTTGGTATTAACCAACCCGCCCTACGGCGAGCGCCTAGGTGATATAGAAAACCTAAAACACACCTACCAAGATTTAGGCCGCGTCATAAAAAATCAATGCAGCGGTTGGACGCTGGGTGTATTTACCGGCAACAGCGATTTAGCCAAAGAATTACGCTTGCGCTCGAACAAACGCTATAAATTATTTAATGGCACCATTGCGAGCGAATTAATTTTATACGAAGTATTACCGCCTGAAATGGCCACGCTGCGCGAAGATGGGCCGGGGGCAAAAACACCCAGTGCAGATGAACCCCTGCCGCCCTTAAGTAATGGCGCCACTATGCTGGCTAACCGTTTGCGCAAAAATATTAAACAATTTAAATCCTGGATTGAAAAAAACCAAATAGATGCATACCGCTTGTACGATGCCGATATGCCTGAATACTCAGCCGCCATTGATATTTATGGCGAGTCTATTCACATTCAAGAATACGCAGCACCCAAAACCATAGACCCTGCCGCAGCGGCAAAACGTTTTGACGAAATTATTGCCGCTGTATGCGCGGTATTTAATCAGCGCCCAGAACAGCTAGCCGTTAAAACCCGTTTGCGCACTAAAGGCAAACAACAATACGAAAAACTGCAAACTACCGATAACGGTGAATATTTCTCAGTGGAAGAAGGTTTGGCCGAATATTGGGTGAACCTTACGAATTATTTAGATGCAGGCCTGTTTTTAGATCACCGCCCATTGCGCAGAATGATTGCCAGTGAATCAAAAGGCAAACGGGTTTTAAATTTGTTTTGTTATACCGCCAGTATCAGTGTGCAAGCTATTTTAGGTGGCGCTAAAAGCAGTGTCAGTGTGGATATGTCGAACACCTATTTACACTGGGCAAAGAAAAATTTTGAACTAAATAAAATTTACGGCGCAACGCACCAGTTGGTGCAAGCGGATTGTTTTAAATGGTTGGCCCAATGCCGTGAAGGTTTTGATTTAATTGTGTTAGACCCACCCAGTTTTTCCAACTCCAAACGCATGGACGATGTATTAGACATACAAGAAGACCATGTAGCCATGATTTCCCGCTGCGTAGAGCTGTTAAACCCCGCAGGGGTACTGTTTTTTTCTACCAATTTGCGCAGTTTTAAATTGGATTATGAAAACCTAAATAAATTTACTGTTACCGATATTACTGCCGCTAGCATAGACCCAGATTTTGCCCGCAACCCCAAAATTCACCAGTGTTTTCGCATAACCCTGCCCGCACAAGAGGCAAGCAGTGGTGAATAAAGTCAACGCATACTCTGATGATACCCAGCCGTTTAAATTGCTAAGTGATTACCAGCCCGCCGGGGATCAGCCTCAGGCAATTGATAAATTAGTGGCGGGTATTCATGCCGGGCTTGCCCATCAAACACTGTTAGGTGTAACCGGCTCGGGTAAAACATTTACCATTGCCAATGTAATTGAAAAAATTCAGCGCCCTACATTAATTATGGCGCACAACAAAACCTTGGCGGCACAATTGTACGGCGAGTTTAAAGAATTTTTCCCGAATAATGCGGTGGAATATTTTGTTTCTTATTATGATTATTATCAACCAGAAGCCTATGTCCCCTCATCAGATACATTTATTGAAAAAGATTCCGCTATAAATGAACACATCGAACAAATGCGCCTTTCTGCCACCAAGGCACTTATGGAGCGTAGCGATGCCATTGTAGTGGCCACTGTGTCGGCTATTTATGGTTTGGGAGACCCAGAAGCGTATTTAAAAATGGTAGTGCATTTAGTGCGCGGGGATATTATTGACCAACGCAGTATTTTGCGCCGCTTAGCGGAATTGCAATACACCCGTAACGACTTAGAATTTTTCCGGGCGAATTATCGCGTGCGTGGTGATGTAATTGATATATTTCCCGCCGATTCAGAATCCATAGCGGTGCGGGTTGAGCTTTTTGATGATGTCATTGAAAAAATAACCCTCTTCGACCCGCTCACCGGTGAGCAAAAAGCCAAAGTGGCGCGGGTCACTATTTACCCTAAAAGCCACTATGTAACTCCCCGAGAAACCATCGTAGGTGCCATTGATAAAATTAAAGATGAACTAGCCGAACGGCTGAGTTTTTTTCGCACGGAAGATAAATTACTCGAAGCACAACGCATTGAACAGCGCACTAAATACGATTTAGAAATGATGCAGGAATTGGGTTATTGCAACGGCATTGAAAATTATTCACGTTATTTATCAGGCCGTGAACCAGGCTTGCCACCGCCCACTTTATTCGATTATTTACCCGCTGAAGCCCTGCTGGTGATTGATGAATCCCACGTGACCGTACCGCAAATCGGCGCTATGTATAAAGGTGATCGCTCCCGCAAAGAAACCTTAGTTCAGTACGGTTTTCGCTTGCCCTCAGCGCTGGATAATCGCCCCATGCGGTTTGAAGAATGGGAGCGGTTGGCGCCACAGATGATTTTTGTTTCGGCCACACCCGGCAATTACGAGGCTGCACACCAAGGGCAAGTGGTGGAACAATTAGTGCGCCCCACCGGCCTTATTGACCCACTTGTTGAAGTGCGCCCTGCATCCACCCAAGTGGATGATTGTTTATCTGAAATTCGCCGTGCCGCTGATTTAAATGACCGAATATTGGTAACGGTACTAACAAAGCGTATGGCGGAGGATTTAACCGACTATTTAATTGAACAAAATATCCGAGTACGGTATTTACATTCGGATATAGATACGGTTGAACGCATGGAAATTATTCGCGATTTACGTGCTGGCGAATTTGATGTTCTCGTGGGAATTAATTTACTGCGGGAGGGTTTGGATATGCCCGAAGTTGCACTGGTCGCTATTTTTGACGCTGATAAAGAAGGTTTTTTACGTTCGGACCGCTCGATTATTCAAACCATTGGGCGTGCTGCACGTAATGTTCGTGGGCGCGCTATTTTATACGCGGATAAAATTACCGCTTCCATGCAGCGCGCTATGGATGAAACCCAGCGCCGCCGTGAAACACAAATTGCTTTTAATGAGTTGCACGGTATTACACCTACGGGTATTTTTAAAAACGTAGCAGATATTCTTGAGGCCAACCGCATTCCCGGCGCACGCACGGGCCGCAGTAAAAAAGCGGCAAAAAATTCAGCTGAAGAAATACTACAAAAAATAGATCCTTACAAAGATTTATGGAATCAAATAGAACAACTTGAAAAAACCATGCAGGCGGCAGCTAAAGATTTAGAGTTTGAAAAAGCAGCGGCACTGCGCGATGCTATTACCCAGTTAAAAATGCGCGCAATGGCAGGGGACTAAAAATAAAATCTAACCAAAGTGAGAAAAATTATGACGATCTGGATTGATGTACGCACGGCGGATGAATATACAAGTGGCCATATACACGGAGCCATTTTAATTCCCTACGAAGAAATTGCCGCTAAAATTGGCGCATTAAATTTATCACCAGAGGATGATATTCGAGTGTATTGCCGCTCCGGAAAGCGCTCAGGAATAGCCAAAGATGTATTGAATGGTCTTGGTTATTTAGCGGTGATTAATGAGGGGGGCTATGAAGAACTGATGTTGCGAAAAGCACAGGGACAGCCTATTCCTTGATTGGGTTTGCTTCACTCATGGTAAGTTGGGTAGAGCGTGCGAAACCCAACACTGCGCGTACGCGCAACCAGAAAATATCGGCGTGCTGGAAAGGAATGTGTTGTGTTGGGCATTGCTGCCCAACCTGCGCGCCACTCAACCCGTCGGGAGTGCTAAATAGTTACGGTTAAAAAGCCTTATTTACCTAGCTGGGCGGTTCACCGCCAAAATAATTGTTGTTTGACGCGACAAAATTTGCACATCATCCTTGCGCTAATTTATTAATGGCTATAATCAACTCTGCCGTCACCAGCCGTAGATAACTCACTGAGAAATTTAGGGTTTTTGGGATAAACCTAGTCAAAATAAGCTACTGGGTGCCACTTCTTCAAAGGTGTTGCCATTGTGGGGAGCGGCTGGATTTTAGGCTGCATCCAATAGGAGTCGCCGAGCCTGGTGCAGGTACGGGCTACGAAATTAAGTGCTTGGGCGGTTGTGAGTATTTATCACGAGATAACATGTGCGTCGTTTAAAGATGAACATTAATTTCATCAATCGTTAAAAATAATGTGTTGGAATCAATCTGTACAATAAAACAAAAATTGATGTAGAGATCTGTCTGTGCGTGACCCCCGTTTTGTTAATTTTCAGTCAAGTTTGTTTGATGATTCAAATCCAATGAAGGAAAACACAAAATCTCTCGCCGATATTGTCGCTGAGCAGGATGGTGTAATCCATACGGATACGTGGCGCGCCCAAAGCCATCAGTTACAGTTATTGCTAAACACCATGCGCGAAGCTGTACTTTATTTTGATTTTGAAGGTTGTTTGAAATTAGCCAATACCAGTGCTCAACGTTGGCTGGGCGATTTATTGCAACCTGCTATGCGTTTAACTGAATTATTTCCCGCATGGTCTGATGCTGCGCATCAACAGGACGAGATCGAACGGCTTGTTCGCCTAGGCTCCAATACGTGGGGTTTTAAATCAGAAATTATTCTCAACGATATAGCCTATTGGCTGAGCATAGATAAAATTGCGACCACAGATTTAAGTGGCGAAATTAATGGCGTGATGGTGGTATTCACCGACATTACCGATTCCACTTTAAAAGAAAAAGCTCTTGAGGAAAGTGAATTACGCTATCGCGCCTATATGAACCACTCGAATGATGGTATTTGGTGTTATGAATTATTAACACCGGTGGATATTCGTTTGGATAGCCGTGAACAGAGTGTACAAATAGCGCAGCATGCACGGTTAGTAGAATGTAATACGCGTTTTGCCCAAATGTATGGTTTTGGTTCTTCCCAGGCCATGCTGGGCTTAACATTATATCGGCCTGAAGCCGAAACCACGCTGGATAAAATTCAAATATTTGTTGAGCAGGGTTATTGTTTTAATCAAGAAGAATTAATTTTTCGCACCCAAACCGGCGAGAGCCTTCACCTGCAAACGAATGCCTCAGGCATTGTTGAAAATGGACATTTAATCCGTATTTGGGGTGCCTCACATAATATTTCCAGCAGCCGCCATTATCAGGCGCGAGTGGATTTTCTTGCTAACCACGACAGCCTTACTCAGCTGCCTAATCGTACTTGCTTGTATCATTTTATTGAAAAAGAGATGACCAAAGTTCAGGCGGGCCAGAGTTTGGCTCTTTTGTTGATTGATTTGGATCGTTTTAAAGAAATTAATGACACCTTGGGGCATAGTTTTGGCGACCATTTATTGCGGAAAATCGCTGAGCGATTAAATCAATTATTTTCTGGCAGTTCCGCATTAGTTGCACGCCTGGGGGGCGATGAATTTGCTATTTGTTTACCCTTGGTGGAAAACAAAGAAGTGGCTCTGTCGGTCGCGAATGCGGTATCGCGCTCTATTGCATTGTTAACTGATGTGGATGGCATTGCATTGGAGGTAAGCGCCAGTATCGGTGTTTCGTTATATCCGCAACAGGCGCCAGATTTAAGTGCATTAATGCGGTTTTCTGATGTGGCTATGTATTATGCCAAAAGCCATTTTAAAGGCGTGGCTTTATATGATGGCGAAAATGACCCGCACTCCCCCCAGCGGCTTGAATTAATGGGTGCGTTAGGCCGTGCTATACAGGCACATCAATTGGTGCTTTATTTCCAGCCCAAAGTAAATTTATTGGATGATAAGGTTTATGCGTTTGAGGCGTTAGTGCGCTGGCAGCATCCAGAATTAGGTTTAATCCCGCCTTCCGAATTCATTCCTTTAGCGGAAATGTCCACATTAATTTACCCTTTAACCCGGTGGGTTTTGGAGCAGAGCATCCAACAATGCCAAGCTTGGCGTCAAATGGGTTACGATTTAGGCGTGGCTGTGAATTTATCCGTGCGCAATTTAATGGATGAGCGCATTGTGGTTGATTTACGTAAAATGTTGGCGCACTACGGTTTGCCTGCTGATGCGTTGGAATTAGAAATCACCGAGAGCATGATTATGCATGATCCTGAGCGGGCACTTACGGTTTTAGATCAACTGGCAGATCTCGGTGTTACGCTTTCAATCGACGATTTTGGTACGGGTTATTCGTCGTTAGCGTATTTAAAACGTTTGCCGGTGCGCACGTTAAAAATTGATTATTCTTTTATTTGCAGCATGCTTACGGATAAACAAGATCAAATTATTGTAAATTCAACTATTAATCTTGCCCATAATTTGGGTTTGTATGTGGTGGCGGAAGGGGTGGAAAGCGCTGAGGTTTGGGCTGAGCTTAAAGACTTAGGTTGTGACGCGGCGCAGGGATTTTATTTGGGTGTTCCAATGCCCGCATTGGATAGCGTAAATTGGTTAAGCAAAGCACCTTGGCGTCCCATTAAAAAACATACTGATGATTTGATGCCCGTTTAGTAAACCATTTATTTTTTATCGTTGCCGTAAATTCAAACCCAAATCCTTCACTTTCCCGCTTAACCTAAAAGCCTTATCACTCGCCCATTCTGTCGGTTAAAAAATCATTTTGCTGTTCGTTATCTGGGTACCATTGCGCTAAAGATTGTTGGCTTAATTGATCAATCCAGTATTCGGGCAGTGCATTATTTAAACTGTCCGTATAAAGCTTATCTAATTGGGTGAGCCATTGCCCTAATAATTGCCAGTGTGCTTGCACAGGGTTTTTGATTTCGCTATCACCCGCTTGCGGGCCGCTATAAGCATTTTCTATACGTTGAATATCAACTTGTTGCATGTTGAGTGAAAATTCACTTATCTGCGCATTATCAAAACCAATATTTTGTGCTTTTGCTACGGCTTGCGCCAAGTCGCCTTGATAAAATTCATCCGCTAAACCGCCCAGTTGATTTAAAAAATCAGCTATTGCACCTTGTTCATTTTCATTTAAATCCCCTTGCACAGAAAGCGTCCACTGCTGAGATTGTTCTGAATAAGACATTGAATCATCAAAAACAGCGCTGTGTTTGTTATTGGCTATTAATTCAATAATGTCACCTTCCACAGTGGTTAAGTGCAAATTGAGGCTGCGCGATTGTGCCGCTGCATGATGCGACGCTGTGTGAGGTGCTAATGCTGTTAAATTATCGGTATTAGCAGTTTGCGCTAATTGATCCAGTGCGCGCGCTAATTTCACTTCTGAATCTTCAGGCGTTGTACTTTCGGTCAGTTGTATGTCGGGGGATTTAATATCGAAATCGCGAGCCAATTTAGCAACGGCTTGGCCGACCTGTATTTTTGTTTCTGCGAGTGCATTTTTTACTTCATCGGGCAGTGCAGCTTCGCCACCTAAAAGTGCATAGGCTTCTTCAAACCCCTGTAAAAATCCTTGATAACCGGCCTCCAGGCGTGTGGCTAATAATTCCTTGTCGGCGCCGTCTGCAAGATCACGCTGTAATTGTTGCCGCATAAAATTCACTATGGTGCTGGCGTAGGGGTTTTCGCGAGGTTTTACCTCTGGCGCTTGAATATGTTCGGCTGCTTGAGTGCTAAGGCTAACCGTGTCGTCTTCAACAGGGCGGTTTTGTAGCGAGACCGTGGAGACCCTTGATGCTGTGACTGTGTTTGACACAGGTGTTGGCTGTTTTAACCAGGATGCTGAGCGCTCGATGGCGCTTGAATTAATGGTCAGCATAGGCCTTCCTCGGATGTTAATAGTGGATGGAGTTATAAACGAAATTTTTAAACCTATGGCGAGTTATCGGCCAGGTGTGATTTTTATTGAGCTATTTTTAAGATGAAAATATTGGGTATGAAGATTCTTTAACAATTGCCAGGTATAAAAAACCCAATAATGCAGGTTGGTATTTCAAAATGGGTTTTGATCGAGCTGCTGTATTCCATTTGGAAATATTTAACAGAAGGTTGTTTCGGATAATAAGCGTAGTTGGGCAGACTAAGCCGCTTTAATATTTTTGGAATGGAGGTGGAAATCAAGACTACACTTGCTGTGATGGCTCATCGTCTTAGGTGGTGTAAACCAGCATAATATTATATAGGCGAATCATGGTGGAGGATTTAACCTAGAAACCCCAGGGGATCCAACTGAAGTAATAGGTGCGGACGGGTTATTAACTGCGTTATATGTATTAATGGTGTGGTGTAAGAATATGGAACGAGTACTTATCATCGATGATGATCGATTTACACAAAATGTTTTGCAAAAATCATTATTCAAATTTTATGAAACACGCACCGCCGATAATGGCGCCGTGGGCCTAAACCTTGCGCAGAGTTGGCGGCCAGATGCCATTTTGTTAGATGTTGAAATGCCTGGGCAAAATGGCTTTGAAGTATGTGACATATTAAAGCGCGATAAAACCACACTGGATATTCCAGTGATGTTTTTATCTGGCCGTAGCAGTGTGCGCGAGCGCATTTTAGGTTTTGAAGTGGGGGCGGATGATTATTTGACCAAGCCCTGTAGCCAAGAAATGCTGGTGGCTAAATTGCACAAAATTATCGAGTTATATCGCCAGCGCAACGAGCTGCGTCTTAATGTAAAGACCGCAGAACAAACTGCGTTAGAAGCTATGGCCACCAGTTTTGAACTGGGTAAAGCCGTGCGGTTCGTAGAAAAATCCTATACCTATAGCTCTTTAGAGCGCCTGGGCGCGGCGTTAATTGAAGTAGTGGAAAGCTTAGAGCTTAATGCGTGTATTCGGCTTAACAGCCGTTTTCGTTCGGTTTTGATGGCAACCGGAGGCGCCAGTGTAAAGCCGTTGGAGCAGGAACTTATAACTATGCTGCATACGGATCAGCGCTTTGTGGATTTTGGTTGCCGGTCGCAAATTAATTATCCTGGCGTGGCATTGTTGGTAAAAAATATGCCGTTGGATAACCGTGCGCGTTATGGCCGCTTAAAAGATACTTTGCCGTTTGTGTTGGGTGCGTGTGATGCGAAATTGCGCATGTTGGACGCCGAATATGCATTGGGCTTGCAAAACCGCGAGCTGTCTAATTCTGTAACCAGTGTGCAGAGAACCTTAACCGACGTATCACAAATATTAGTTAAAAATCAGCGTGCCATTGGTTTGATCATGAGTGATTTAACTACAGAACTAAGCGTACACATGAACAAATTAGGCTTGGAGGGCGATCAAGAAGATTTTATTAATCAAAAAGTAGATTTTGCGGCCAATAAATTATACAACTGCGTGCGTGAAGGTAATGTGGTTGAGACTATTTTGTCCGGCATTGCAGATTTGCTGCGCGACATGAGTGCTGAGCAGGAGCGTATTATTTCGGAGACATTAAGCACACATTTATCGGCGCAGGATGAATCCATTGGGTGTGATGTGGAGTTATTTTAGCTAAAAATAGCGCCCAATAAAAAAGCCTGCAAATGCAGGCTTTTTTATTGCCCTTGTGGGGCCTATATGGCGCACTCGAGAGGATTCGAACCTCTGACCGCTCGGTTCGTAGCCGAGTACTCTATCCAGCTGAGCTACGAGTGCATCTTCAGTGGTAACTGAGTTACCAGCTGAGGGCGCGCATGTTATGGCTTTGGATCCCTATCGTCAACAGTTTTTTTAATTGTTTTTAGGTAAAAACCATTCCTGTTGTGCTGGCAAATTGATGCAGGGCAGGGTGATTCAACTAAGGTTCTAGCATCATCATTCTTTTACTTATTTAAGGCGGGTGTAAGCCGATTTAATTGCCCTTTATCCGTAATAACCCATACGGCACCATCGCGGGCGATATCTACATCACGCACCTGTTCAAGCTCCGGCACTAGGCGCTCTTCTGCAATAACTTTATTCTCAGCCTTAGCAAAAACTAATCGCACCAAACCACCGGGGTTAAGGCTGCTAATTAACAAATTATTTTGCCAGTTGGGGAATAACGCACCTTCATAAAAAGCAATTCCGGCAGGGGCTATAACCGGGTCCCAAAAATACACAGGTTGTTCCATGCCGGTTTTAGTTGTAATGCCTTGGCCGAAAGGCTTGCCATCAAAATCTTCGCCATAGGTGATGACTGGCCAGCCGTAATTTTTACCGCTTTGAATTCGGTTGACCTCATCGCCGCCTTGCGCACCTTGCTCCAGCGTCCACAGTTCACCGGTTTGTGGGTGAATGGCGGCACCCTGGGGGTTCCTGTGGCCATAAGACCAGATGACCGGCAGCGTATTACCAAATGTGGCTACAAAAGGATTATTCGCAGGTGTGCTGCCATCGGGTTTAATTCGAATGACTTTACCCAGTGTGCTGGTTAAATCCTGCGCTAAAAGGCGCGATTCAGGTGTGAAGCGCTCACCCAGGGTGACATATAGCAGGCCAGTTTTGTCCCACGCCAAACGCGCACCAAAGTTTTTATTGGAATCAAATGTTGGAGTTTGGCTAAACAGTTTTTGCCAATTTTCCAACCGGGTATCATCGCTGGAAAGTCGTCCGCGTCCAACGGTTGTGCTGCTTTGGCCGTTTTCAAGCGGCGCTGAATACGTGAAGTAGACCCAACGATTACTGGCAAAATTCGGATCCAAGCTCACATCCAGTAGGCCGCCTTCACCACGGTTATCCACGGCGGGTAGGCCTTGGATGTTATTAGACACTTGCCCGTCGGGCGTCACTATCACCAAATTGCCGCCGCGCTCGGTAATTAACCAACGCTCATCCGGCAACCGCGCCATACCCCAGGGGTTACTTAGGCGGCTGGTAATTAATTCTGTTTTTACGGTAAACCCACTGAGCTGCTCCGGCGCGCGGGTTTGTTCTGGGAAAGCCGGGGGTTGGTGGGCGGCATTGGGGGCTGGGGTGAGTACGGGTTTGCCAATCGCACCGGTGCCGCCGCTACTGCTACTTGAGGTGCCAGGAGCACTCTCACCGAGTAAACCTTTATTGTTGCTGCCGGATTTGCTGCCGCAGGCGAAAAGCCCTAGGGAGCAAACCAGTAGACTGAGTATTTTTTTGATTGGAATTTTCTGCTGGTTTTATTACCCGTCATGGGAGTTCCTCGGTTTTTGTGTGGGTTGATCGGTATTTATTGGTGGGTGGTCTGTTTTTGTTTTTCTGGCAAATTTGGTGTGAATCTGCGAAACGTATTTTTTGACTGCGTGTAAGTAAATCTAAAAGATGCTAAATGGTCACAATAAATAAACCACAGCCAAGCCTAAGCTCGCTGAAGCTTTTTCTTCTACTAAAGGGCTGGCCAAAAAAACTGCGCCGTGTAATAAATCCACGCGAACAAATGCGCCAAACCAATAATGCCCTATATTTCTTTTTACAGATATTTTGCCCATAAAACCGCTGTACCCTGCTTTTGCTGAATATTCCGGGCGCGTATCTGTGGCGTGGGTTGAGGCTACGCTGTAGTAATAATCGTGATAGTTTTGGCTCGCCCAGATGGGGCCTAAATTAATGCTGGTATTCCAGTGTTCGGCGAGTGTTTGGCGCCAGGTTAATTTGGGGTTAAATACATAACCTTGGTGGCCGAAGCCTTCTGAGCCGAAGGTGTACACCGAGCGCAGGGGTAAACGCAGGGACCAGCCATTGTTCATGGTGTTGCCTGTAAAGGCCCAATTAATAGAGGGGCCTATTTCAAAGGCGGAATTTAATTGCGGCATTCCTGTGCGCAATGGGTTGTCTTCGCTGTCGCCATTTAATGCCGCATCGGCGGATATATTAAATTCCAATTGTTCGCTAAAACGGTATTCGCCTCGGGCGCCGTCGCGGTCTATTTTAATGATGTCGCCTTGGTATTGCACAAAAGGGATTGGAATAAATTGTATTTGATAATAAGAGGAGCCGCGATAGTCCGCTAGGGTTTGGCTGCCGAGGCCTAAACCTAGTTGCCATTTTTTTGTTTGATGGGCTGCTCCTGCTCGGCTGGTTTCTGCTTGGGCGCTCAAGGTTCCACTGAGGAAAAATATAAGGCAGGAAAATACCAAAATTAAAATTTGAAAATTCATGGTGTTATTAGGCTGGGTAGTTTTGCGTGTGATGCTATTGCACCTATAAAAATACGTGCAAAAAATAAATGCGAAAAAAAACCCGCTGTAGCGGGTTTAACCTAGAAACCTCAGTTGGATCACCCAAGTCTGCGCAACCCATTGACCCGTCTAGCAAAAGTTAAAAATTTGAACAACCAATCAGGTTGCCCTGCATTTTTAACTTTCACTATCCGAGCCAATGGCTTACACAGCTTTTGGGCGCTCAACTGAGGTTCCTAGGTTTAATTCGATAGAACTCTATTCTTGTGACGCGTCTTCTTCTTGCGCTACGTGTACCGGGGATTCTGGTGCAGGCAATGTCTCTTTAATGGAGAGTTTAATGCGGCCACGGTTGTCAACGTCCAGGCATTTTACTTTAATCACTTGCCCTTCTTTTAAATAATCGGAAACCGCATTGACGCGCTCGTGGGCAATTTGTGAGATGTGGACTAAACCGTCTTTACCCGGTAAGAAGTTCACAAATGCACCGAAGTCTACGATGCGTACCACGGTGCCTTCATAAATAGCTCCAATTTCCGCTTCTGCGGTGATGGCTAAAATGCGGTCGGTGGCGCCTTGTAGGCCTTCACTGTTGCTGGCGTAGATTTTAACCGTGCCATTGTCGTCGATGTCGATGGAGGCGCCGGTTTCTTCGGTGATGGAGCGGATCATGGCGCCGCCTTTACCGATGATGTCGCGGATTTTATCGGGATCGACTTTCATGGTGTGGTATTGCGGCGCGTTGGAGGACAGCGCTGCACGGGGGCGGGCGATGATGGTGTTCATCTCAGCCAGGATATGTAAACGCGCTTGCAGGGCTTGTTGCAGTGCGATTTCCATAATTTCTTCGGTAATGCCTTGGATTTTAATGTCCATTTGCAGGGCGGTCACGCCGTTGGCGGTACCGGCTACTTTGAAATCCATGTCGCCCAGGTGGTCTTCATCGCCCAAGATGTCGGTTAAAACAGCGAACTTGTCGCCTTCTTTAACCAAACCCATAGCGATACCGGCAACAGGTGCTTTCATCGGAACGCCTGCATCCATCAGCGCAAGGCTGGTGCCGCACACGGAGGCCATAGAGCTTGAGCCGTTGGATTCGGTTATCTCGCTAACTACGCGGATGCTGTAGGGGAATTCAGCATCTGCGGGCAGCATAGGGGCTACACCACGGCGCGCTAAACGACCGTGGCCGATTTCGCGGCGGCCAGTGGCGCCCATGCGGCCACATTCGCCCACGGAGTAGGGGGGGAAGTTGTAGTGCAGCATAAACGCTTCTTTGCGCTCGCCTTCTA
>JBEGTZ010000311.1:0-18655 GCA_041179125.1 Pseudomonadota bacterium | reverse complement strand
ACCGGGCAGGTTTAGTCGGGCTTAGCGGTTCTTTTTTTGCTGCACGCAAATCGATTTGCCAGTCTTGGGATATTTATTCACCCAGCGATTTCAATACGGCTTTAAATGCCGCCAAAGCAGGTTTGCGCGCTGTAAGTGCGCCCGATGTTTTAGGCTATTACCAAGATTTAAAAGACCCGTCTAAAGAATATGCCAGGAAAGTGCGCACGGTGATTCGCGGCATGACTGGATTGTGGCGCCATAAAGAAGTCTTAAATTATAGGAAAATGGGGTTTTTTGCCTTTCAAGTATTTGGCCACAAACTCATGCGTTGGTTAACACCCTGGTTTTTACTCACTACATTTGTGCTGGGCGCACTCACCGCAAGCGCAGGCCCTTTTTATTCACTGGCATTTTTACTGCAACTTGCCTTTTATAGCTGTGCTGTAGCTGCGCATTTTTTGCCGCATCTACGCAATACCGGGCCGGTCAAAATTATTTATTTTTTTGTGCAGGTTAATATCGCTTTATTAGATGCCAGCATTAAGTTTATTTCTGGCCAGAGGATGACGACGTGGAAACCCTCCGCGCGATAATACGGGGGGACTTACCCCCGGTAGGCAACCCCATCAAACTAGGCCCCAGGCAATCCTGTACATTGCAATTGCCGGGCTTTCACGCCACTTGGGTTAATTCGGGCACCAGTGCTTTAGCGCTGGCCTTATTAGCGGCCAAATCCTTACGGCCTGAACTTAATCGGCCAGAAGTTATTATTCCAGGTTATGGCTGCCCAGATTTAGTATCCGCTTGTGTATATGCAGGCTGTGTAGCCAAACTGGTAGATATACGCCAAGACGGATGGGGTTTTGATTTATCGCAATTACAAGCGGCCTTAAGTGAGCAAACGCTGGCGGTAATTGGTGTTAATTTTTTAGGGATTCGTGAAGATTGGCAAGGTATAAATGCGGTGTTGGCCAAACACAATACATCAGTTGCAACCATTGAGGACAACGCCCAATGGTTTCCTAACCTTGATGATAACGACTCTTTTTTTAGTGATTTTATTGTTTTTTCGTTTGGGAAAGGCAAGCCATTAAGCCTATTAGGTGGTGGCGCGTTATTTAGCCGCAAACCACTGAGCGAAATAAATTCAACGCTAGTGCCGCCCCCTTCAAAACCATCATCTTTATGGACACTAAAAACAAAATATTTTTTATTTAACCAACTTTTGAAACCCAGCTTATATTGGTTTTTAAATCACAACCCTATTTTTACGCCTGGGCAAACACACTATAAAACACCCTGTCAAATTCAACCATTAGACGATGCAAGATTTGAATTAATACAAACCAATTATGAGGTATTTATTCAAACACAGAATACACTTTGGCAAGAATACACTCACCCGGTAACACCGCCTTATTTCCATAATTCAATTTGGCCTGCAGATAAGCGTCGCATTAAACGCTTATTGCGATACCCGCTGATCTGTACCGGGCGCACTCAGCGAGATAATCTTCTTCGAAGACTCAACAACAATGGCTTAGGTGCTACCGCCATGTACCAAAACGCCTTGGCCGACATTAGTTGCCCTGCCGCCTTTGTTGATGCCAGCTTACCGCAACAAAACGCACGCAACCTGGCAGAATGCTTAATCACCCTCCCTTGCCATATAGGCGTAAGCCATATACATAGTACACATATTAATCGCTGCCTGATCGAGACTAAAAACATCGACTGAACCTGAAAAATTTACAAAAAAAAGCCGACCAAGGTCGGCTTTTTTTGTTTTTTTTAAAATTGAATCTATAAAGGTATTTTTACGTATTCGCTATAAACTCCGTTAGTATCGTACACAGCAATTTCAAAGTCGTAATCACCTGTCATGGCTGGAAATGTGTACTCATTAGCAGAAGGGGGCAAGGTCAAAGTCTTATAGGTACTGCTATTTCGTAATTTATAACGGACCGCATAACCTCCTATATCTGTAGCATAAACACGCTCGCCATTTTCACGCTCTAGCGGTGCCTCCCAAGATAAATACAATGCTCCAGCTAGAATATAAGTTTTAACCGCTATCTCAGCACTTAATGCCGAGCGATTGCCGTATCCGTCAACCGCACTAACCGAATAAGAATATGCAGTGTTCGGTTGCAAGCCTTGATCGGTATAACTTGTCACTTGAGAACTAACATAAACCAGTTGTTGCCCATTACGGTAAACATAGTAACCAACAACGCCGGTGTTATCAGTAGAAGCGTTCCACTTCAAAGAAAGCTTGCTGTCTAGCACTTCCGACTGCACCAGACCTGAAGGGACGCTGGGCGCAATTGCATCCGTGTTACTTACGGCAATTGACGCGATACGCTTCACAACAATCCCAGACAATGAGCCAGAATCCACCGATGCCGTCATTCCAATATTCAAAACTCCATCCCTAACTTGAATATTGTCAAATGGTAAACTCAAGGCCACAGCATTGCCGACTCGAGCATAAATATCAAAATCCTTTAACACCTGCACACCTTCAATGACCGTGCTAATTTTTCGATCACCTGTATCGTGCCAATTTAATTCATTAAATTGCAGCGTTACCTCATACACTCCGTTAGGCATATCAGGAATTGAGTATTGGAAATTCCCCCAGCGCTCATCGAGAAAAATGGCATCATCACTCGTTCCTGCCACATCAGTTACACCCCAGCGGCGCCAATTCTCCGTTGTACCACCGGTAAAATATCGATCCGCAATATAAGTTACACCATTCGCCGCTGTATAAGCCGGGCCACCAACATTAATAGCCATCACCACAGCTGGAGCTGCTGCTCCACTTGATGAGCTAGAGCTACTGCTTGATGAACTAGAGCTACTGCTTGATGAGCTAGAGCTACTGCTTGATGAGCTAGAGCTACTGCTTGATGAGCTAGAGCTGCTGCTTGATGAGCTAGAGCTACTGCTTGATGAACTAGAGCTACTGCTTGATGAACTGGATTTACCAGAGCTAGAGCTGCTACTTGATGAGCTGGACTTGCCTGAACTAGAGCTGCTGCTTGATGAGCTTGGACCTAGTGCCTGCTTGCCGGATGAGCTGCTGCTGGAGCTTGTGGGCCTGGTTGTGCTGGAGGAGCGGTTGAGTGTGACGAAGCCTCGGCGAATTTTTTCCTGTGTGTCATCGAATACCTGATCTTGATTCGAAGCCGATGCGGCGTTTTGTCCTGGCTGCTCGCTGGCCCCTTTCCCGCCGCCACAGGCGGTTAGCAATGTGGCAATTAATACACTGGTCAACGTCAATTTCACGGGGAAGCGTTCGGTTATCAAATTCACTGTGTACACCCTACATCGTTAGGTAAATCAAAAATCGACTTTGGACGGAGAAACATCGCAGGCCGTAAATAATTCATAGCATAAGAATTATGCATGACCGGTTACTTCACCATCAAAACACGTAAATTCACCGATAAAACATACGTTTTGTGCGTTATATCCCAAGCTGCCCCCGCTAAAAAATTCTTAAAAAAAAACGATTCGTGTAATCAGTAATAAGGCTTATGCCCAATTACACGGGCGCTAAGTAAAGCTAGAACCAAAAGGATTTTGCGATAAAACTGTTTTGAAATTATTAAACACAAACCAGCATCATTAGTTATGAGGCAATGTTTTTAAAAGCCCTGAGCAGGCTTTGCCTGAACAACCTGAGCACCAGGGCGAAGCCCTTTTATATTGGAAAATAGTTCGACAAGGCTATATTTAGGCCGCGCGATTATAACAAGGATAGGGGGTTAAATTGCGACAGGGTTCGCACAACTATCGTTTATAGATTCAATCATTGGCTGGCATTCGTACTTTTTTACACTTTTTGTGGAATGCACGGCAAAAAGGTCGCGGCTATTCATTATTGTGTGCCATAGCAGCGAGCATTCACTTATTACAGGTTTTGTATTGGTTGGTGGTGCGCCCTGCCCCTTCAGTTGAACCATAAATTGATCAGTAGGTTGAACATGCAGCGGCTCAGGTATACTCCAGCATGATGCGAAAGCCCCACCGAGCTACTGTTATCGCGCCCAAATGAGCAATCAATTGGTGCATACCTAAACGGTGAGTAATTGAATTTGTAACTATTCAGCCTATATCCGTGCGGTACATTAATTTAAGGGCACCTCCGGAAATCCACTTTTCGCGCGCTCGCTTCGTTATTTTCGTACTCAGTCGGTCATTTATACCTCATAAACTCCCTTCCTCCGTGCGAAAATGCCTCGCGAGCATCACGAAAATTGAATTTCCGGAGGCGCCCTTAAGTAAAAATACCGCTAGGGTGTAGGTTTCGGCAGCAATGCCCAACGCAGCAGTGTCTTCGATAAAAAACGGTCGGAATGCTGCGCCTTGAATTATCGGCGTGCTGGGGAGGAATGTGTTGTGTTGGGCATTACTGCCCAACCTACGCTCTACGCTCTACCCAACTCATCGGGGGTGCTGAATAGTTACTTGAATTTTTACTCGCTGTTTTTTTGCATAGCTCGTTTTATTTGCATAGCTCGTTTTTAATGAGACAGCACTTCCACACACCATTAACTGTAATACACGCGCCCGTGAATAAATCAGATCAACATACGTTATTGACTGCGCAGTTAGCGCAATTAACTTCAGAGCCAAGCCATTCGCCGGAATATGAGGCGTTGGTTAGTATGGTTTCCGATACCTATCATCGGCAGGATCGTGAGCTTGCGGATCTTCAGCACGCGATTAAACACATTAAACATCATTTGCAATGTTCGCTGGATATTAGCCAAAGGTTGCAAACCTCTGATGACACGGTTGAAACGTTAAAATATATCTGTCAGATGTCCGCCCAGGTGTTTGCCACTACCCGAGTTAGCCTGTGGGTTTTTAAAGATACGCTGTACCAACCTTTTTTTGAGATGGATTACAACACCACGTTCGATCGGTATACACCCGTGCGGTTTCAAGCCTGTGGGTTAGATCAAGCTTATTTGGAAGAGCTGAAAAATCATCAATGCATGGTTTTAGATGACATCAGTAATTCGCTGGATTTAAATCCGAATAGCCGACTGTATTTAAGCGAACAAAAAATTGTTTCGCTTATTGATGTTCCTATTATTACTAACAATGGTTATTTTGGATTATTGCGCATTGCACAAAATGCTCCTGAACGGCATTGGAATGTGGATGAACAACAATTTGCCATTACGCTTGCAGATAAAATAAACCTTGTACTGTATAAACATTACAGCCGCCACGAGCGCCAAAATGATGAAAGTGAGTTGCGGTTTAAATCCCTTGCGCAATCCAGCGAGGCGGCCATTTTTGCTTTTCGTAATTTTATTTTTTTCAGCAATAGCGCCATGGAAAAGCTGACCGGATTTGGCCAGGATGCACTTCGAGTACTGCCGGTGAGTGTATTGTTAGGTGAATTTTTTGCTGAACAATTTAACTCCAAAACTCTAAAAAATATTGACGACGGCACCAGAAGGCGCTTAGAAATTGAATTTACCAACCGCAGCGGGGAAACGCGCTGGGCGCTCATTAGTGTTACTGCATCTAGCTTTGAAAACCGCCCCACATGGCTTGCGACTGCATTGGATATAACCGATAGAAAACGCTCGGAAGTGCAACTTAACCGGCAAGCTTTTCACGACTCGCTTACCGGCCTACCTAATCGCGCAAAACTTTTGTCTGAAATTGAGCGCTGCTTGGTTAAAGCCAGTCGAGATCGACACTTTAAATTTGCTTTATTGTTTTTGGATTTAGACGGGTTTAAACAAATAAACGACAATTTTGGTCATTTATTTGCCGATGAATTATTAATTGAAATTGCTGTGCGCCTGCGCAGTTTAGCTGACATACAACACGTTGCCGCGCGTATGGGCGGCGATGAATTTGCGCTGTTATTGGCTGACGCAGCAAGTGTTGAACAGGTCATTGCGTTTGCAGAAAAGGTATTGCTGGAAATTCAATTACCTATACTCAATGACGACCACGGGGTGCAAATTAGTGCGAGCTTAGGTATTTGTATGGGCGACCGTTATGGGGAATCGGCGGAGGTTATTTTGCGGCATGCCGATGTGGCCATGTATCAAGCTAAGGCTCAGGGCCGCAACCGTTATATGCTGTTTGACCGGGAGTTACACACTCAAACCCAGCAGGTTCTTGATTTAGAAAAACAATTACGTGCGCGTTTACGTTTGGGCGATTTTCGATTTACGTTTAACCCTATCATTGCTACCGATTCAGGTGTATTGGCGCAATTTGATTGCGGTATTAATTGGCAGCAGCATCAAATATCCGAATTAAACCAGCCCAGTAATGACGCTAATCTTCTCATGGCCATTGAGGATTGGGCGGTGCAAAAAACCGCACAAAACCATACCGTATTTGACCACCCTTGCCTGCAATTAAATTTAGCGATTAGCGCAAAATCGCTCACTGATATGCATTTTATTAGCAGGCTTGGGCGTCAACTGGCTTTAGTGCCCCCTGGCGGAATTGCTTTTTCAGTGATGGAAAGCGATTGGATAATGCTGCACGAACAGTTTCCAAAACATTTACGATTAATGCAGGAACTTGCGATTCATTGGATGATTGATGATTTTGGCGGCGGGCAATCTAGCCTTATTTATTTATCCACTCTGCCCATTAAAACGCTAAGAGTTGATGCGCGTATTATTCAGGCTGCGAGCCACAGCGGTAGCCTGCACTTACTGAAAGGGATCGTGGATATGGGCAAAAATATGGGTTTACAGGTGGTGGCCAAAGGCGTGGATACACCCCAACAATTAAATTTAATGCGCAGGTTAAACTGCCCTTGGGCGCAAGGTGCGCTGGTAAAACCCGTTAATGATTTTGCCGCAGCCCAAGAGTTACTCGATAAACCGCTGGTGTAACGCTAAAAATCTGAATAGCTCACCCCTTAGCTATTTTTAAATCCACACCACGTTTTGCGATTAGCTGTAAAACAACAAAAAATATACTGGCAAACACAGCCCATTGCGCGGCAATACCAGCAAATAGAACTGGGGCGTGCATCATGGTGGACATTAGGGAATCTTGATAATAAAAAAACCATTTGTGGTTCGCAGGGAACACCCATACATGCATTTGTGTGAAGGCCGCTTTTGGCCCCGCTGCGGCGAGAATAACACCTGTAACGGCACTCACCACCGCTAAACTTATTAATTGATACACCACACGGGGCATGGGTTTATTTTGTTTTAGGCTATAAAAAAGCACGCTTAAAAATACCACCCAGGCTGGAACAACGGCAAAAGGCGCTAAGTCGATTAAGTTGGCTACATCCTGTAAATGAAGGACTTCATCTTCAGTAAGTAAAACTTTGTCGGCCTCGCCTTCAATTTTATAGTGAATATTTGCCAGGCCTTGTCCTGAGGAGCGGATGGATTTGGCGATTTCGGCAAATACACGTTCGCGTTCGGGTTTGGTGGTTTTTTCAAAACCCAGATGCCCCTGCCGATTAGTTGCGCCGTAGGTTTGGATGGCCCAAGGGATGCTGGTATTGTCATGCCAAAAACCATAGGAGAAATTCATCTGCCCAAGAACATACCAGCTTAACTGTAATGCAATAATCATACAGCCGAGGCTGTAACCCAAACTTATTATTGATTTTTTAAACACGTTAAAACCCTAAAAAATTAAATGGTTGTTTGCAGTAAAAGTGCTTTCAGGAAAAATTTTTGGTAGTTATAGGCAATAAATGCCTTTAAGGGCACCTCCGGAAATCCACTTTTCGCGCGTGCGCTTCGTTATTTTCGTACTCAGTCGGTCATTTATACCGCATAAACTCCCTCCCTCGGCTTTGGCATCCTCGGCTTGGGCATCCTGCGTCGCTCTACCGCCTAAATCCCTTTAGGCGTGCGTCGCTCTACCTCCTGCATCCATGCAGTCGTCCGTGCGAAAATGCCTCGCGCTCATCACGAAAATTGAATTTTCCGAGGCACCCTTAAGATTTTTTCATGTTATTGCGTTTTTCATCCAAGCGATCCACAGCAATCATTGCCATTAGTGTGCGGGATAAAAATTCTCTTCGGTATAAAATAAATACCACACTGGCCACAGAGAGTACAAACACATAATCGTTTAATAACCAGGCCAATACCGCCAGTGAAAAATAAAAGGCGCGCAGGCCTTGGTTATAACTAATCCCCGCTTCGTCAATTACTTTAGCTACATAACGAATATAATTTTCACCTGCTTCACCCGTTGCTTCCGGCTCGGTTTCTACCGGTGCTGCGCCTAATAATATGGCGCAAAAACCATATTGACGCATGGACCAGGTGAAAGTAAAAAAAGCGTAAACATGAATCATCAACAATAAAAGAATTTTAAATTGCAGCTGCACCGTGCTGGATGATTGAGACACGCCGGGAATGGTGCGCACCATTTGTACTACCTGGTCTGCCGAGGCCAAAAGCGTAAAAACACCGGCAATTATAAAAATAGATGTGGAGGCTAAAAAACTGGCGTTACGCTCAAGGTTGGATAAAAGCGCTGCATCGCTAATGCGGTTATTGCGTTTTAACATGGAGCGCATCCAATTTTTGCGGTAGCAATGTAAAACTGAGGCGATGCAGAATACTTTTTTAGCGCGCCGCCTGGCAAACGTGCTGTAACCTATCCACGCAAACATTAACCAGGCAACACCTAGTAACTCTAAATGGCTAATTGCACTTTCAGCCGTAGCTGCCACACTGCCCCCTTTTGTTACATTAAGTTAATGGTTTATTTTTTTGATTCGTTTTGTTGTGCTACTGAATTTGCCGCCGCTGCGTGTATGATGCGATATTGCAAACCCTAGCCAAAATAAACAACGTCAGTTTCAACTCAATTAAGCCACTAATTACCGTCTAATTACGAGACCCTATTATGAATTCTGCTGTACATCCGGCGTTTACCTTACTTTGCCAACAACCCGTCCCAGCCATGAATATTTGGGTTGAAGAGTATCAGCACATTAAAACCGGCGCTCAGCATATTCATATTCGCGCTGATAATCCTGAGAATGTTTTTTTAGTGGCATTACGCACGGTGCCTAAGGACTCCACTGGAGTTGCGCACATTCTAGAGCATACCGCACTCTGTGGCAGCCAACGCTACCCGGTGCGCGACCCGTTTTTTATGATGACGCGCCGCTCTTTGAACACCTTTATGAACGCTTTCACAAGTTCAGACTGGACGGCTTACCCCTTCGCTTCAATTAACCGCAAAGATTTTAGTAATTTATTGGGTGTTTATTTGGATGCGGTGTTTTTTTCGCGTTTAGATCCACTGGATTTTGCTCAAGAAGGCCACCGTTTGGAGTTTAGCGAAGCGGGCAACCCGCAATCTGACTTGGTATATAAAGGTGTGGTGTTCAACGAGATGAAGGGTGCGATGAGTTCGGTTCCTTCCCAACTCTGGCAAACCCTCACCAAATACCTGTTCCCCACCACCACCTACCACCACAATTCCGGCGGTGATCCCGATGCGATTACGGATTTAACCTACGAACAGTTAGTGAGTTTTTATCGCACCCACTACCACCCTAGCAACGCTATTTTCATGACTTATGGCGATATTCCCGCTGTTGAACACCAGGCTAAATTTGAAGAGCTGGCGCTGTGCCATTTTGAGCGTTCTGACCATTTGATTCAGGTTCCCGATGAGAAACGCTATTTCGCACCGGTGAAGGTTGAAGAATATTACCCCCTCAACGAGGAGGATCTGAGCGAAAAAACGCACCTGGTGTTAGCCTGGCTGCTGGGTCAATCCACCAATTTAGAAGACGTACTGGTAGGCCACTTGCTCTCCGGCGTGTTGCTCAACAACAGCGCATGCCCTTTGATGCAAGCGCTGGAGACCACCGATTTAGGCCAAAACCCAAGCCCTTTGTGCGGCATGGATGATTCGCAAAAAGAGCTCACGTTTATGTGCGGGTTAGAAGGGGCGAGCAAAGATAATATTGAGGCGATTGAGCAGTTTATTTTGCAGCAATTAGAGCAAATCGCCACCGAGGGCATTCCGCAGGAGGATGCAGAAGCGGCGCTGCATCAGTTGGAGTTACATCAACGCGAAGTGGGCGGCGACCACCACCCTTTTGGCTTGCAAATTATTCTTAACGCACTGACTGCGGCGACGCATCGGGGCAACCCGGTGGCGCTGTTAAATATTGATCCGGCGCTAAACCGGCTGCGCGAACAAATTAAAGACCCCGCATTTTTGCAGTCCCGCATCCGCAGTTTGTTGCTGGATAACCCCCACCGTGTGCGCTTAGCACTCTGCCCAGATGCGCAGCTTGCTGAACGTAAAAACGCGGCGGAAGCGGCGCGGCTTGCACGCATTCAAGCGTCTTTGACGGCTGCGCAACAACAAGAAATTATCCAGCAAGCTGAAGCCCTGGCCCAGCGCCAAGAGCGGGTTGACGACGAAAGTATTCTGCCGAAAGTCACGCTGGATGATGTGCCGCTGAAAGAGGGGCATTTATCCCCCAGCACGCACCCGTTGCACGGGGAAAACGACCTTTACCGCTACGACGTAGGCACAAACGGCCTGGTGTACCAGCAAATTGTGCTGGATTTACCGCAGTTAAATTCCGAGTGGGTGACGCTGCTGCCCTACTACACCAGCTTGTTGACTGAGGTGGGTGTTAATGAGCACGATTACCTCGCCATGCAACGCAAACAAGCCGCCGTGACCGGTGGTTTTAGTGCCTACAGCAGCATCCGCAGCCTGGTGGATGATGTTCAGCAAACGCAAAGTTTTATGACGCTCTCCGGCAAGGCGCTCAACCGCAACCAGCAGGCGTTAAGTGAGTTGATGCAGGCCACATTAGATGGCGCGCGTTTTAACGAGCACAACCGCATTCGCGAATCCATGGCGCAAACACGCGCGCACCGGGAGCAATCTATTACCAATAACGGCCACGGCCTGGCGATGTCGGCGGCCAGCCAAGGCCTGTGTGCCAGCGCCCTGCTCAACCACAATTTGGGCGGGCTTGCGTCTATTCAGCGCTTAAAATTACTGGATGACAGCCTGGATGACGCGGCGGCATTAAGCGCCTTCTGCGAAAACCTGCACAACATCCACACCACAATTAAAGATGCACCCCGCCGTTTTTTATGGGTGGGCGAAGAGCAACAGGCGGCAAGCCAATTAGCTGCGTTAAAAGCGGCCTTTCATCCGGCCAAGCCGGTTAACTTCACACCTTTTACGCTTGAACCCACTCAAGCACGTATTAATCAGGCCTGGCTCACCAATAGCCAGGTTCACTTCTGCGCTAAAGCTTACGCCACTGTGCCGATGGACCATGAGGATGCAGCCCCGTTAGTGGTGCTGGGCAACATGCTGCGCAATGGCTATTTACACCGGGCCATCCGTGAGCAGGGCGGTGCTTATGGCGGCGGGGCCAGCCAGGATAACAACCTGGGCGCCTTTAAGTTTTACTCCTACCGGGACCCGCGTATGGAAGAAACTCTGCGCGATTTTGATAAGTCCATCGACTGGTTTATGCACACACAACACAGCTGGCAGAGTATTGAGGAGTCCATTTTGGGCGCGGTTAGCAGTATTGATAAACCCGATTCCCCAGCTGGACGTGCCAAACGTTTGTTCCACGCCGATTTACACGGGCGCACGCTCGCCCACCGCCAAGCCTTCCGCGACCGCTTGCTGGCCACCCAATTGCCGGATTTACAACGGGTATGTGAGCGGTATTTGAAACCTGAATTGGCGCATACCGCCGTTGTGACCGATAAAACCCATGCGGCACAGGCAGAGGCTTTGGCCTTGGAATTGCACTGGGTGTAGGTATAAAGTTGTAGCAGGTGGGGTTCATGGGAGTGCCCTGCCGTTCATGTGTTCTCCGCACCGTTCACCTTGGGTCTGTTGAAGGTTTTCCAGGCTCAAGGTGGATGGCTTTTTATCTGTGATGCTTATCCGGCATTCCTTTATTTGACCCGATGAGAGAACTGCCAATAATTCCCCATCTCTTCAAACAGTTTTGCGCACCAATTCCATTCCCCTGCCCTGTAAAAAGACAATAATCCGAAAACTCTCTAAATTGCGAAACCTCAACTGAGGTTTTTTACCCGTCCATAACAATAATTCGGTGAAACCATGAACAACATGCTCAAATTGAGCTTAGCCTTTTGTGCTGCGCTGACGTTTACGGCCTGCACCGGCGACGGCAGCACAAGCTCTTCAAGCTCCAGCTCTAGCAGTTCATCAACGTCTTCGTCTTCTAACTCCAACTCTTCTTCTAGTTCTTCAAGCTCTAGTTCTTCAAGCTCTAGTTCTTCAAGCTCTAGCTCTTCAAGTTCCAGTTCATCAAGCTCATCAAGCTCTAGCTCATCCAGTAGTGGTATTGCCGTCACCAAAACCTGGGTAGGCACCTGGGCCACTTCGGAGCAATTGGTGGAAACCAACAACCGCCCACCGTCACCCGGCTTAAGCAATAACACTTTGCGCCAAGTTGTCCACGTCTCCATCGGTGGGGAAAACGTGCGCTTGCGGCTTTCCAACGAATTCAGCGGCAGCGCCTTGAGCATTAAATCGGTCCATATCGCCAACTCCGTCAGTGCAGGCACCATTGATGTCGCAACCGACAAAGCCTTAACCTTTGCCGGCAAGCCAGATGCCACTATCGCGGCCAAAGGCGCCATCACTTCGGACCCCCTACCCTTCAAACTGGCCGCCCGCAGCAACCTGGCCATCAGCATACAATTTGGCTCAGTGCCGAGTGATGTCACCGGCCACCCAGGTTCCCGCACCACCTCATATATTCAAACCGGCAACGCCGTAACCACGGCCAATTTAAACAGCGCCACCAAAACGGAGCATTGGTACATTATTTCTGCACTGGATGTAGAAGCCAGCAGCAACAGCGGTTCTGTTGCCATTCTTGGCGATTCAATTACCGACGGTCGCGGGTCGGGCACCGACAAACAAAACCGCTGGCCGGATGAATTAGCCCGCCTGCTACAGGCGAATACTCAAACTCAGGATGTAGGCGTGTTGAACCACGGCGTGGGTGGCAACTGTGTACTTAGCGCCTGTTTAGGCCCAGCGGGTACTGCACGGTTTGAGCAGGATGTGCTCCAACAAACCGGCGTTAAATGGTTCATCATTCTTGAAGGCGTAAACGACCTAGGCAATTCCGGCAGCGCAGACTCAGTGGCAACTAACTTAATCACCAGTTTCGGCCAGATGGCTGACCGCGCTCACAACAAAGGTTTGCTGGCCTACGGCGCCACCATTCTGCCCTTTGGTGGCTCATCTTATGACAATGCCAGCCGGGAAGCGGCGCGCAAAAAAGTTAATGAGTGGATCCGCACCAGCAATAAATTCGACGCGGTAATTGATTTTGACGCCGCCATGCGCGACCCCAGCAACCCCTCTCGTTTACGCGCAGCGGTGGATTCCGGCGATCATTTACACCCCAACGAAAATGGCTACAAAGTCATGGCCGAAGCGGTGGATTTAAAGCTGTTTTATTGATCATTCACAGCGCTTAGGTGGCGGCCTAAGCGCTTGATGTAACAGCACCTTCGTGTGTTGATTGAGCCTGCGGCGCCGCTGTGTGAGAATGCCCGGCATTTTCCTTGGAGCCCTGTATGACTGCGTTAATCCTTGATGGCAAAAGCCTGGCACAAAAAACCGAAGCCGAATTAACCCAACGCGTGGCCGCAATTAAAGCCCGCTCCGGCATCACACCGATATTAGCCACCCTTTTAGTGGGCGACGACCCAGCCTCCGCCACCTACGTCAAAATGAAAGGCAACGCCTGCCGCCGTATCGGCATGGATTCCCTGCAAATTGAACTGCCCGCCAGCACCACCACCGAAGCACTCCTCGCCAAAATTCATGAACTCAACCAAGACCCACGGGTACAGGGCATTTTGCTGCAACACCCGGTGCCCGCACAGATTGACGAGCGCGCCTGTTTTGATGCCATCACCCTGGCCAAAGACGTAGACGGCGTAACCTGCTTAGGCTTTGGCCGCATGGCAATGGACGAAGAAGCCTTCGGCAGCGCAACCCCCAAAGGCATCATGCGGCTGCTGGACGCCTACGACATCCCCCTCAGCGGCAAACATGCGGTGGTTGTAGGGCGCAGCGCCATATTGGGCAAACCTATGGCCATGATGTTATTAGCCGCCAATGCCACCGTTACCATCTGCCACTCCCGCACACAAAACCTCGCCGCGCATATTGCCCAGGCAGATATTGTGGTAGGCGCGGTGGGTAAACCTGAATTTATTCAAGCCGCCTGGATTAAAGACGGCGCCGTGGTGGTGGACGCAGGCTACCACCCAGGCGGTGTGGGCGATATTGAACTGGCCCCCTTGCTTGAACGCGCCGCCGCCATCACCCCAGTACCCGGCGGTGTTGGCCCCATGACCATCAATACCCTTATTTATCAAACCGTTGCCGCTGCTGAATCAAGCCTCGCTTAATGCGGCTGGATAAATACCTAAGCCACGCCACAGGCGCCAGCCGCAGCCAGGTACACCACTGGCTGCGGCATAAACGCATTTTAGTGAACGGCGTTTTATGCACCCAAGCTGCACACCCATTAACTGAACCGTCAGAAGTTTTGTTAGATGGCGAGGCGGTAACACTGCCCCAAGACGGTTATTGGATGCTGCACAAACCACAGGGCGTGGTGTGTGCCAATACCGATGGGCACTACCCCACGGTGATTGATTTGGTCAGCTCACACCTGGCGCCGCACCATTTACAAATTGCCGGGCGTTTAGATGTAGACACCACAGGCCTAGTGCTCATAACCACCGATGGCCGATGGAACCACCAAATTACCGCACCGAAAAAACACTGCCAAAAAATTTACCGCGTGCAATTAAGCCAACCGCTCAACCCTGAACATTTTCAACAATTAAATGAAGGCATACATTTACACGGCGAAAAAAAACCCTGCTTAGCCGCTGAAGCATTTGCACTTAATACGCACCATTATTTATTGGCTATTTATGAAGGCAAATACCACCAAGTAAAACGCATGATGGCCGCACTGAATAACCATGTAGTGAACTTGCACCGGATCGCCATCGGCGGCGTGCAGCTAAGCACCTTAGCCCCAGGGCAATTCCGCCCGCTGTTACCCAGCGAAATAACGCAATTGGCCAACAAACCGCAATGCCTTAAGCTTGCCGAAGTGGCACAGCATTTATGAGCAATTTATGAATGTGAACGACAGCGCCTACCGCTATTTAATTCAACAACTAGCCTACACACCCGGGTTTAAAATTTGGTTTGCCGAAGAAAGCTGCGGGGATTATTTACCTGAATTAGTCCCCCACCGCGAACAGCTTTTATTGCTCACACACCGAGTGGATATTTACAACAAAGCCTGCGCACTCAATATTCCCGCACACATAAACGACGCCACCTGGCCTACGCACAACCACCCAACAACACCCATTATTAACGCCTGTTTTATCCGCATCGCCAAAGAAAAACCTTGGGTTCACCACCTAATTAACCAAGCGCGCCAATATTTACCCACAGGCAGCAGCCTTTATTTAGCAGGCCACAAACAAGAAGGCATTAAAACCTACGCCGACAAAGCCGCAAAATTATTTAACAGCCCACAAAAAGCACAAAAAATGGGCGAGTTTTACAGTATTCATTTAGAGCAAACATCAACAGCCCTGAGCGAACTAACAGCCTTGAGCGAAGCAACAGCCTTGGGCGAATTAACAGCCCTGAGCGATTTAAAAGTCTTGAGCGAATCAACAGCCCTGAGCGACTTAAAAGTCTTAAACGAATTAAAAGCCTTAAACGAATTATTACCCACCGATAATTACCCACACCTGCGCCCCACATTAACGCTGCACGAAAAAACCATCCTGTCCAAACCCGGCATTTATGGCTGGGACAAAATAGACCAAGGCAGCCAATTATTGGTTGAAGCCGTGCTTGCGCAAAACCTTACCGCTGTTCAACACTGTTTAGACTTAGGCTGCGGCTACGGCTACCTAACCCTCGCCACCGCCCACCTGCCCTTCGCACAGCGCACCTGCACAGACAACAACAGCGCAGCACTCGCCGCGTGCCAATTAAATTGTGACAATTGGTCTATAAACGCTAACCTAATACTTGCGGATTGTGCAGAAGGCATCACCACGCGCTTCGACCTTATCCTCTGCAACCCGCCGTTTCACCAAGGTTTTAGTGTTGAAAACCAACTCACCACACGGTTTTTAGCCGCCGCCGCGCAGCGTTTACAGCCTAACGGCGCCGCGTTTTTTGTAGTTAATCAATTTATTCCCCTTGAGCGTAAAGCCTGTGATTATTTTAAACACTGCGAAAAAATACTCAGCAATGGCTCGTTTAAGGTTTTGCGTTTAACAAAATAGGAGCACCATGAAAACTCCCTATAAATTAATCGGCCATCGCGGCTTTCCTGCGCACTATCCTGAAAACACCCTCACAGGTATTCTCGCCGCCATTGCCGAAGGCGCCGATGGGGTGGAGTTTGATATTCAAATTAGCAAAGACAATATTCCGGTTATTTTTCACGATGAACATTTACAACGCACCACCGGCATTAATGGGTTTTTACGTGAATACACCTATTCACTGCTGGAGCGCATCAGCGCCCACGAACCAGAACGCCTAGGCCAAACCCACCTACCCGAACCGATTGTAAGCCTTGAAGTTTTGGTGCAAGAATTAAAAAAATGGCCGGAAGTCCATGTATTTGCGGAAATTAAAAAAGAAATATTCAAACATCAAACCCGTGAAAAAACCATTCAGAGTATCGGCACATTACTCACGCCTATTAAAGCCCACTGCACTATTATTTCATTTGATTTAGAAGTTCTTACCCTCGCCCAACAACAAGGCTTTAAAACCGGCTGGGTTTTGCAGCAAATGGACAACACACACCTTGCCGCAGCCACACAATTAAACCCAGATGTATTAATTATTGATTACACACAACTCCCCGCCAGCGGCCCCTGGCCTGGGCCTTGGCAGTGGTTTGTGTACGATATTACAGACGCAGCCACCGCCCAGGCGGCCATCAATAAAGGTATTTATTATATTGAAACCTGGGATATAGCCGGTTTAAAAACGCGGTTGGGCGCGTAGCATTTCCGTGAAAACATTTGGCTCCGTGCAAACATTTGACCCCGTGCAAACTTATGACCTCATCATCATCGGCGCAGGTATTCACGGCGCAGGTTTTAGCTATATTGCATCGGCTATGGGGCTTAAATGTTTATTAATTGAAAAATCCCCGCAGGTAGGTTCAGCTACATCCAGTAATAGCTCTAAATTAATTCACGGCGGCCTTAGGTATTTAGAATCTGGGCAAATTCGTTTAGTGCGCGAATGTTTAAAAGAGCGTACACGCCTATTAAAATCCGCCCCGGATATTGTCACCCTTAAACCGTTTTATATTCCCATCTATAAAAACAGCCGCCGCGCCAATTGCACCATTGCCCTAGGCTTAAGTGTTTATCAATTATTAGGCGGGAAAAATTTTAAATACCTAGGCAAACAAGAATGGCCGAATTTCCCAATAAAACAACAACAATTAACCGGCCTGTGGCAATACTGGGACTGCCAAACAGATGATTTACTTCTCACCCGGCGGGTAATAAAAGCGGCGCAAAATTTTGGCTGCCATTTAGAATTAAATACACAGCCCAGCACTATTACCCTGCACAACAACCACTACCAATTAAACCTCACAAATAGCGCCACACACCAAAATAACATTCAAGTGCAAAGCCGTTGTTTAATTAATGCCGCAGGCCCCTGGGTGAATGAAGTGGCCGCACTGCACCCGCACTTACCGCAAACGCCCATTCAATGGGTGCAAGGCAGCCATTTGGTACTCAACCAACCCGCGTTAGACGGTTGTTTTTATTTGGAATCCCCCTTAGATGGCCGCCCATTTTTTGTATTGCCCTGGCACGGGCAACGTTTAATTGGCACCACAGAAACTATTTTGCAAAACCCCAATGAAACAAAAATAACAACAGCAGAAATTCACTATTTATTAACCAGCTATAACCATTATTTTGCCGGGCACACACAGGCCACAGAACACAACATTAGCCGCACCTTTTGCGGCAGCCGTGTTTTGCCCCATAGCGCCTCCAGCCACAACACCAATAGCAGCCATACACCCACCGCCATCAACCGCGCCCACCGCGAAACACACCTGCACCACACGCCGCAAATGCCGGGTTATTTAGCCTTATATGGCGGCAAACTCACATCGTTTTATGCCACTGCACACGCAGGAATGACATTATTAATGCCCCATTTAAATGTGCCAAAAAGCGTGTTTAATCACCCCAACATTCAACAACCGACATTTTAAATTATGCTCATCGCACTCGTTATTGGCCTTACCCTCGCCATTATTTTAGGCCCCCTGCTGATGCTTAAACCCAGCCAAGGGTTACAAAAACTTGCGGATTTACGGCAAAACGCACAACAGCTTGGCCTGATCGTACAAGCACACTGCCACCCCGCCATTACACAACCGGGTGCATGGGTATTTTATTTAATGCCTTGGCCAAGCTTCGCCAACACCTCAAAACTACACACCTGGGCGCTGCTGCAAAAAAACTTCAGCCACGAAATCCACCTAAAAGGCCAGTGGGATTTCCAACAACCCACCCCCGGTGAC
>JBEGTZ010000310.1:0-17787 GCA_041179125.1 Pseudomonadota bacterium | reverse complement strand
TTAAACGCTCACTGGCGGGAAATCAAACTGGCCAAAGACCCAGCCTGCCCGGTGTGTAGCTTACTGCACCAAAATTTAGGCTAAAGCAGGTTCCGAACACCGAATAAACCCACGAACCATCATCGGCCAAGACTCCTTCCACTGTACCGTAGGCTGCTGAATAAACTGGCTGCGCACAAACTGAGCAATCCGCCCCTCCACTAAAGCCAACCAAAAATGTACGGTTTGTGATACGGGCAACGTCAGTTCAAGCCCCTCCGCCAGCTCCGCCTCCCGCAATACCTGCTTTAACGTGCTCTCAAGGCGCTCATAAAAAAACACAATGCGCTGGTGTAAACGGTCGGTTTCTCCAGACAGTGCATCCCCCGTCAAAATCCGTGTCATACCAGGGCTGAGTTGGCAAAACTGCAACAGCAACGTAAAAATCTCCTCACACCGGTTAAGAGCAGCTAAATCATCCTTCGCCGCAATCACCGCAGCGGGAATTAAAATAGCCTCCTCAATCGCATCAATTAAACCTTCAAACATTTTGGTTTTACTGGGGAAGTGACGATAAAGGGCAGCTTCTGACACTCCAACCTCTTTAGCTAAAGCGGCGGTAGTAATACGCACCCCAGGACTGCCCTCCAACATACGGGCAAAAGCTTCAAGAATTTGTTGACGGCGGGGTTTTACAGCGGAAATGGGAGTCATGATACATCGCTCTTATTGTAAGAATAATTGGCTAAACCCAAGCAATCCCAATGGACATAAAGGTTCGCCAGTGCAAAGCAGTATTTATGCCGAGCTTAAGCCTAGAAATCTCAAAGAGCGCTAATAGAACTTCTAGGCTTAACGGGATGCACGGGCACTCAATCAAAGGCTCACGATAAAGAGGACGTCATAGGAGGGAAGAACAGACTACGAGATACAGCCCTCAAGAGCTGTACGTAGTTTTAGTATGGTTTTGCTCGAGTTAATCTTTAATTGCCGAACAAACTTAATTACGCCGAGACTTATCTTATCGATAAAGACAAGTCTGACGGGCAAAACCTAGCCTGCGCTTGTCGCACGGCATAACGTTCAGCAATTGTTTTATGCTTGATATGTTTTTCGATAATATACAATTTTGGTAAATGATTAATCGCCCAATCCGCCTTACCTACTTTACCCTTGGGCTGTATTTCTTGCGCATCCACAAATTTTCGCCGCGCATGCGCCATGCAACCAACCAAAACACCCCGCATTTGCTCGTACGCGGCGTAGCCGTCTACCTGCACAAAACCCGCATAATTATTTATATTCAATTCGCCGACTGTTAAAGAAATCGCCTCGGTGGTGGTGGGCGACTTAAGTGCAATAAAGTTTGAATAGTTTTTTTCGTGTTTCGAATTATTTTTATCGCGAGGATACAGTTTGTTTTTTTGTAGGCTGAAATATTTTGGGTTAATACCATGAGCGGCGCAAAAAGCTGTTGCAGTTTGGCCGGATGCGGACTGTTTTTGAATCAGTTCACGACATTGTTGTGGGGTTCGTTTTGCCATAGATTTTCCTCGGATGAAAAATCTTAGGCTAATGGAGTGGGTTCTCTGGTTGATAGATCGGGTTTATTGGTCGCTTACTATCAAGAGGTTGCCAAGCTCAGATATTTTTAGGTTTAACCCCCACCGAATGCCGCTCCGCCACCAAATCCCGCAACAACTGGCACACCGCCGCATCCTCAAACACAGCTGCCAAAGGCTTGCTTAATTTACGCTGCCAATTGGCGTATTCCCAACAAGTACCCGGCACATTCACCGGGGAATCCAACAGCTCTAAATCCTCCAGCTGCACCACAAACAACTGCGAACGGCAGCGGTTAGCGCCTTTTAAAATCAGCGCACACAAAGGCCAAGCCAAAGGCGCCGCCAGCAACGCCTCAAACTCGCCTGGCAGCTCAAAGCCTAAATACACCAGCCAATGCAACAGCTGCGTTTTCTCATGCAGCCGCCCCGCTTGAATGCCCGCCAAATCCACATCCGCAGGGTAAAGGTTAAGCTTCTGCCGCAACAACACATCCGCACCGTTCCACCAACTGGCGAGCGTCGGCACATCGTGGTTCGTCACCATCGCCAGCGAATGCGCCTCGTAATGATCCGGGTGTTTAAACTGCCCCTGCGCGTCTTTTTCAAAATAAAACAACTTGTTCGTGAAGATATCCCCATCGTACAACGCCTGCCGCAGCTCCGGCGGCACCACCCCCATATCCTCACCGATCACCATGCACTGGGCCAAATGGCTCTCCAACTTCAAAAGCGCCATCAACTCGTGGAAGGGGTAATACACATAAGCACCGTGGTCTGCCGTGGTACCCGGCGGGCACCACCACAGGCGCAGCAAACTCATAGCGTGGTCGATGCGCAAGGCACCGCAGTGGGCCATATTGCTGCGCAGCAGCGTAATAAAATGGCTGAAGCGCGACAACCGCAAACGGGCCGGATCCATCGGCGGCAAACCCCAGTTCTGGCCCTGCTCCGCCAGCGGGTCCGGCGGCGCACCCACAGCGGCTTCGCGGCAGAATAAATCCAAATGGCAACTCACCTCGCTGCCAGAACCATTCGCCCCCACCGCCAAATCCCGCATCAAACCCAAGCCCATACCCAGCGACTGCGCAAGCGCCTGGCATTCACCCAACTGCTTATCCGTCAACCACTGCAAATACGCATGGAACTGCGCCGCGCTGCGGTGCTCAGCAATAAAATCTGCCTTAGCATCATCATCCTGCCAAGGCACCGGCATACCCAACTGCTGCGCCACCTGGTAAATACAAAAATCCTCAAGCGCCGCACCCTGGGTCTCCACATACAACTGAAACGCCTGGTCACGCGCAGAATTACTGCCCAACTCCACCTGGCTAAACACCTCAAACATCTGCCGGAAACACGCATATTTCAACTTCTGCACCGGCCCATAAGGCACATCTTTAGCCTGCCGCAACAGCGCCAAATCCTTCGCGAAGTTCTTGATATCCAAACGGAAATCGCTCTCCAACTCAGGGTCGATATACAGCGGATTATTAAAACGGCGGTCCGACGGGCTATAAGGGCTGCAATTGTGCTCAACCGGCTCAAGCAGCGCGTGCAATGGGTTCAAACCGATCATCTGCACCCCCAAAGCCGCCGCCTTGCGAATCAACAGCGCCAGGTCAGAAAAATCCCCAATCCCCCAATTGCGCTCAGAATTCAGCGTATACAACTGCACAATAATCCCCACCACCCGCTGGCCTTCCGTTAACGCCGGGCTTACATAAGCCTTTTGCGGCGCCACAGCAAAACATGCCGTTTGCGTTTTACTGCCACAAGCAACCGTCAAATCGTGATAACCCAAAGGCAGCGCGCCCAGCGCAATCGCCCGGCGGCTATAGCGCACCCCCTCAAACACATAATCCCCCACCTCCGGGAAATCCTGCGGCACCACCTGGCCCGCAGCCAAAACCTGCCCTTCATGGCTAATCGAAAAATCAAAACTTAAGCCCAACTCCGCCGGCAACACCTGTAAAAAGAACACCTGCTCGGAACCTTGGTAACTCACCGAAAAATCCAACAACCACTTCTGCCAAGGCGCCACATCCAACAAATACGCATCCCGCGCCGTCTTCTCAGGGTCCGAAGTATCCACCCCCATCGCATTGATAATATTCAACTTATTCTCAAACGGAACCGTCACCAAATCCCCTTTGTAGTTGTAATAAGAATCGGCAATACCGTGCCAGTAAAACAACTTCTCAAAGTGCGCCATAAATAGCCCCGTAAACCCAATGAATTAATGCCATAAACCCACTATGGCGCGATGCATAACACCCCCAAGGCGCCAGCAAAATACTTTGCAACGCCCACACACTGCAAAAGCAACACCAACCCCCACCAAATCAACACAACCCTCCAGAGTTTCCCTCCCCCCACAAGGCCAAGAAAGTGCAACCCACCCCAAGCATGAACACAAAGGAAGCACAAAAGCGCACGGTTTGGTTATAACGAAGCTTAACGCATTAAAATGTAGCACTAGAACACAACAAGAGGGACAAAAGTGGCGCATAGGCTACGCACGGATTCAAACATGCGGCAGCGCAGTCCAAAATATACGGCTAGAAGCTTCTGCAATAAGAATACTGAAGGGGGCTTCTTGCTCGCACAGGTTAAATGGGTAGGCCGGGCTGCGTGCGACAAGGCTAGTTGCCATTGATTTAACTTGTTGCGGTACCTAAAATCGCCGACCGGACAGGTCAATACTTCACTAAACAGGAACAGCAGTATGCAAAATATCAAACTCTCGGCATCGGTAGGTGAAAATGCCAAAAACAACAAAACCGATGTAATCCTCATTCAAAAATCGCTAAATAAAATTATTGCGCACAACATTCTTATCCCGCTTGCACCGCTCGAAGAGGATGGAATTGCAGGAGCAAAACCAAGACTGCCATTAGACAATTCCAACGGGTATCGGTGGGCATGGCTGCACCCGATGGGCGAATTGATACATCAGGACAAACAATTAAAAAAATAAATGCGGTGCTGACAGTTTGTGACAAATTAAAAACACAGCCAAAGGCGAGGAGCTGGTCGATAGGTGACGGCTTGGATGGCCTGCTCTCAGATGTGTACCGTGCATTTAATAGCATCCAGCATGATTTATTAGCTGGGGTGACACTGCATAAAACCCAGCAGTTAAATGTAAGCCCGGCAACCAATAAAAATCTCGGCACCCTATCCAAAGCTGATTTCGTTCAGCAAGTTTTTAAATCCGCCAAGATAGAAGAGGCCAAATCGAAAATACCTGCGGCAATTACCACCGCTCAAGCGATCCTAGAAACAGGCTATGGCAAATCTGTCCCTACAGATTTATACAGCAAACAATACAGTTACAACTTATTTGGCATCAAAGGTATTGGGCCGGCAGGCTCAGTGTCGGTTTATACTCACGAAGTTATAAATGGCGTTAGAATCAAAATTATTGACAAATTTCAGGCCTATCATAGCTTTGAAGATTCAATAGCGGGGCGAACTGATTTTTTAACAAAAAATCGAAGGTACAAAGTCCTATTTACTGAGGCCGATCCAAAAGCCTGGGCTGAAGGCCTGCAAAAGCAAAAATATGCTACAGATCCAAACTACGCAAAAACTTTAATCAGCATTATGGAATCGTGGAAATTAATATGAAATATCTTTTGAGCGCTGCACTGATTACATCACTAATTACTGTCGCGTGTAATGCAGAACCACCTGTTTTGACGCCAGCAAGCAAAGTTGTTTCTGCGGATAATGCAGCGAGCACAGCCGATATAAAACAAGTAGATACTGCTGCAATTGAAAGCGCCTTTGGCAATTTTTCAAAAGCACTTACCGCCAAAGATACCAGTTTGTTTATTGCTACTACGGATGCAAAATCTATTTATATTGTGCGCAAATTTACATCGGGTAATCTCGGTGGGCGCGGGTCGGAACTGAGTGCGGCCTACCCACCCTCATCAATCGCTAAAGATTTATCCTTCGCGGTAAAAAAACAAACGCCCGTGGAGTTGCCAGCAATATTCCTGAATTTACCCATGAAACCGTTTGGTAGTTTGCCTAAATACCCCCTGCCAGCAGAAATTGATGCTACACATTTTGACCAGTGGGCACCTTTGTTACTCAAAAGCCTAACCAACAAACCGGAGGCAGGCCCAGGGGATCCCGTTATATTGCATTCACCTTCTTCAAAATATTGGATCTACGCGGAGGCGCAGATTATTAACGGTATTTTGGCGGGTGGCTTTGCGGTATTTTCAACCGAAAATAATAAGCCAGTGCTTGTTGCTGTTATTGAATTGTTGTAATTGAGTTGTTGTAATTTCGGCATCAAGGCAGAGCGCCTCAACGGTGCAGGGTGAATTCTCATCCACGTGAGATTTACGAACAAAAATCACACACACCAACTTTTTATCAACCGCTGCACGCGCGGTTTGGCCTGCTGGTTTAACGTTTGCAGCTGCCCAAAGGTTAAATCAGCAACGCCATAATCCTGTTTAATCTGCTGTAAAACCCTCAACCACAGGTGAGAACACGCCTGAGCATCCGCCAGCGCACGGTGGTATTGCGCAGCTTTTGGCAAATTAAAATGCGCCACTAATTCGCCTAATTTATAACTCGGCGCACCGGTTAACACCCTGCGGGCGGCCAGCAAACTACAGCCTATGCCACCTTCAAAATGTTTTTTAATGCGTTTAAATTCTGCATGCAAAAATTTAGCGTCAAAGGCTGCGTTGTGCGCCACTAAATTAAATCCCGCCACAAAATCATAAAAATCTGCCATCACCTGTTGGTTTTTAGGCGCGTCGCGCAGCATGGCATTGCTAATTCCTGTAAGGCTTTGGATAAATAGTGGAATGGCAATGCCGGGGTTCATCAAGCAGCTAAATTCACCCACAATTTCTCCATCAATTAATTTAACCGCACCCACCTCAATACTGCGGTCGCCCATATCTGGCGACATACCGGTGGTTTCAAAATCAAACACAACCAGGGTGTTTGCGGGGCAAGATAACAACATAAAATAGCTGCGCTTATAAAAGTAAAAGGTGAGAAATTGTAACCATTCAGAATTTTTTTAATTTTCGTGCGTGATGCCTTTCGCGGGAATGACGAAGATATGAGCTGAATTCAGTAGGTTGGGTAGAGCTTGCGAAACCCAACACAGGCTCATGACCAGAAAATATTGGGCGCTGTTAAATTTATACCAACGCAAACCACTATGCTCCGCCCCACCCTTGTTGGGTTTCGCAAGCTCTACCCAACCTACAATTACTGCAACTGCTAACTGCGTGCAAACATGCAGAATAGTTACAAAAAAAATTAATTACCCCGCAAAAGTTTTAACGCTTCAAACGCACGGGTTATAGCTAAAAACTGCTCCGCATCACCGCCTTTATCCGGGTGATGCTGTTGTGCCAATCGGCGGTATTGCTGTTGCACTACCCCCCAAATGGCATCCTTAGGCAGGCCCAAAACCGTTAAATGCACTTCGGCATCATTTAATGCCGCAAACCGCCTAAAAAAATCATCCAAGAAATCGCGGCATGTGGCTTCAGTTGCGGCAAGCCAATGGGTTAAATCGCCGTAATAATCCGCCATCGCCCGGTAGGTTGTATCTTGTGAGGGTAAGCCTTCGCTTGGCGCCGCTGTATAAAATACTATCCATACGGGCCCCAAACACAAACCACGCCCCTGCCCTGCCCACATTTGATTCAGTTTGTACAAACAATGGCGCACTAAAAAATGTTTGCGAAATAATTCCTGCCAATAATTATCACCGCTGCAAATATCCAATAAATGCTCCGCTTGTAATAGCGTCATTAATTGATATTCCTGCACAGGGGTATTCTGTTCAACAAAAAAAACCGCCAACCTAGTGCAAATCAAGTCGGCGGTTTTTTCAATTTTTTCCTGAGTTTGGAGCTGCATGGGTATTAATACTACGATTCAATACGCCACGTAGTCCCCTGCCGCGAATCCTCCAACACAACCCCCATAGCTTTAAGTTCAACACGAATTTCATCGCAGCGGGAAAAGTTTTTCGCTAATTTTGCTTCAGCACGCTCAACAATTAACGCTTCTATATAAGTTGCATCCACCGCCTCACTGCCGGATTGAAAAAACAATTCAGGCGCTGCTTGTAAAATCCCTAACAAACTGGCCAGCGTTTTTAATACAGAAGCAGCATACTCATCCGGTGTGGTATTAATTTGCCGCACTAAATCAAACAAACCGCCCAGGGCTAGCCGGGTATTAAAGTCATCGTCCATTGCCGCACAAAATGCCTGCCCCGGCTCAGTGGCAAACGCCTCTTCTAGGGGTAACAGCGGCAGCGCTGTAAATTGTTTTAAACAGCCATAAAAACGCTCCAACGCACTGCGCGCTTCTTTTAAATTATCTTCAGAATAATTAATCGCGCTGCGGTAATGGCTACTTAATAATAAATAACGCACCACCTCCGGGTGGTAACGTGTCAATACTTCACGGATCGTAAAAAAATTGCCTAATGATTTAGACATTTTTTCATCATCCACCCGCACAGCCCCTGCGTGCATCCAATAATGGGCGTATTGGCAACCATTGGCCGCTTCACTTTGGGCGATTTCGTTTTCATGGTGTGGGAAGGGTAAATCCGGCCCGCCGCCGTGAATGTCCAAGGTTAAACCCAAGCAGTGTTTACTCATGGCCGAGCACTCAATATGCCAGCCGGGGCGCCCTGCCCCCCAAGGTGAAGGCCAGCTCATCTCGCCTGTTTTTGCCGCTTTCCATAACACAAAATCACGCGGGTCTTCTTTGGCTTCTTCAATGGCAATGCGTTTGCCAATTTCTAATTCATCTAATTTTTTATTGGTTAATTTGCCGTATTCTGCGAATTTAGCGACGCGATAATAGACATCGCCATTATTCGCCGCATAGGCAAAACCTTTTTCTTCTAAAGTTTTAATTAATTCAATAATACCCGCCAGGTGTTCGGTGGCACGCGGCTCTTGATCGGGCCGCAACACGCCTAATGCGGTTTCATCTTCCACCATCGCTTGAATAAAACGCGCCGTTAAGGCGTCGATGGTTTCGCCGTTTTCCGCCGCACGTTTAATTATTTTATCGTCGATATCCGTAATATTACGCACATAGGTTAACGCCCAGCCGCGTGCGCGCAGGTAACGCGTAATAACATCAAACACCACCATTACCCGCGCATGGCCGATATGGCAGTAGTCGTATACGGTAATACCGCACACGTACATGCCTATTTTGCCTGCTTGCAAGGGCTTAAAGCGTTCTTTTTCGCCACTGAGGGTGTTGTATAAATTAAAGTGCATAAATTAATTCCACCGTTTTTTTGTATTTTTAATTGTCTTTGGAATCGTCTTTAAAACTGTCTTTTAAGGTAATGGTTCGGTTAAACACCAAGCCTTCAGCACGGCTATCGCGACAAAAATACCCTTCGCGCTCAAATTGTAATGCGCGTTCTGCTTCAGCAAACGCAAGGCCAGGCTCGCCAAAACATACAGGTAATTCCAGCAAGCTTGCAGGGTTTATAAACTGTAAAAAATCTTTATCGCCGCTGTCGGGCGAGGGGTCATTAAATAAACGCTCGTATAAACGCACTGCAAATTGCACGTTTTTCGCAGCATCAACCCAATGGATAACTCCTTTGGGTTTTACGCCGTCTTCAGGGTCGCGGCCTAAAGTGCCTTCAATAATATTGGCTTCCACGGCAATAATGTCTCCGTCTGCATTTTTAATTGCTTGTACCGCTTCAATGACGTACGCATTACGCAAACGCACGCGCTTACCCAGCACTAGGCGTTTATATTTTTTATTGGCTTCCTCGCGGAAGTCTTCCAGGTCAATAAAAATTTCGCGGCTAAAGGGTAATTCTCGGCTGGGTATTTGCTCGTTGTTTGGGTGCCCGGGCGCGCTCAGCGTTTCGGTTTTATCTTCTGGATAATTCATTAAAATAACTTTTAATGGCCGCAGCACACACATGGCGCGGGGGGCATTTTTATCCAAATCATCACGAATGGCATGTTCCAGCATCGCTACATCCACTACGCCATCGGAGCGGGTCACACCAATCATCTGGCAGAATTTACGCAGCGCCGCAGGTGTTACACCCCGGCGGCGCAAGCCTGCAATGGTGGGCATACGCGGGTCGTCCCAGCCGTCCACTAAACCGTCGTCCACCAACTGTTTTAATTTGCGTTTTGATGTCACCGTGTAATTTAAATTTAAACGGCCAAATTCATATTGCACCGGTTTATAGGGCACGGGTAAATGTTCAATAAACCAATCGTATAGGGGTTTGTGGTCGGCAAATTCCAGCGTGCAAATAGAGTGTGTCACGCCTTCAATGGCATCTTCCTGCCCGTGTGCAAAATCATAGGTGGGGTAAATACACCATTTATCGCCAGTTTGATGGTGGTGCTGTTTGCGGATGCGGTACAAAATAGGGTCGCGCATATTGATATTGCCGTGGGCCATATCAATTTTAGCGCGCAATACACAATCGCCTTCGTTAAAAAAACCGGCGCGCATTTTTTCAAATAAAGCGATGTTTTCTTCTACGCTGCGTTCACGGTAGGGCGAGTTTTTACCCGGTTCTTTTAATGTGCCGCGATATTCACGCGCTTCGTCGGCGCTTAAATCACAGACATAAGCCAGGTTTTGTTCAATTAAAAACACCGCCCACTGGTGTAATTGATCAAAATAAGCGGAGGCATAACGCACGTCCCCGGCCCAATTAAATCCAAGCCAGCGCACATCGGCAATAATGGCATCTATATATTCTTGGTCTTCTTTGGCGGGGTTCGTATCGTCAAAACGCAAATTACACGCGCCGCCAAATTCTTCAGCCAAACCAAAATTCAAACAAATTGATTTAGCGTGGCCGATGTGTAAATAACCGTTAGGCTCCGGCGGGAAACGCGTAATTAACTGGCTTAGCGTTCCGGTGTTTATTTCGTGTTGAATTTGTTGCGCCAAAAAATTTTGGGGCTTGTTATCGTCAATCATTGGGCCTGACATTGGGTTTGTATTCCTGGGCGCGGTTTAAATAAGGTGGAACTGCACGGTAGCTTTTCACACTGGGTGATACTGGACCACAAGAGAGACGCAGTTCATATTCAAAGACAAAGCGGCTATTATAGCCGCCCTTTTAAGCCCCAAGCCATGCTTGCGCCTGGCCTTTCACCCATCTGGAGCCACCATGATTACCCTACACACTAACCTCGGCGACATCACCATCGAATTAAACCCAGAAAAAGCCCCTAAAACCTGCGCCAATTTCAAACAATACGCCGAAGATGGTTTTTACGACGGGACTATTTTCCACCGTGTTATTAATAATTTTATGGTGCAAGGCGGCGGCATGACTGCCGATATGAAACAAAAATCCACCCGTGCGCCCATCGAAAACGAAGCCGATAACGGCCTGGCCAACGATGTAGGCACCATCGCTATGGCCCGCACCTCAGACCCGCACAGCGCCACCGCTCAATTTTTTATCAATGTAAAAAACAACGATTTTCTCAACCATTCTGGCAAAAATAGCCAGGGCTGGGGTTACTGTGTATTCGGTAAAGTCACCAGCGGCATGGATGTGGTGGATAAAATTAAGGTGGTAAAAACCGGCGCTCAAGATGTGCCACAAGAAACCATCACCATTGAGCGCGTGACTGTAGCGGGCTAATTATGGCAACGTTTTTTATCTCAGACCTCCATTTAAACCCCCAAGAACCCAAAGTTTTTACCGCGTTTGTACACTTTATTTCACGCGTGCAGGCCGGTGACAGCCTGTATATTTTGGGGGATTTTTTTGATGCGTGGCTTGGCGATGATGAAGACCACCCCTTCGCCTTAGAGTTAAAAAACGCCCTCGCCCAACTCACCGAACGCGGTGTGTTGGGTTTTATGCTCACGGGCAACCGGGATTTTTTACTCGGCACAGCCTTCTGCCAGGCAACCGGTTTTACCCTTCTGCCGGAAGAACACATCGTGACATTAAATGGCGAGCGGGTTTTATTAATGCATGGCGACAGCCTTTGCACCGGGGATGCCGCCTATATGGAATTCCGCCAGATGGTGCGCCAAAGCGCCTGGCAAGCGCAGGTATTATCCCTGCCCTTACCTCAACGCCGCACACTAGCCGCCCAACTGCGCGCGCAAAGCCAATCCTTAAATGCGATGAAAGCGGACGACATTATGGATGTTACGCAACATGAGGTTGAAGCGCGTATGCAGCACTGGGATGTCACCAAGCTTATTCATGGGCACACACACAGGCCCGCCACGCATCGCTTCTCATTAAGTGATGCGCCTTGCGAGCGCTGGGTGTTAGGGGATTGGGGCGATTACCTTTGGTGTTTAGTGGTTGCCGAACAATGGCAACTGGTGCAGGAGCCGATCGGTTAAACCGGGAAACCTCTGCGCAGCTAAAACATAACTATCCCGTATTTTTCTAGTTTCGTGTGTCATCCCTGTAGGGGCGCAATTCATTGCGCCCAATTGACATCATCAACCAAGGCACGATGAATCGCGCCCCTACGTGGTGAAATGGTTTTAAGCGTTACTTAAGCCTTGCCCCTATCCGCCAACCGCTCGCCCATCACCACGGGCGAGCCCGCCTGTAAATCTTCCCGCCAGCGCCCAAAGCTCTTCGGCAGCAACACAATCGCCGTAGAACCCAATAAAAACCGGCCCATTTCTGCGCCTTTTTCCAGCGTTACTGTTGGTGATGTGCCGTAGTGGGTGGTGCGGACGGTGTTGCGGGTGGGTGCAACCACGCCCGCCCACGGGGTTTCGATGCTGGCAACAATCATCGCCCCCACCAAGACCACCGCCATCGGGCCGTGGGGGGTTGAAAAATGGCATACCACGCGCTCATTACGGGCAAACAGGCGCGGCACCTGTTCGGCGGTGACGGCATTCACGGAGAACAAATCGCCAGGTATATGCACCATGCGCACCAGCTCCCCCGCTTGCGGCATGTGTACCCGGTGGTAATCTTTGGGGGATAAATACACGGTGGCAAATAAACCGTCTTGATAAGCAGCAGCTAAATCTTCCTGCCCGCCCAACAGCTCCAACAGGCTAAATTCCTGGCCTTTTGCCTGGAATATACGGCCATTTTTAATCTCACCCAACTGGCTAATCGCACCATCTGCCGGGCAAGCCAGCGTGTGTTCGCCTTCACAAATAGGCCGCGCGCCAGGCTTTAAAGCGCGGGTAAAAAAGGCGTTGAAGTGTTTATAAGCGCGCGGGTTTTCCTCCAGGGCTTGGGCCATATCCACGTTGTAACGCTGAATAAATTTTTCAATAAACCGGTTTTTGATAAAACCCCAAGGGCAGCGCGCCACCCAGCCAATAAGACGCGATAACAAGGCTTGTGGAATGAGGTATTGCGCAACAATAAATACTTTTGGATGCATGAAAAAACCTAATGATGACTGATAAATAACAATGAAAATTGATGCGCGGGCAGCTAGGGTCTGTTTTTGCCAGCTGATTAAGTCAAAGTTTGACTGGCCACAATCTGCTGGTAACTAACAAACCGCTCCAAGCTAATAGCGCCTTCTTCGCGGGCGCGAATTAAAGCGCAACCGGGGTCCTGCTGATGCATACAATTGCGAAACTTACAGTGGCCTAAAAAATCTTCAAACTCCACAAACCCTTGCGCCACCTGCTCAGCACTTAAATGCCCCAAACCAAACTCGCGGATACCGGGGGAATCGATGCACTGGCCGCCACAGGCAAAAGGATACAGGCGTGCATGGGTGGTGGTATGGCGGCCCTTGGCCACCCCCTCTGATAACTCGCCCACTTTGATGGACTGCTCCGGCAGTAAAGCCTGCAACAAAGACGATTTACCCACGCCAGACTGCCCCACCAAAATACTGGTCCCCGCAGCCAACACCGCTTGCAAAGGCTGAAGGCTTAAAGGCTCCTGGGCCGATACCGTCAAACAGGTATAACCCAAAGCCTGATAACCCGAAGCCAGCTTGAGCATTGGGTGGCCGGGGTTTAACAAATCACTTTTATTCAGCACCAACACGGGCCGAATATCCAGTGCATGCAGCGCCACTAAATAGCGGTCGATTAAATTAGCGTGGGCCACAGGCTCCGGTGCCAGCACAATCAACGCGCAATCCACATTAGCCGCCACCAACTTTAATTTGCCGAAGCTATCGGGCCGCTGGATACAATTGCGGCGCGGCTTTAAAGCCACCACCACACCGGTAGGCTCGCCCGCCTGCCAAATCACACGGTCCCCCACCGTTAAGGGCGGCAAATTCGCCCGCAGGTGGCAGCGGTGGCGCGCACCGCTGAGACAATCTTGAATCTCCGCCTGTTGGCGCAGCGGCGAAATAACCAGCCCCTCACTGCCCACAAAATCGCCCTCTGCGTCCTGTGAGTTTTGCAAAGCGATGCGGCGGGTTTGGTGCAAGCTGAGGCGGCGTTTAGACATTGAATACCCAATCAGGTAAAAAGAGGCGCCACCCTTGGGGAGACGCTAAACTGGCGGGCATTGTAGTGATAAATACACCGAGTAGTTACAGATACCCATCAAAGTAGTGAAATCCACCCAGGAGTACCCCATGTCTCAAACCAACGAACAGCCCAGCGACAGCCATTTAATTTGGATCGATTTAGAAATGACCGGCCTAAACCCGGAGCGCGATGTAATTATCGAAATCGCCACCCTCATCACCGATAAAAACCTCAACATCCTCGCCGAAGGGCCGGTATTCGCCATCCACCAACACCCCAAAACCCTGGCGGCGATGGATGAATGGAATACCAAACAACACGGCGGCTCAGGCCTAGTACAACGCATAACCGAAAGCACCACCAACACACGCGCAGCAGAAGACGCCACCCTAGTATTTTTACAACAGTGGATCAGCGCAGGCAAAAGCCCCATGTGCGGTAACTCCATCTGCCAAGACCGACGGTTTTTAGCGCATTACATGCCGCGTTTAGAAGCGTTTTTTTCCTACCGTAATTTAGATGTTTCCACCTTAAAAGAACTCACCCGCCGCTGGAAACCGGAAATAACCAAAGGATTAAACAAAAAAAGCAGCCATTTAGCGATGGATGACATTCGCGATTCCGTGGCGGAATTGGCTTATTACCGTGAACATTTTATTGCGGGATAAAAACGACATACAGGAAAAATCCAGAGTTGCTAGGAAGCATAAAGATACAAAATTTTGCGTCTTAAGGGCGCCGCCGGAAATTCAATTTTCGTGATGCTCGCAAAGTATTTTCACGCGGATGACAGCACGGGTGCAGGATGCCCAAGCCGAAGAAGGGAGTTTATAACTGAGCATGAAAATAACGCCGCGAACGTGTGAAAAGTGAATTTCCGAAAATGCCCTTAAATTTGCAAGTCGATTTTTCAATCCTGTAATACCTAGCAGCACTAAAAACCATTTAAAATAAATTTAACCGGATTCCAAAATGACAAGCTCACAACAACGCGCCGCCCTGCAACGCCAGATATGGGCGATTGCTAACGATGTACGCGGTGCCGTCGATGGCTGGGACTTTAAACAATATGTCCTGGGCACCCTGTTTTACCGCTTTATTAGCGAAAACTTTGCCCTTTATATTGAAGCCGGTGACGAGAGTGTTAACTACGCCGAGCTGCCCGACAGCGTAATCACCCCGGAGATAAAAGACGATGCCACAAAAACCAAAGGCTACTTTATTTACCCCAGCCAGTTATTTGCCAAAGTCGCCGCCAACGCTCACACCAATGAAAGCCTAAATACCGATTTAGCCGCTATTTTCTCGGCCATTGAAAGTTCAGCGAACGGTTACTCCTCAGAGCAGGATATTAAAGGCCTATTTGCCGATTTTGATACCACCAGCAACCGCTTAGGTAATACGGTAAAAGACAAAAACTTCCGTTTGGCGGCAGTACTCAAAGGCGTGGCAGGTTTGGATTTTGGCCATGATTTTTATGAAAAGCCTGATGCCTCCCATATCGACCTGTTCGGTGACGCCTACGAATTCTTAATTTCCAACTACGCCGCCAACGCGGGCAAATCCGGCGGTGAATTTTTTACCCCGCAGCATGTATCCAAACTCATTGCCCAGCTCGCCATGCACGGCCAAACCAGTGTAAATAAAATTTACGACCCAGCCTGTGGTTCCGGCTCCTTATTGTTACAAGCTAAAAAACAGTTTGATGAGCACAAAATTGAAGAAGGTTTTTTTGGCCAAGAGTTAAACCACACCACCTATAACCTTGCTCGTATGAATATGTTTTTGCATAACATCAATTACGACAAATTTAATATGCAACTGGGCGACACCCTGCGCCAACCCCATTTTGGTGATGACAAACCCTTTGATGCCATTGTGTCCAATCCACCTTATTCAGTGAAATGGATCGGCTCAGACGACCCAACCCTCATTAACGACGACCGTTTTGCCCCAGCCGGTGTCCTCGCGCCTAAATCCAAAGCGGATTTTGCGTTTGTATTACATGCACTGAGTTATTTATCCAGTAAAGGCCGCGCTGCCATTGTTTGCTTCCCCGGTATATTTTACCGAGGCGGTGCGGAGCAAAAAATCCGCCAATATTTGGTGGATAATAATTATGTAGAAACAGTAATTTCCCTAGCGCCCAACTTATTTTTTGGCACCACCATCGCCGTAACTATTCTGGTGCTCTCTAAACACAAAAGTGACACCAACACCCAGTTTATTGATGCCAGCGGTTTGTTTAAAAAGGAAACCAATAACAATATTCTCACGGATGAACACATTGAAAAAATTATGCAGGTGTTCGATAGCAAAGAGAATAAAGATCACTTCGCACGATCAGTGCCCTATGAAGAAGTCGCCAAAGAAAAAGATTACAACCTGTCGGTAAGCAGTTATGTAGAAGCAAAGGATACTCGCGAGATTGTGGAGATTAACCAGCTAAATGCCGAACTTAAAATTACCGTTGCCAAAATCGACCAGTTGCGCAAAGAGATTGATGCGATAGTGGCGCAGATTGAAGGAGATGAGGCATGAGCAACAACTCACAGGCATTGCCCATAGCCTATGCTGAGCTGCTCACCGACATCAAGCAGCAGGTTCGTCACGCCCAGACGCGCGCCATGCTGGCTGTCAATGCCGAGTTGATCCGGCTTTACTGGGAAATCGGCGCACTGATCGACACTCGCCAGCAACAGGAAGGCTGGGGTGCGGGTGTGATTCCGCGCCTTGCGCGCGACCTGTTTAACGAATTACCGGAGGAAAAGGGATTTTCCGAGCGCAATATCAAACGCATGCTGGCCTTCTACCGCGAATACCCGCTGCTAAATTTTATGCCACAGGCCGTGGCACAAACGGGTACCCTTTCAGAAGTGCCACAAGCTGCGGCACTTTTTCCAGCTGAACTGCTACAGGCTGTGCCCTGGGGGCATCACGCCGAACTCATGGCCAAGGTCAAAGACTTGCCCACCCGCAGCTGGTACATGCAGGCCGCTGTGCACAACGGCTGGAGCCGCAACATTCTCGTGATGCAAATCGAATCGGCTGCGCACCACCGCCAAGGCAAGGCCACCAGCAACTTTGCCAACCGCCTGCCAGCACCCGACTCTGATTTAGTGCAGCAAACGCTGAAAGACCCGTATCTGTTTGACTTCTTGACCCTAGAGCCAGGTTTTCACGAACGCGAACTGGAGACCGGCCTTGTCGCCCATCTGGAAAAATTTTTGCTGGAACTCGGGCAAGGCTTTGCCTTTGTCGGGCGACAATATCATCTCGATATCGGCGAGCAGGATTTCTACATCGACCTGTTGTTCTACCATCTGAAACTGCGTTGCTATGTGGTGATCGAGCTCAAGCGCGGCGATTTTAAGCCCGAATACGCGGGCAAAATGAACTTCTATTGCAGCGTAGTGGATGACAAGCTTCGCCACCAAACCGACCAGCCCACTATTGGCCTGATCTTGTGCCAGCAACCCAACCGGGTGCTGGCCGAATATGCCTTGCGCGGCGTGGATAAACCCATTGGCGTTTCCAGCTACGAACTCACCCGCGCCCTGCCAGAGGCTCTTGAGAGCAGCTTGCCCAGCATTGAAATGCTGGAGCGGGAATTACAAGGTATGGAGGGTGAGGCAGATGAATAATTTAAGTTTTATGGAAAAGTTGTTGCATGGGGTTGAGGTGGAGTGGAAGGCGCTTGAATCTTTATTGACAGATAAATTTTGGATTATGCCAGCAACCCCTAAATTTAATGAAGAGGAAGAAATACCCT
>JBEGTZ010000309.1:0-14530 GCA_041179125.1 Pseudomonadota bacterium | reverse complement strand
GCAATGGTCGAAAGACCTACAAAGCCTAAGCCCAGAAAGCTTGCAGCGCTTGATGCAGATGGGGGCGGGTATCAGCCGCTTGTTGGAAATAAAAGATAAGTTGTTAGGCAAATAAATGCCTGCATTACACAGCGAAGCCCTGTTAGCCCTGGTGGAAGCCAGTATGCCTTTTGGCCGCTACCAGGGCCGCCGCCTGATGGATTTGCCGGAGGAATATCTTATCTGGTGGAGCCAAAAGGGTTTTCCCAATGGTGAACTGGGCGGCTTAATGGCGCTGGCTTTGGAGATTAAGCGCGAAAACCTAGAAGGCTTAATCAAGCCTTTGCGCCCTTTCTAATTTTCTTTTCAGCTCTAACTCTCTTGCACCACAATCCGCTGACTGCCACACCACAACGCCCCAGGAGCCAACTGCGTAGGCTGTGCCACATTGGCCGCCTCCACACACACCATATTAGGGAAGTCATCATCGGCCATATCGCTCAACCCTTGGGCGCCCGCTGTGCCGGGGTTCCACACCACCACATCGCTAAACCCCTCCGCTTGGATCACCAAACTGCGCGCCGCATCCTTCCAAATCAAGGGCGAGACGGCATTAAAGTACACGCGATCTAACGCATCGTTAATAGTTAACTCATCGCCAACCTGTTGTTGGCGCTGCTCCCAGGGGCTGCCGTTATCCCAAAATTCAAGCCCCGCCACACCACTTAAAACCCCCGCTCGGTAATCTGGGCTAGCCAAATACGTGTGCAGCGCATTAGTAAACGCCATCGCTTGAGCCGATGTATTGCGCACCTGTAACTGCATCAATAAAGCGCCAGGGGTGAGTTCAACCCGGTAGCGTGCAACAAAATCAAAGGGCCAGGCATTACGTGTTTCGGCACTGGATTCCAAAACAAACTCAGCGCAGCAGGCCGAAGAGGCAACCTCATCCCACTGCCAATTCATCGTGCGCGCAAACCCATGTTTAGCGCCGGGGCCAAACGCACCAAACTGCGGAAAAATCACCGGCACACCACCGCGAATTGCCTTGCCTGGCGCAAAAAAAGATTCACGGCTTAAATACAATTGCTCCCCCTGTTGCGCCGTTTGCCAGGAAGTAACATGGGCGCCGTGGGTGTAAATCTCAGCCCTATCACCACAGGGATGGCAAAGATGTACACAGGGCAGGTTCGATGCGCCGGTTTGAAGTGTTTGTGAAGACATAAATAGGCCCTGCAAAAGAGTGGATCATCAAAACCTCAGCCACTGTTTGACCGAGACTTTTAAGATCATACCCAGGCCACCGCAGCGCGTCACCCACCGAATGCCCAAACCCATAGCAGAATCAGTTATGCTTGCCGCCCTCCACTCACTTAACCTTACGGTAGATCCCCATGCAGCTACTGAGTCGCCTCTTTCGCTCTAAACCCAAACCACTCACCGCAGAAGAGCAAATTGCCGCCCTGCCCCAAAGCACCCCAGCGCAATTAAAAAACCTGCTAGCCGGGGACGCCCCCGAAGCGGTAAAAGACGCGGCCATAGGGTTTTTACCCTACGACGAAACCCTGCTGACCCTAGCAAAAGCCCAATCTGGCCGCCAGCAAATGGCAGCACGCAAACGCATCGGCGAATTATTAGACAACGGCGCATTGGCCGTAACCCAGTTGGTACATGACGTGCCACGCCACATTGAGCTTTTGGCCCTTGCCAGTTGTTCCGTAAAAGCCAGCCTTGAATTAGTAGAACAAATCACCAGCACTCCAGTATTAGTGGAATTAGCCAGCAACGGCCTTACCACACACATTCGCCAAGGGGCAGCCAACAAACTAGAAGCGCGTGAGGATTTAGAACAACTCGTCAAAGTCGCGCAGAATAAAGATAAAACCGTCTACAAAATTGCCCGCACCAAACTCGACGTATTTAAATTACAAGACGCAGCCGATGCTAAATTCCGCCAAGGCTTAGAATTATTGTGCGAAAAACTCGAATCCCTCGGCAAAAAAGAAGCGGATCACCTCTACAAAGGTAAATTTATTGCCTTTGAAAACGAATGGCAGCATGAATCACAAAACGGCAGCGTACCGGACGACATAACGACCCGTTTTAATCACGCCAAAATACTCTGCCAAGAAAAAATCGCCAGCAGAGCAGGCTTAATCGCAAAAGAAGAAGAAAAAATCGCACTCGAACAACAAGCGCGCCAATTTGTAGAAGCCGCCTTGCACGACATACAAAACCTATTGGCAAAACTCTATACAGCAAGCCATATAGACGAACTTAAAACAATGGACGTGCCCAAACAAATTCAAGAACTCTCCCAAGCCATCACGCTCGCAGCACGCAACATTCACGCCGCCGACCAAGTAAAATTATTTAACGAATATAAAGACCGCGCACAAAATTTATTTGCCAAAATTTCAGAATCCGGCCCAGTAACACAAGTGCTGCAACAACTAAACGAAGCTGGCGCCTCGGATGCCGCCCAAAATGTTAAGCGTTATGTAAACTCAATATTACAAGAAGCAAAAGACTTCCAGCACGAACAAGTCACCCCCTGGCTGCTGCAATCCAAAGAACAATTTAATACCTGGCTGGACGGCCAAAAAGAAAAAGAAGACCAAGCCAAACAAATAGTAAAAGACCTAGCCGACTTAACCCGTCGCGGGGTATGGGCCGCAGAACAAGGCATGGTGCGCCGCGCGCGTGGTATCTACAAAGATTTACAAGAAAAAGTGCAACAAACAGCAGAAGAGCTCCCCACCAACATTGCCAGCAAAATGGCCGACTTCGAACAGCTCATGGCAAAACTGGGCGACTGGCATGAATTTGCCGTAACGCCTAAAAAAGAAGACCTCATCAAACAAATGCAAAGCCTAAGCGAAAGCAAACTTGCCCCCAACGACTTAGCCAGCAAAATTCATGAGCTGCAAGACCAGTGGAAAGAATTAAGCCGGGGCGGCCAGCAAAATGACGAAACCCTATGGGAGCAATTCCAAGCAGCCTCCATACAAGCCTATATTCCCTGTAAAGATTATTTCGAAAAACAAACACTAGAGCGCGATGACAACCTAGCCAAACGCACAGGGCTAATCGACCAATTAAATACCTATTTAGAAAAATACGACTGGCAAAACGCCGTGTGGAAAGACGTAGAAAAAACCTTAAAACTGGCGCGGGAAGAATGGAAAACCTACTGGCCAGTACCGCGCAAAGCCCTAAAAGAACAACAAGTTCAATTTGACGCCCTGCTGGATCAACTACACGGAAAAATAAAAGCCGAATATCAAGCCAATAAAGATTGGAAAGAAAAACTCATCGCCGAAGCAGAATCCCTTAAGGAAGCTGTCGATTTAGCCGCCGCCGCAGAAAAAATTAAACAATTACAACAGCAATGGAAAACCATTGGCCGCAGCTGGCCCAAAGACGACCAAACCCTATGGGATGACTTCCGCAAACACTGCGATGCCATATTCGAAAAACGCAAACAACTTTACGATGAAGTAAACGCCCAACGCGACGCCCTAGTGGAAAAAGCCAAAGATTATTTAGGCCAGTTAAAAACCTGGGTGGAATCTGCACCGGAAACCATTGCCAACGCGAAAACCCACATCGACGAATTAAAAACACAATTTGAAGGCCTGGGTGAATTACCACGCAAAGCCGCCCAGGAATTAACGCAGCAATACCAGCATTATTCCGACCAGATAAAACAAGCACTGCAAGAAGCACGCACATTGGCCCAATCAAAAGCCTGGGACGACATGTTTGCTTGCGCCGAAGTATTGCGCCATTACGAAATTGAACGAATAAAAACCGAAGACAGTTGCGGCGAATCCCAAGCATTAAACGAAGCCTGGGCGGCAATAACCCAGTGGCCTGCCGGTACCCAAGAGGTATTAAATAACCGCAAACAATTAACCCTAGAAACCCTGCGCGCGGCCAACACCCATGCCGAACAAAACCTTCAGCTTTTGTGTATTCGCGCAGAAATTCTCCGTCAAAAAGAAACCCCAGAAGCCCACAAAGCACAACGCATGGCCTACCAAGTAGAGCAATTAAAACTCAATTTTGGTAAGCGCGACGAAACCATCGAAGCCTTAGTGCTGGAATGGTTAAGCCAACCCGGCGTAGCCGACACGCCCTACCAGGCAGCCTGGCAGCGCTTTAACGCCTGCCGGTAATACAAGCCACGCTCCCACGCCCCGTGGGAGCGGGCACCAGGCTTTAACCTAGAAACCTCAGCTGAGCGCCCAAAAGCTGTGTAAGCCACGGGTAGCGAATAGTGAAAGTTAAAAATGAAGGGCAACCTTATTGGTTGTTCAAAACTTTTAACTTTTGCTAGGCGTGCCAAGGGGTTGCGCAGACTTGGGTGATTCAACTGAGGTTTCTAGGTTGTAACTATTCAGCACATTTTTTCGTCATCCCCGCGCAGGCGGGAGCCGTTAGTCCAGCGCAGCTCATCCAGCGGTAAATAAGACGTTTTGTGTGACTCAAGCACACCCGTGTTGCAGCCCAATCGCCACCCGGATCCCCGCCTGCGCGGGGATGACGTGAATCATGCTGAATAGTTTAAAGCAACCCCTCCAACAAGCTCACCCGCTCATTTAATGCCGTATAAGCCTCCCGCAGGCTGGCAATTTCATTTTTCAACTCAGCAATCTCATCCTCCGCCGCAGAGCCAACCGATAAAGACGATGCAACAGGCCGCGCCAGGTCGGTTATCTCCCCACAAAATAAATGTGCATAGCGCGACTCCCGCTTGCCAGGCTCCCGCTCTAACTTAGCAATCAACGGCTGGTTGCGCCCCATCATCTGGTGCAGCGCCTTTTCCACATCTAACACATCATTAAAATCGTGCAACCGCTGCGTGCGGGTGCGCAACTCCCCCGGCGTTTGCCAACCGCGCAACAACAACACACACACCACCGCCAACTCAGCCGGAGAGAGCTGTAATTCACTAAATTGCGTATTACAAAAACGGTGTTGGTACTTCACCACCCGGCTGCCCATCGCCGAAATAGGCGAAACCAAGTGTTTTTTCACTAAATCATCTAACGTGCTTTGCACCTGCGCCTCAGATAAATCCATAACCGGCTCACGGTTACTTTTTTGGTTACACGCCAGGGTTAAGCTATTTAAAGACAAAGGATATTGATCCGGCGTAGTCAGCGCTTTTTCGATCAAGCTGCCCATTACACGGGCTTCAATAGGAGTAAGGTCGAACATAAGGCAATCCCAGCAGTGGAAAGAAGAAGCAGTTTAACTGTTTCGCACTAGTAAACTGAGATATGGATTAAGAAAAAAGTCTAAGTTACGCTCACTTACCTTGCGTTGAGTGATTAGGGTGATTATGCTTCATTGACCCTTGCCTCGCCTCTCGGCTGGCACAGGCTGTGATTTTCCAAACCTGCTCACACCGTGCCGCAAGTGCCGACCCTAGAATCCAATCTGGATCGACATAACTATTGGGATTAACTATGTCTTATAAGAATTTAATAAAACCGAATTTACGTTTATTACCCCTCCTAGCCCTGGGCCTCAGCCTCACTCTTGCAGGGTGTGGCAGCGGCGGTAAAAAAGGCGAAGGCCTACTAGGCGAACCCGCCCCACCGCCACCGAAAACATCGAGTTCAAGTTCTAGCTCGGGGGCTTATACAGGGACTTCAAGTAGTTCATCGTCTAGCTCAAGTGGTGCAGCTATAGGTACCTATCCCGATCCTGATACCGGCACAACAGTTAAAGTAGTAGTGGCCGCAGAACCTGGCGAAATTCCTTATGGGGAAAGTAAAAAAATATCCCTTACTTTTACCGATGATAAGGGCAAGGCTATAACACCTAACGTAACGGTTGAAGCTAACTCCAACTGCCTTACCACCTTAAAAGAATCCACAATTACTGCTCCTTCATTAAGTAACAATGTGTTGACCTTTATTTACACCAACCAAGGTTGCGGGAGTGATGATTGGGTTCGTTTTACCACTGGCGCGGCGGATAAAATCGTTCAGCTTGGCACGGTAAAAATGGTTACTTTAGAAGAAGAGGTTGCTTCTGTTCAGTTTCTTGTGGCTACCCCTGCCAAGATATACATTGCTGGTGACGGTACGCCAAAGGAGTCTGTTTTAACATTTAAAGTATTAGGCCAAGGTGGTAAGCCGCTGGCCGATCAGCAAATTATTTTCTCTGATGCAGCAGCTGGCGGTGCCCAGTTACTTACTCCCTCGGATACCTCTGACAAAGAGGGTATTGTCGAAGCCCGCGTAAAATCAGGCACAGTACCAACCACTGTGTCTATAAAAGCCTTCCATGAAAAATCCCGTGTAGAAGGTTTTTCCGGTGGCTTAGAAGTAAAAGGCTCCATGCCAACACTATCTAAGTTTTCTATCGGCGCAAGTAAATTTAATATTCGATCTTTTAATCGTATAAATGACGAAACAACGCAAATCGTTGCGCGCATATCAGACACCTCGGGTTCTCCTGTTCCAGATGGCACCATAGTTAGGTTTGAATCCCACGAAGGCGGCACCATTGATACATGTCGCACACTAGCAGGCACCTGCACCAGCGATTGGATTCCAGGAGGGCAGCAACCAGCTGATGGTCGTGTACAGGTTTTAGCTTATGTCCAAGGACAAGAAGAGTTCAAAGACAACAATAGTAATAACGTTTTTGATGATGGAGATACATTCACCGACTTACCCGAACCATTTTCTGACGATAATTTGAATGGGCAATTCGATTCAGGTGAGTTTTTCGTGGATACCATCAAAAATGGTAAACGCGATTTGGCTGATGGCAAATGGAATGGCGTCAATTGTAAACATTCTGACACCTCAAAATGTGCCCCTGTCTCAGAGTTAGTAACGTTGAGCCAGCAGTTAACTCTGTATTTGAGTTCTAGCGCTTCAGAAATATGTGAGCTCGGTGATTTTGCCAAAACGATTTGGGTTAAACCCAAAGGCACTATTTCCGTAGGCGGGCTTTATCTTTCGGACGGCAATGATGATGCATTAAATCCTGGGCACCCCTGCTCAAAAGGCAACCCGCTAGCAAATGGCACAAAAATCACTTTTACACCGAGTTCCGGGACTCTTAAAGGTGATACTGGTAGCACATTAATTGGTGCAAATGAAATATATCCCTCAGGGCCTTTGGGTGTGATTTACGAAGCACCCACACAAGCCGGTGTGCAGTTTTTGACAATGAAAGTGGAGATCCCCGGCGTGATAACCTCCTCAAGGTCTTGGACTGTTTATGTCAGCGATACCCCACCAGATGACAGCACAAACGTGCCTGATAGCAATACCGCCGGTACGTTTATAGACCCAACCTTAAACCAAAAAGTATGGGTGGACATCACAGCCGCAGCCGGCGCTATTGCCTTTGAAGCAACCAGAGAAATAACCCTAACGTTTAAAGATGAATTAGCCGCAGCTAAAACCATTACAAGCCCAATAACAGCATCCTCAGCCTGTGCTGTATCTAGCCGCGCTCAAATATCTGCTCCTGTGGTGGCAAACAACACGGTTAAATTTACTTACACGGCAAAAGGTTGCGTAGGTGACGATGTTGTAACGTTTAGTGCAGCGGGCAATTCTAAAACCGTATCAGTGGGTAGCTATAAACTGATCACAGCGGGTGAGTCTGTAGGCGGCATTAATTTTGTTAGTGCGTCTCCGTCACAAATACCGATCGCAACAGGTGGTCCTGGTAGTGGCAGCTTGGCTACGGTCACATTTAAAGTTGTGGGGCAATCAGGCAATGGCGTCCCAGGAGAAAACGTTAAATTCTCAATTGTTGGTGGTGCTGGCGGCCTAGCGCTAGTCAACGTGGCTGCGGTGTCTGATCTAAACGGTTTGGTAAAAACCCAAGTACGCTCGGGCACAACACCCAATAACGTGACAATACTGGCCACAGTTGAATCCAATGGGGCCAAGGCAAGCTCATTAGGATTAGCGGTTGCATCGGGCCTTTCTGCACCAGGACGCTTCTCAATTAGTGTCTCGTCCTTTAATCCACATGCTTATAACTTCGATTCTGGAACAACAACCGCTGTCACCGTTAGCGCTACAGTGGCCGATGTGTCAGGCAACCCGGTTCTTGATGGAACCTTGGTTAACTTTACCAGCCCTGAAGGCGGCTTGATTACACCCACTTGTTTAACGGTCAACGGTCGTTGCACTGTGGGCTTCCAGTCTACCGGGGTTGAACCTAAAGATGGTCGAATCACAATAGCCGCCACCGTCAAGGGGATCGAGAATTTCACCGACAATAACGGTAATTTACTGTTTGACGAAGGTGATGGGTTTGACCTGCTAAAAGACGATATTTATGAGCCTTTCACTGATCTTAATGATGATGGTATTTATCAAATTGGTGAGCAATTTGTGGATTCAGACTTGGACGGCGTGCGGGACAGCCCGGATAAAAAATGGAACGGATTAAACTGTTTGCATTCCACCCTTTGCGGAGAAGCCAACAAGTTAGTTGATATCCAAGACTCTACTGTGGTTAATCTCACTGGACATTCTGGCCCTACAATATGCCAGGGCACAGTAAATAATGGAGTAACAGATGTCAGCGCGGCACTGGGGAGTACAATCAATGTTGCCGCTGGTGGTGTAATTACTCTATCCAGACTGTATTTGTCAGACGGCAATCCATTTGCCATTAATTCCCCATTAGCATCCCCTTGCGCTACGGGTAATTCATTGCCTGGGAATTCAAAAATTACGTTTACTACTGTGGGGGGCACCTTGTTAAGTCCGAAGGATCCTATAGGTATATCACCGTACGAACGATTGCCTAATGGTGCTATCTCTGCTTTATTTACAGCACCAACCACACCGGGCGTTATTGTATTAAGCATGAAAGTGGAGCTGCCTCCCCATGCTGGAGCCTCGGATCCATCTAGTTATACATTCAGTTGGGTCGTCAACGTCCAATAACACAAAGGCGCCGAAAGGCGCCTTTTTTATTACGCGGATTCGATAGCGAAGTGCATAGCTCGATAAGTCAGATTATATTTCTGCCCGTATATCATCGGGTGATATAAAAGTTTATATCCCATCTAATGGAGGCTCTCGATCTAGCCCAATAACTATTGGTATAGGCGCAAATTAAATGAAAATAATATGTACACTTTTAATTAGTGGCTGTGTCGCCTTGTCTGTACATGCGCAAGAAAAGTACACCTATCGCCCCCTGGAGGGTTATGTCCCTGACGCGAAAACTGCTTCTTTAATTGCCGAGGCGGTGCTTAAACCGATATACGGGAATGAAAAAATAAACCGAGAAAAACCATTCTCAGTAACTCTTGACGGTGAGATTTGGAAAATAAAAGGGACTCTAAAAAGCGGCTTAAAAGGAGGTGTTGCGGAAATTGAAATTTCTAAAGTGGATGGAACTATTTTGCGATTAGCACACGGAAAATAAATAGCATGAGCCTTGTTGGGCGGGTTATTAACCCGCGCTGACGGTGTTCCCGCCACGATAATTCTTGCACACACATGGAATTGTGTTGTGCGGTTTTTATTGGGTTTATGCTTGGCTGCGGGTGCGCTGCGCGGGTTACGCCTATGGCTAACCCGCCCTACAAGGTTGCAAATATTCGGCGCCGGATATTTTGATACATGAGGCGAAAACCAGGAATAAAACATTGAGGCGGGTATTCGCTTGCGTTACTCTTGAGCCTTTGCCCTAAGGACTTTTAGGATGTTCACCCGAGTACTCATCTTGGTGGCGCTGGTTTGGTGCCTGTGCCCGTTTTTGCCACTACTGCCCTTCCCTTTTGAATATTTTTACGCCGCCGCTGCGCTCTGCCTCCTTTTTAGCTTCCGCTATAAACTAAGCCTTTACGGCGCGGTTGTATTTTTTGCGCTTGGCCTTGGTATTTGGCAGTTGGATTTAATTAGCCAAACTCAATTGCCCCCCGGCGCAGAAAATAAAATTTGGCAGGGTGAGGTGAAAGTGCAGCATATTAATAAAGCGGCACAGGGGGATTACGCCCAGGTTCAAGCGCAAATAATAGCTGCAACCCCCGGTACGCTGGATTTGCCGGGTAAAATAATTAGCCTGGGTTGGCCCAAAGCCGGGCAGCTACAACAAGGGCAACATTGGAATATCAGCATAAAACTGCGCCGTTTACAGGGTTTATTAAATGAAGACAGCATTAATTTTACCGCGCTGAATTTATCCAAAAATATTAGCCTTAATGGACAAGTACAAACCCACCCGGCACCCGTTCAACGGGACGCGCCCTCTTCATTTATAGACCGCCTACAAACACATTTTAAACAAACCCTAACGCAAACCCAATCAGCGGAATATACGCGTTTTTATTTGGCGTTGGCATTGGGCGATACCAGTGGTTTAACAGCGCAAGATTGGCAGGTTTTACAAAAAACGGGCACTGTGCATTTAATGGCTATTTCTGGTTTTCAAATTGGGTTAATGGCCAGCCTAGGTTTTTTATTCGGTGTATTGTTGGCAAAACCTGCCTGCCTTTTATTAAACCGGCACATTACCCTGCAACACTGGCCCAGCCGTTATTTACCGGCGGGGCTTTCTTTATTATTTGCTAGTTTTTACACGTATTTGGCTAATTTTTCCCTGCCTGCAGAGCGCGCATGGGTGGCGTGTATTTTAATTAATGGCATTTGGCTGCTGGGCTTGCGGACAAGCCTTTTACACTTGTGGTTATTGTGTTTTGTGATTGCATTACTGTGCCACCCACTGGCGCCATTAAATACGGGCTTTTGGTTATCCTACTGCGCGGTGGCGGCACTGCTTTATTTGGGCAGCAAAAAAAACCGCAAAAATTTGGCGCATCAAACGGTTGAAGCCCAATGGATTATTACCCTAGCGCTAACCATCCCCCAGTTGGCGCTAAATATTCCGCTTTCCACCACTGGTTTTATTGCCAATATTATTATTGCCCCTTGGATTTCCGTTGTAATTACCCCTCTGGTATTTATTTTATTAAGCTTAAGTTTGGCGGTGGATACCGCCGTGGGTTTTATTGCGTTAGATAAGGCTTATTTTATAGCTTGGTGGTCTTTAGAAAAAATTAGCCTACTCCCGGCAACGCTCTGGTGGCCAAGCCATGCGCTTACACTGTGGGATTATGTACTGGCCTCATTGGCCAGCTTATTATTGTTATTACCGCGCTGTTTAGGCTTTTTTTATTTGGGTGCGGTTTTAATGTGGCTTGCTCTGTTGTGCCCACGCCAAAAAAACACAGGCGCCGAACTGCGTGTATTTGATGCGGGCCAAGGGTTGGCGGTATTAATAAAAACCACCCATCACACGGTTTTATTTGATACCGGGCCGAGTTTTTCCAGCCGATTTAATGCGGGCACACATATTTTAAGCCCGTATTTAATCGCCCAAGGCATTCACGACATTGATATTTTTATCAGCCGAGATAACGCTGAACACGCAGGCGGTTTACGGGGATTAAAACAATTTAATTGGGGCACGCTCACCACGGGGGAGCCATTAGCAGAACACCCCAATGCACAACTATGCCACCAAGGGTTACACGGCCAGTGGGATTTTATTCAGTGGGAAGTGATTGCGCCGGTTTCCGGTATTGAAGATTATTCGCGCAGTTGCGCCCTTAAATTAACCATAGGTTCGCGCTCTATTTATTTATTCGGCGATATTTCCAGCGCGCAACAACGCGCACTATTAAAACAAATAGCAGATTACAGCGCTTATATTGTATTGGCGCCCGGCCAAGGGGCAAAAAATCAGCACGTAAAGGCGCTAGCGGAGCAATTAAAACCTCGTTATGTGGTGTTTTCCAACGGTGTCCACAATCGCTATCACCACCCACACACCTCAGCCGTAACCACCTACCAACAACTGGGTACGCAGAGTTTAGTCACCGCACAATTAGGCGCTTTGCAGTGGTATTGGCCCAATGAAGACGCCGAGCCACAATTAACCACACAATGGCCCTTGCAACAAAAATATTGGTACCCCATTCATGCGACCAATAAGCCTGCGCACGATTAATTTCGTATACCGGGGAACTTGCCCTAAAAATCGTTCTCAAACCCGGCCTTGAAATCGTCTTGTTCAACCTAATTTAGGTTTTTTCAAATTAAGAGGCATACAGATGAAAATACCCAGCGCTTTATTTGTTTTGGCTGCGAGTTTATTTTTAGGCGCGCAGGCCCAAGCAGTACTCCCCAACACGGATACCCAAGGCGATGCCTTGCCAAGCCTTGCGCCCATGCTGGAAAAGGTAAACCCCGCTGTTGTGAATATCGCCACTTTTAGTGCGCGCGAAAATAACCCCCTTTTAAATGACCCTGCATTTCGCCGTTTTTTTAATATTCCCGAACATCAACAACGCCAGCCAAAACAACAATCCGCAGGCTCCGGGGTTATTATTGATTCCGGCGAAGGCACGGTGGTAACAAATTTCCATGTAATAAAAGGCGCGGATGAAATTCAAGTCATTTTAACCGACGGCCGTAATTTTAAAGCTAAGTTACTCGGTTCAGACCCAGAGGCAGATATAGCCGTATTAAAAATAGAAGCCAAAAACATTAGCCAAGCGCCGCTGGCCAATAGCGATAAATTACGCGTAGGTGATTTTGTTGTGGCTATCGGCAACCCTTTTGGCCTTGGCCAAACTGTTACCACCGGTATTGTCAGCGCCTTAGGCCGTAGCGGTTTAGGCATTGAAGGTTATGAAGATTTTATTCAAACCGACGCCTCGATTAACCCCGGTAATTCAGGTGGTGCGCTGGTGAATTTACGCGGTGAATTAATAGGCATTAATACTGCTATTTTAGCGCCCACCGGCGGAAATATCGGGATTGGATTTGCCATTCCAATAAATATGGCGAAAGCGAGTATCGACCAAATACTCAAACACGGCGAAGTAAAACGCGGCCAATTGGGTGTTAGCATTCAAGATATTACGCCGCAATTACAAGCCGCATTTGATTTAAAAAATGGCCAAAAAGGCGTATTAATTACCGGTGTGGGCGAAGGCTCTGAAGCTGAAAAATCCGGGTTACAGCCTGGCGATTTAGTCACGGCCATTGACGATAAAGAAGTCGCCTCGGCAGCGGCGTTGCGCAATCAAATTGGTATTCGCGCTGTGGGCGATAAAATTAAAATGCACATTTTGCGCGATGGAAAAGAAAAAACACTCAGTGTAGAAGTGGGTAAAACCCAGGGTTTAGATGCCAAAGGCAATACCGGTATGCACCGGTTACTGGCGGGTATTAAATTGGAAAAAAATCCATCGGTGCGCGGCTTAATTGTCAGCGCCATTGCCCCTAATACTCCGGCGGCACAATCCGGGCTGGAACCGGGTGATGTGATCGTCAGCGCCAACCGCCAGGCGGTAGACTCCATTAAACATTTAGAACAGGCCATTACACGGGACAATTCGAAAATACTCTTGCAGATCAACCGTGATGGAGGTAGCTTCTTCCTCGTGATTCAATAGCCTAACTGATGTTTAAACCTGAACCGCTAAACGGTATTTGCCCAATGTGAGGCAAATACCGTTTTGTTTTGTTATCCTTAAAATCTCAATTGAACTTAAAAACCTCAATTAAACGCGCTGCTGGCCTTAAACACCCAGCTAGCCTTAACTGCTAAAGCAGCTCAATAAATCAACCAAACCTATAGCTTATGCGCGCACTCCCCCACACTATTGTCTTCCTCGCCGCAGCAGCTTTGCTATGGGCAGAGTGTTCGCTGTGCCAGCCCGCCGTTACAAAACCTACGCTTTTCTCCATTACTCAACAAAACCTTGCCATTACCGGTGCTTGGCTTAGCAACTGTTACAAAGTGGAGCATCCCACATTCAACAAAGACTTCTTCAGTCAAAACACCTATATATTCTCGGCCACGGGCAACTTTAGCTTGGAGGTGAACCGGTTTTCCGACAGCCAATGCCAAGAATATTTAGATGGCAACGATTTTTATGGCACCTACCAACTGGGTGAAAAGCTAAACATCCAGGGTGGCGGAAAAGCTCATGTATTGCACATGAATATAGACAACGCCAGCGGGCCAGATGAGATGGCGACCCAGGTAGATTGGCTGCTGCAATTAGACCAAAACTCGCTGCGTTTTGGCGCCTTAAATTCACCGTTTAATTGGATTAATAACAGCGTGGTATTCCAAAAATTAAAAGGCCAAGGGCCTATGGTTTTTTGACCTCAGAATTGCTGAGGGCTTTTAAAACTGCGGAAGGCTTTTAACCTAAGTCCGCACCTAAAATCCGCTGAAGGCTCTTAAATCCGCTGAAGCTCTTAAATCCGCTGAAGGCTCTTAACCCCGCTGAAGGCTCTTAAATCCGCTGAAGGCTCTTAAATCCGCTGAAGGCTCTTAAATCCGCTGAAGGCTCTTAAATCCTAAATCCGCGAAGGCTCTTAACCCCGCTGAAGGCTCTTAAATCCGCTGAAGGCTCTTAAATCCGCTGAAGGCTCTTAAATCCGCTGAAGGCTCTTAAATCCGCTGAAGGCTCTTAAATCCGCTGAAGGCTCTTAAATCCGCTGAAGGCTCTTAACCCCGCTGA
>JBEGTZ010000308.1:0-8580 GCA_041179125.1 Pseudomonadota bacterium | reverse complement strand
CGATAGTTCGTGCGGTGCGGGTTGCGCCAGCGCCGTAAGCTTCTAGCGTGTTTGAGATAACCAGTGGGCGATTAACGGTAAAGTTGGCGAAGGTATTAATGCTGATCCCGGCGCTATTGGGAGGGGCGAGCTTAATAAATTCAGTAGTTTTACTGTCGGTAGAAACGTATTTAATTTCTCCCTGGGTAGGGATGTCGGGCGCTGCCGAGCACCCGGTTAAAAAATTCGATGCGCAGATTAAAGACACAACATACGCGAATAGATACAGCCAGCGGAATTTCATACTACCTCCTGATTTTAAATAAAAAACGAAAAACAATCCGAACAAACAAGCGCGCAGCCATAAAATGCCGGTAGCAAGTGACAGTGCGATGACTTTATTTGATGGTTTGGAAATTAATATGAGGCTAGTGGTGTTTTGGCGTGTGTTCCGATTTGATACTGAACATCCTGCTAGCTCCATGAGCGAAGTGCTGTGAGCACTCCGATTCGGGTGCGATTATACCCATTAAGAAAAGGGATGATAGGGGATGGTTTTTTCTCTGAGACTAACGTGACACGCATCACAATTATTGGGGTTGGGGATGAGTTGGGGATTTTGGGCCGTTTACGAGTGCAGCTAGCTGGGAATCCCTGATCGGATATAGTGAGCTTTGTGAGAGCTGGAGGAGTGAATTTATTTATGCGCATAAGTTTTATTACACGCATTACCGATGTAAAACCTGCACTTTGGCAGCAACTTTGGGGCTGCCGTTACCCGTTTATTCAATACGATTTTTTAAATTTGTTGGAGGCCAGTGGATGTGTTGGCGAGGGTAGTGGTTGGGCGCCTTTTCATCTTTTAATTTGGCAGGGGGATGCGTTAATTGCGGCTATGCCCGGTTACATTAAAACCCATTCTTATGGGGAGTATGTGTTTGATTGGAGTTGGGCGCAGGCTTATGAGCGGCATGGGTTGGCGTATTACCCTAAGTGGATTAATGCCGTACCGTTTACCCCGGCCACAGGGCCCCGTTTGGCGGTGGCGGAGGGGGTGGATGTGCGGGCGTTAGCGCCTGTGCTGCACGAGGCGTGGCAATTGCTGTTGAAGCAGGGCATGAATAGCTTGCATAGTTTATTCCCCGATGGCAAAAGTTTGGCGGTGTTGCCTGCGCATTGGCCTGTGCGCTGGGGGTGTCAGTTCCATTGGTTTAATGCTGGGTTTACGTGTTGGGATGATTTTTTGGCGCAGTGTAATAGCCGCAAACGTAAAATGATGGTTAAAGAGCGGCAAAAAGTGCAGGCGTTGAATTTTACTATTAGGGTTAAAAACGGTACCGATTTATCCGCTGCGGATTGGCGGGATTTTTATCGTTTATATCAAAATACTTATGCTAAACGCAGCGGCCATACGGGTTATTTAACGGAGGATTTTTTTGTGGGGCTGCACGCTATTTTGCCCGGCCAGATTCACCGGGTGGATGTGAGCCGTGAAGGGCAGTTAATTGCGGCGGCTTTGTATTTTAGCGACGATACGTGTTTGTATGGCCGTTATTGGGGCTGCCGCGAAGAGCACGATGGGTTGCATTTTGAGGCCTGCTATTATCAAGGTATTGAGCTGGCTATTGCGTTGGGTTTACAGCGGTTTGACCCCGGTGCGCAGGGTGAGCACAAAATTGCGCGGGGGTTTACGCCGGTGTTTACTTGTTCAAAACATTTTGTGGCGCATTCGGGGTTTACTGATGCGGTGGCTGTGTTTTGCAGGGAGGAGCAGGCGAATATTCAGCATTATGTTGATTCGGCGCGGGAGGCTTTGCCGTTTAAAGAAGGTGTGGTGTGTGCGGATGTGTATAGCTTGCAGAGGGTTTGATTTTTAATTTTTATTTCTTTTTGTTGCCGCGTTTTTTGCGGCGTGTTGATAGGTTGGAGATTTTATGGCTAAGTCGATTTGTTCTAAATGTTCGCACGATGGTTTTGAATTGGTGGAGCAGGATAATGTTAAAAATTCTAAATTTAAAATAATGTTTATTCAGTGCGCCAATTGCGGGGTGGTGGTGGGCACCACGGATTTTTACAACACACCCAATTTGCTAGAAAAACTCGCTAAAAAAATGGGTTTTAATTTGCATGAACCCAATTAATCCTTAAAAATTTAGTTAACCGCGTAGCGAGCGCGGCTTAGGTTTTTGGGTTTAACATTGCAGGCACGACAGGTTGTGGGGTAAAAACTTATGAACCTTGGAGCCGCCATTTTAATTGGAGTTTTTGCAACAACATCGTTGTGGACATTTTTCATCTGTTTGGTTTCAGCACCTTTCCGCTTCAGCCAGTTTCACTTTCGTCATCACCCCCGCACGGGCGGTGATAGGCGAGCTGCATCCGCTCCGGTGGGCGACGCAGGAAAAAGAAACGGGTTATTCAAAACTGTGTCTATTCGGCTCAATCGTAGAGTGGGTTATGCCTGCGGCGTAACCCGCTCTACCCACAGGCAAACACACATTCAATAAAAACCGCACAACCAAAATCCGTTTTTACATACATTATCGAAAGCGACAACAGCGTCAGCGCGGGTCTGAAGACCCGCCCTACAATGGGCGCTGCCACAAAGCACCCCCTCTTACACCATCCGTTAACTCCTCTGAAGTTTGGAAAATTCTTGTGCTGGGTTCATCACAAATAACTCACTTGCCCCTCCCCTTTCGGGTTGGTGCGGTTAGTATCTGCTTGCGTTTTTTTGCGGTGTTTACCCCAAAAATTACGCACACCGAGCTTGCCATTTATTGACACTAACAGGCTTGATCTACTGTTCTGAGTTAACAGTTAAAAGGAGTTGTGATGAAAGGTCGAATACAGAAGGATGAACACTAGACGCCCCGAAGCGCTGTCCACAAGAGGAAATCCATTCGATGAAACACTTCCCCAAACATACCTTGTTATTTAGCAGTATCGCTTGCGCCTTGGCGTTAGCGGGCTGTACCGCCGACCCTATTGAAAAACAAGAAAAACCCCTGGTGTCAGTTGATGCTGGGTTTTCTGAGTTTGAAGACCCTAAGGGTGGCTCGCTGTATGAAGGCGTGGCCATTACCCCGGAGATGAAATTCGACAAAGCCCGTTCATTAAAAGTCTTTGGCGAGACCCTCTACCCCGCCTTGCGCGCGCGCCCCAACACCAGCCCTTCCGGCGCCGCCAAGCCCCTTTGGGCCAGTGATGATATTGAGCTGGCGCACGAATACGCACTTACCCAGGTGAATTTTAAAAACCCGCGCCAATCCAAATTGGTGAGCGATATTTTGGATTACCGCTTTAACTGCAACTCAAGTTGCGAAAATGACGGTCAAAGCCTGCTGAAGTCCATTAATGCCTGGCGCGACGGCATAAAAAATCTGCTGAAAGAAACCCCGCGCTCCTTCAGCGCCACCACCAAGGTGAGCGACGAGAGCATTGATTTGTGGATTGATAAAGACCGCAAACAACAATCGGCGCTGGATAACCAGTATTTGGTGTACGCAAGCCTTAATACATTACACAACAACGGCGCCACGGCGGATGAACTTAACCTCGCACGGGTGGCGCTCTCTAAGGCGTTAAACTCCGTGGCCCGCTGGGCGCCCAAAGTGGTGAACCCGGTGGATGTGAACGGCAACGGCCTGCTGTACCGCATTGATATTCGCGATTATTGGGGCTGGAACAAAGGCGTGGATAAACTGCTGTTTGGCGGCTCCGATGACGATTTGGCCTTCGGCAACAGCAAAGTGGATTACCTGGGCCAGCCGGTTTCCGCCTCTGCGCAATTAAAAACTTATAGCTACGCCGATAACGTCAGTTTTAACCCTAAACTCGCCAAAATGGTGTGGGAGCGGGTGCTGCATGGTGAGGTTGAAGGGGCTAAAACTACTGGCACGGTGGCGGCTAAATTGGATGGTTTTGTGGGCGCCCGCAGTAAAAATAGCGCCGGGGAATTCATTAAACCTGAAGACTTAAAGTGGGTGGATGCCACCCAACTGGTGTACACACTCACCCGCCCGGATGTGTACACGGGCATTATGATGCTGCCCTGGAATGCCGACCAATTGGAAAAAGAATTGGGCGTTGTGAGCGATAAAGGCGCGGATTCCTACGATTATTTTGTCACCTTTGATGCGCCCAACGTGGACGCGCAATTTGCCTTTAAAGGTGAACGCAAAGACGGCGGTTTCTATTGGAAGACGTTTGAAGTATTTACCGGCGGCCTGAGTGACGGCGATAAAAATATCTATGACGTGTACAAAAAGGGCGGCGGGGATATTCGTTTCCCCTTCTGGGCCAACCCGGTGCCCATCTTTGTTGATGCCAAAGACTACAGTGCTCAACCCAGCAGTTACGGCATGGTGGCAACCCTTGCACAAACAGGCACGAGTTTGGCGCAGTTTACACCCAGCACCACGCCCGGCTGTGAGGTGCAACCCGGTGTCGCTAGTGGCTTCGGTTATTGCAAACACTTCACCGGCACGGGCGGCGCGCAGCAGGCGGAGTCCACCATCATTTGGGATATGCCCAACGGCTTAAACGGCTATATGCGCACCGGTGGGTTAAACCAACGCCGCAACGATGCGTTCCTCAATGTGATCCGCGACCCGCGCCTGGTTCCTGATGCGGCGGACAGCATTGCCACACAAACCGGCTTTAGCGTTAAGTCCAAAAGTGGCACCGCAAGCTCCAACGTTGCACGCTTTAACGCCAGCAGCTCCTACATCAGCCTTTACGCCGATGGCCTGTTGCGCACGCCGAACGACCTGCGCGATTGGCTGGATAGCGACCGGGCCAAGTTACCCAAGGGCCTGTTTGGTGTGGACAACTGGATCAACAACAAACGCACGGTAGCACGCGTGCAGGAGTTATACCCCAGCACACAAGAGTCCAAAGGCTTTTTTGAAAGTGCGCGGTATACGTTCTTAAAATCTATGGCCACCATTCGCCAGGGCATGTTGGTAGGGCCGGATAAAAACGTCTACCAAGAGCCTGTGGCCTGGGCGGAGCAGTATTACCTGAGCCACCCACCTAAACCAGTCGACCCTAAGCCTGTTGACCCTGTTGACCCTGTTGACCCCAAGCCGGTTGACCCGGTGGTGCCCGTGGATACAACCCTCAGCCCGGTGGACGAGTTGGATAAACTCACCGTTGAGCAACGTGTTAAATTCATCAACGGCATGGCGGCCTTGGCCGATGGCAAGGGTGGTGTGAACTATGAAGCGGTGGGCATGAGCCGGGATGTGAAATTCGACTGGCCTCGCTCGCTGGAAGCGTTTAGCAAAACGCTTTACCCCTACTTGCGCGAACGCCCCAACACCAGCCCCACCGGCGCACCCAAGCCCCTTTACGCCCACGACAGCATCAAACTGGCCCATGAATACGCGTTATCGCAGGTGTATTTTAATGATCCGGCTAAGTCTAGGTTGGTCACTGACTTGTCAATCTACCGCCGAAACTGCGCTAAGTCCTGCGCGGAAGACGCCAAAGACATGCTGAAGGCGATCGAAGCTTGGAAAGCGCTCATCCCCGACCTGATTTACAAAGCACCGCGCTCGTTAAGTGCAGACTCGGTTTTGGTGGAAGAAAAAGTGACCGCCTGGATTGCTCAGGATAAAAAAACCCTAGCCGCAGCGGACTTACCCTACATGGTGTACACCTCGCTGCATGAGCTGCACAACGCAGGCGCCAGCGCCGATGAGTTAAACCTCGCCCGAGTGGGGATCTCCAAAGCGCTGAACCAAACTGCACGCTGGGCGCCGGCCATTGTTAACCCCAAGGACATCAACGGCTACGGCATGGTGTACCGCTTTGACATCCGCGATTACTGGGGCTGGAACAAAGGCGTCACCAAGCTGTTATTTGGCGGCTCCGATGACGACTTAGCCTTTGGCAACGGCAAAAAGGATTACCTGGGCAATTCAGTGACCGCGTCGGCACAGCAGGCCAAATATAACTTCACGCCGACGGCGACCAAAGACCCAAAACTCGCCCAGTTAATTTGGCAGCGCGTTCTGCATGGCAACGTTGAAGGCGCGGTGACATCCGGCACCATTGCACCGAATATCGACGGCTTCCGTGGTACACGCAAAACCAACGCCGCCGGTGAATACGTTGATGCCAGCGGTTTTGAATGGGTCGAAGCCACTCAGCTGATTTACACCCTCAGCCGCCCGGATGTATACGCGTCTATCATGATGCTGCCGATGTTTGCGCTGGAGCTTGAAAACGAGCTGGAAGTGGATAAATCCAAAGGTATGGATTCATTTAAATACTTCGTCACCTTGGATGCGCCCAGTGTGGATGCCCAGTTTGCCTTCACCGGCACACGTAAAAACAAGGGTTTTTACTTTAAAACCTTTGAGGTATTTACCGGCCAGTTGAGCATGGGCGACGGCAACATCTTTGATGTCACTGCCGCCGGTGGCGACGATATTCGCTTCCCCTTCTGGGCCAACCCCATCCCCACTTTTGCGGATCCAGCCAAAGCGCTTAATAGCAGCCCGGATACCTACAGCTTTGTAGCAACCCTCGCACAAGTTATGACCAGCGGTGCCTCAGGGCAGTTTGCTGCCTCCACTACACCAGGCTGTGACCCGCAAAGTAGCTATGCAGGCTCTACGTTTAAAAACTGTAAACACTTCACAGGTACCGGCGGCTTTCAGCAGTCTGAAACCAGTATTGTGTGGGACTTGCCCAACGGCTTAAACGGATATATGCGTACCGGTGGACAAGGGCAGCGGCGTATTGATGTCGGTGCTATGGTACTTCGCGACCCGCGCCTAAACCCCAAGGCTGGCGACAACATCGCCACACAAGTGGGCAACGGTTACGACGGTGGCGGCACCAACACTCCTCGTTTCAACTCCAGCAGCTCCATGATGGACTTGTACCAAGACGGCCTGTTACACACCGTTAACGACCTGCGCGACTGGCTGGATAACGACCCCAGCAAACTGCCGAAAGGTAAGTATGGTGCCGATAAATGGCTGGCGGACCCAGCCACGGTTGCCCGCGTTAAAGAGCTTTACCCCACCAGCGACGAAGCCGATGCGATTTTTGAGCTGGCGCGGAAAAAGCATCTAACCAGCCTGTGGCTGATTCGACGCGACATGGTGATCGGCAACGACAAAAACGTGTATATCGAGCCTACAACTTGGGGCCTTGAGTACGCACGGGAGAAGTACAAGTACAAACTCACCACCTCTAACTAACCCGCAACAGCCTCTGTTGAGGCGGGTTGTATGGCTTGTTTAAAAACCCCAGCCTGGCGTCCGGCTGGGGTTTTTTAGGTTCTGCACGTTTTAACCTAGAAACCTCAGTTGAACCTAAAAACCTCACTTGAGCGCCCAAAAGCTGTGTAAGGCATTGGTGCGGATAGTAAAAGTTGAAAATGAAAGGCAACCTTATTGGTTGTTCGAAATTTTTAACTTTTGCTAGACGTTGCCCGTGACTTGCGCAGACTTGGGTGATTCAACTGAGGTTTTTAGGTTCAAGTATTAGGCGTTCGCAGTAGCGTTCAACTGAGGTTTCTAGGTTTGAATTCGGCGCCTTAGACGCTCTCGCTGCGCATTCAACTGATGTTTCTAGGCTTATTGATTGTTCGAAATTTAACTTTTGCTAGACGTACCAAAGACTTGCACAGACTTGGGGGATCCAACTGAGGCTCCCTAATCAAACCTCAGCTTTTAGGATAAGCTGCCCGCGTCTTAAACCTCACAGACACAACCATGCCCAACCGCCCCACACCCCGCCACTGGTACGCCAACCTACACCTACGCCTAGGCCTGCGGGCGGGTAAAACGCGCTTGTTAAGCGCCGAACACCTCGGCCCCCTGCGGGTGCAACGGCCCTTTTACCCGGAGGGGCCGCACTGCCATCTCTACTGGCTGCACCCGCCCGGCGGCTTGGTGACCGGGGATGAATTGTGTATTCAGGCCGAGTTATTACCCGGCGCCCAGGCGCTGCTCACAACACCCTCCGCCGGGAAAATCTACGCCGCCGACGGAGGCTGCGCGCCGCAGCGCACACACATCACCCTCAACCAAAGCGCGGGCAGTTATCTTGAATGGTTGCCCCAGGAAACCCTGGTATTCAACGGCGCCAATGCACAGCTGAACACCCGTTTTAACCTGACCGCAGATGCCCAGTTATTAGCCTGGGACATTGTGTGCTTAGGGCGCCCGGCCTCCCAGGACTGGTTTGATCAAGGCCGCTGCCACACCGGGTTTGAGTTGTGGCGCGACGGGCGCCCCGTGCAAATTGAACGCAGCGCGCTGACCGGCGGCGAGCCAATTCTTTGGGCGCCCTGGGGTTTAGGCGGGCAGTTAACGGGCGGCGGATCAAACAGCGCACACACCCTAGGCACCTGCATCGCCACCCTCAGCCTCACGCGGGACGAACAAGATGCCTTGTTAGCGGCGCTGAATGCGCAGTTTGGTGGCCCACAAAACCGCTGGGGCGTGACGCAAAAAGAGGCGCTGCTGCTGGTGCGTTATTTAGGCTGCGATACCGCAGCGGCCAAGGCGGGGTTTATTCATCTGTGGCAAACCCTAAGGCCTGCGCTGATGGGCGCGGAGGCGTGTTTGCCGCGAG
>JBEGTZ010000307.1:0-9382 GCA_041179125.1 Pseudomonadota bacterium | reverse complement strand
AGATTAGAATGCGTTATTAGAGAGAAGCCCACACCTGCAAACACACCTAAAGACTGCGATTTGATATCAGAACTGAAAAGCTATCTAACACAACAATCGAACCAGGCTTCAAATATTAACGCCGATTTTATTAGCAGATTATTGGATGACAATTATAGACTGAGATTCTTTAGCCTCTACCACAATCACTCAATATTTCGCGAAACACCTCTTAATATCGAAAGCTTCAATGACATTGCCATTAAATTGCTTTTAAAGCGCAAAATGTTTCTTGAGTGGGACTTTTTCGCCCACACCAAATCCATAACCAGACAGAACGCACATAAATATCTGACCGCCACCCTAACAGCACTGGAAAGTAACTCTATTGCCATGGCGGCCACGCTCCTAGTCGGGTGCGAGATCGCCAAACATGCCTACACTACTGCCGATAGGCCATTAATAAATTCTCTTTGGGACAATCTATTGGACTGCCTCGCCACACCGGAACGACTTACAAAACAAGTAGAAGAATACAATAGCTCACACAACAATGAGACCTTTGAAGGCAGCCCATACAATGCAATTGGCGCCGTTATAGAGCGTATCACCCACTTAAAATATGGCAAACTTTCTGAAGATGCATTAAAGGAACTTATTGAATCTGTGTTCACATTAGAAAACTTGACCACCAAAAAGAAATTGTACAAAAACTTATTTATGTACGCACTCGAAACCAAAGCTCATGAATCCGGATTAAATAATAAACACCCAGAAATAATCAGCAGAATAAAACTTAATTTTGAATTTATAATAGAAGGCAATCACCAAACCTGAAGAATTATTGGAATCGAAATAAATCGTACGGAACGCGCAACCCGCAATAGTTTTCAATCCGTAACGCGTAACCCGCACTAACCGTAGGGCGCACCTTGGTGCGCCGTTTTCGGTGTATCGGAGTCTTCGGTGCGGCGCGCCAAGGCGACGCCCTACGGGGATTTTTTTTGTACAGATTACCTATTAGATATTTTTAGAAAACCATATATCTAGGCGAGAGAAAGATTTCAGGATTCCGAATTTGAAATCTGGGCAGAAGGAATAGAGAATGCGTCCAGCGATACCGCCCAGCTCAGCGCGTAGGGTGGGCAACGTGTTGCCCACCACTTTTAAGCAATTTAATAAGATATCGTAATAATCCAGGCTGAGCTGAAAGGGTGGGCAAGCAAGCTTGTACACCCTGCAACCGCGCCACCAGCTTGTATCCTAAAACTACTTAACCGCAGGCGCCGTCAACGCAGTTTTGGTTTTTAAAAATAACCGATAAAACTCTTTGCGGTCATTATCTAAAACGCTCTGCTCTTTAAATATACTCTCCAATTGTGGAATCGCAGTTTTATCCGCAAACGGGCTGTGTCTAAGAATTTCGGCATAGGCGGCCATAGCAACTGCCCAGCGTAGATCAGCATCCGCCTTGGTAATATTTTCCTCGGCATTTTTAATGCTGACTGAAAACTCTTTAGCGGGCGTAGCTGCCGTGGCATCAACATCTTTATAGCGCACTTTGGCCAAGACTAAATCATCATAGGCGCCTTCCAGTTTGGCCGTAAATTTAGAGCCATCTTTAAGCGCAGGTGCATTATTAATTAAGGGTTGTGTCGCTGCGCGCAACACCACTTCATAGAGTGCTGTAACTGTGTGCCCAGCACCAATTTCACCTGCGTCTACACTGTCATCCCGGAAATCAGCATCCGCAATATCGCGATCTTCATAGCCTAACAATCGGTAACTGCGAATTAAATCCGGGTTAAATTCCATTTGAATTTTTACGTCTTTTGCCACATACAATAAATTGGACAGCAAGCGCTCTTCAACGTATCGGCGGGCATGCTGCTCAGAGGTAATAACACTGTAAATTCCGTTGCCCGCATTGCTGGTTTTTTCCATCATGGCATCGTTTAAATTGCCCGCTCCAAATCCTAACGTGGTTAGAGTTACACCGGTTTTACGCTCGGTTTCAATTAATTTAACTAACGCCTCATTCGATGTGGTACCCACGTTAAAATCGCCATCGGTACACAAAACTACGTGGTTAATACCGCCATTAATATATCCCGCTTGGGCCTGTTTATAAGCCAATTGAATTCCGGCGCCACCATTGGTGCTGCCGTCAGCCACCAATGCATCTACCGCAGCAATAATGACATTTTTATCGGCTACCGCTGTGGTGGGTAAATTTAATATTATATTCTGCGAGTAACTAACAATGGATACGTGATCATCCGGCGCCAAAATAGACAAAGCATCTTTAATTAATAGCTTCACCAAAGGCAAGCGATCCGAGCTGCCCATACTGCCCGATACATCTACCAAAAATACCAAATTGACCGGTTTTTTCTGCTTCGGCGGCGCCGCCGCTTTAAGCCCTACACGCACAACATGGGTGGCGCGATCCAAAATATTCGGCACCACATTTAAAGTTACAGAAAAAGGTTTTACGGCATCCAGCGCAGGAGCGGGGTAACTATATTTAAAATAATTGACATATTCTTCAATGCGCACGCTATCAGGATTAGGCAGGCTGCCCTGGTCGTTTGCACCGCGATAAAACACATCATAACTTGCCGTATCAACATCTATAGCAAATGTAGAAAACGGATCATAACGTGTAGCAATAAATGGATTTACTTGAGTGGCAATAAATTTATCCCCACTCAAGGCCCCTGAGCTGCTGGACGAACCCGCAAAGCCACTACTTGATGTGCTTGAACTAATGCTTCCGCTGCTGGAGCTGCCAATATTATTCAAAGAATGATATTTATTGGTTTTGCCACTGGATGAAGGTGTTGAATTGTTAGAGCCTGGGCTGGATCCCCCTGTGCTACTCCCGGTAGAACCTGCACACCCCAATAAAGCCGAAATAGCCAAGCCAACAATGGCCGTTTGTATAATTTTCATATTAATCTCCTCGTGGTTTATTAAAACGCACCAGAAGACTATTCTTTAGGTTCAGGCGAAACTATACGTAAAAATACGTATATTGGCCTTTGTGTGACCGGGTTCGCTATTTTTGATGGGTGTTAATTTAAGGAGATTTCTAAGCGGAAAACCAAATTGCCGGGTGCGATAAGAGGAATAATCACATCAAATCCTCACTGTACACAGGTTGGGAAAATTGTTGCCCATCACTGAAACCTTGCAAATAATTGAAGACAATAAAAAAAGCGACACCAGTAAAATTGATCTGGTCATTAAAAAATCCTACAGTGCCTCCACCCCGGCAAAAGAGCAAGTGAACAGCCTGAAAAAATTTATTGGCGAACTAAAACCGGTAGGCCGCACAGAGCTGGAACCGAATGAAGATATTGGCCTTAGTATTGTAAACCCAGAAAAATATCGTCAAGAAATTCTGTTAAAAATCGCCGAGGATATTGTCAAAATAAAACAGCTCTTGAGCGTCAGCAGTGTTTGCAGTTCAAAAATCACAAGTATGCATAACCGCGTCGAATGGGATCGCATCTCGGTATTTGAAGTGATGGTGTATATTCGTTATGAAAGTGAAGTTGAATGTAAATAAGTTTGCAAAGTAGAGCTGGGCGTTAATAGCTAAAACCCTATAGATCAGCTGATGCATCATTTCAACCTGTAGGGGCGCGATTCATCGCGCCTTGGTTGGATAGTTGCGCTGGCGGTTCAGTGGGGCGCAATAAATTGCGCCCCTACGCAGCAGTGTCTTCGATAAAAAATGCTCGGAATGCGGCGCCTTGAAATATCGGCGTGCGGCAGAGGAATGTGTTGTGTTGGGCATTACTGCCCAACCTACGCTCTACTCATCTCATCGGGAGTGCTGAATAATTACGATTTTTTCAAACCAAAACCAACCTGCTGTTCCACTAAATAAATAGGTCGGTTTTTGACTTCTTTATAAATGCGGCCAATATATTCACCCATTAGCCCCATAAAAAATAACTGCACACCGCCTATAAACAACACCACGATCATTAAAGAGGCGTAACCGGGTACGTCTACGCCGGTAATTAATGTGCGCAGCAGAATGTAGGCGCCGTACATAAATGCCACGGCGGAAACGCATAGGCCTAAATAGCCGCCTAGGCGCACCGGCAGTGAGCTGAAAGACGTAATGCCCGCTAAGGCAAAATTCCATAGTTTCCAATAATTAAACTTGGTTTCGCCATCTATTCGCGCTTGGCGTTCAAATTCAACGGTGGTGTTGGAAAACCCCGGCCAGCAGAATAAACCCTTCATAAAACGGTCTTTTTCTGGCAGTTGTTTGATGGCGTCCACCACGCGGCGGCTCATCAGGCGGTAATCGCCTACGTTTTCTGGAATTTTAAATTCGCTTACTGCATTAAATAGTTTGTAAAAACCACCAGCGGAATTGCGTTTCATGGCGGTGTCGGTGTCGCGGGAAACGCGCTTGGCGTATACCACGTCAAAACCTTCACGCCATTTTTTGACCATTTCAATAATTAATTCCGGCGGGTCTTGTAAGTCGGCATCAATGGGGATAATGGCATCGCCGCTGGCGTAATCCAGCGCTGCTGTCATGGCGGCTTCTTTGCCAAAGTTGCGGGAGAAAAATACCGCTTTGATGCGACTGTCGCGCTGGGTGTGGCCCAGCACTTGTTGGCGCGTGGTGTCTTTGGAGCCGTCGTCTACGCAGATGATTTCATACTGGATTTCTACCTGTGCGAGCGTTTGCTCCAGGGCGGCAAACAGCCGGTCGATTACCGCCTCTTCGTTGTACATGGGCACTAAAATAGACAGCAATTGTTCTGACGCTAGGGGTGCGGACGGTAGTGTTTCAGACATGGTTAAGTGCTCGTTGGCTCAGCTTTTGAGGCGGTAACGGAGGGTTTACGGCGGCCTATTGAAAGGGGGCCGGTGCGGCTGGCGAGTATAATTAACTGCACAATAATTAAGCCTTCAAACGGTTTGCGGTAGCGGCCTTCGTTAACGGAAATAGGCAGTATGGCCTGCACAAAAAACCAGGCGCAAATCATGGACGGAAATAACCAGGCGCCTTTCATACGGCGCGCTAGCAGTGCCGTCCAGATGATGCCAATCAGCAGCAAAGGCGGCCAAATCCAGCGCGTGACGTTATTCACCAGGCCCAGCCAACGCTCGGTGTTGGAGTCTGGCCAGGATTCGCTTTGCATTAAAAAGATAATATTTTCTTTTAATATCCAGGAGTATTTTTCCCAGGTGAGGGCTTCCCGTTCGAACAGGCCGTCCCAATCGCGGGAGCCTTCGTCCAGGTCTACAAAGGCCGTCACCGGGCCTTCGCGCTGGGTTCCCCAATCGCTAAAGGGCGCGAAGGGTTTGCTGCCGGTGGCGGGGGAGCCGAAACCATAACCCCACACAGCGCCTTCGCGGTCGTAGGTCATTTCGATCCATTTTTTGCCGGAGCGCGCGTAAATTTGGTTCATATAGGCCATGCCTTGGGGGGCAAATACGTGAACGATTTTGTAGGCGCGGTAGGTTAATGGCCCCAGTATTAAGCCCAGGATAAGCAGGGATACCAAGGCTTTGCGGACTTTTTGTTCTTGTTCAAACCACACCCAAAGGCCCGCCACAGCGGCCATTGGAATAGCAACGCCGCGTGTTAAACCGGCCAGGCTCCAGAACAATACCATCCAGGCGAATGCGGCGACATCCTGTTTGCGCCGTGCGCGCCAGGTGGCGTACAGCGCTGCGCCCAGCAACGGTATGAGTAATGTCTCCTGCATGTAGTAGCCGTAGATGCTAATCCAGGAGGGAATAATGGAGATAAGCGCCCAGCCCACTAAGGCCTGTAATTTGGTGGGCAGCATTTGGCGCAGGAAACGGTACCAAAGCCAGGGGCCGATGATGGCTAGTATCGAGGTATAAAACGCCACCAAGGCGGGGATTTTCAGGGTTAATTTGCCGAGCATTCCGATGTACAGCTGGTACAAAATCGGGTCGGTCATGGACATGGGGTCAAAACGCAGCGTGTCGATGCCCTGCTCCCAATGGCGGGCCGGGTCGCTCCAGATTTCGTGCATGGGGTTGTATTGGATGATGTATTCAATACGCAATAACGCCGCCAGCAGTACCACCAGGTAGCAGCCTAGATAGGCGTAAAAACGACACAACCCAAAGTCCCTGGCTGCTTGCCCAAAGCTTGCGTAAGCGGTTTTAGCCGCATCGGATATAGATGTCACACGGATCTCCCCAAGATGCAAAAAAAGGCCGCATGATACAGCAGTGTGCCTGTGGTTATCGTCTAACTGCCGCACAAGGCGGAAGTTATAGCGTCTGTACCCCGGCGATCACTTCGGGTATGTTGCCCGTCAGTTGCTTTAACACGTTATTTCAGGAGGCAACCTATTTCAAGGATTGCCTTATTTCAAGGATTACCTTATTTCAAAGAGTAACCTCAAAGAGAGTCTTTTTTATGTCGGCGCCTAAACATCCCTTACTGAATCAATTACGCAGTGTATTTTGGCAAAGCCTGCCCGCGCGCACCATTAAGCGCCGCCAATTTATCAAAAACAGCTTAGCGGCAGCGGCGCTCAGCGCGGGGCTTGCCGCCTGCGCGAGCAAACCTGGCGGCAAACGCAAACCACAAATTGCCATATTGGGCGCGGGCATGGCCGGGCTTATGGCGGGTTATATGCTGAAAAAACACGGCGTAAGCGCGCAGATTTACGACGCTGCCGAGCGAACCGGTGGGCGCGTATTCAGCCAAGCCAACCTGGTTGCCGATGGAATAACCACGGAATTAGGGGGCGAATTTATCGACAGCAACCATAAAACGCTATTAGCGCTGGCGAAGGAGTTTAAATTACCGCTACTGGATACCGCTGCGGATACCCAAGTGGATAAATACGATTTTTACATCGAAAACACTCATTACACGGTGGATGATTTATTAAAAGCCCTGGCGCCGTTTAGCAAATCTATCCTGGCGGATATTAATAGCCTGCCCGATGAAATCACCTATAAAAACCCAGGCAATGCGCATAAATTCGACCAATTAAGCATCGTGGATTATTTAATTAAAAAAGGTATTTCCGGTTGGTTATTGGCATTGTTCGACAGCGCATTCACCACTGAATACGGCCTGGATGCTGCGGAGCAATCGGCGGTGAATTTTTTATTTTTATTCGACCCCAGCCTTAAAGCTGATGAGTTTGAACTGTTTGGCGAAAGCGATGAGCGCTACAAAATTGCCGGTGGCAACCAGCAATTGGTGGATAAATTAGCCGAGCAATTACCCAATATTCATTTAAGTTACGAAGTGCAAGCCATCAGCAACGCAGGCCCCGGCTACCGCGTGTTGTTTCGCAACGGTGAAGACATTTATTTCGATTACATCATCTGCACCTTGCCGTTCACTAAATTGCGTCAAGTGAACCTAAAAATTGCCGGAATTAGCGCCACTAAACGCATCGCCATTAATTCGCTGGGCTACGGCACCAACGCCAAATTCTTTTTAGGCTTCCACAAACGCCTGTGGCGGGAGTTGGGTTTTAGTGGCCAGGTGTTCACCGACACCTCAGTGCAATTAGCTTGGGATAACAGCCAAATGCAACCGGGCCAGGCCGGTGGCCTTACCGTTTTTACCGGCGGCAGCCAATCCGCCGCAATGCTCGCCAACCCAAAACCCGTACAGGCACAGGTGTATTTAAAACAGCTGAATAAAATTTACCCCAGTTTGCAGCAGTTTTATAACGAGCGTTTTGGCATGTTCTACTGGCCGGAACATCCCCACACGCTGGGCAGTTACGCCTGTTATAAAGTGGGCCAATGGAGTGCTTTTGCCGGAGTGGAGGGCGAGCCGGTGGACAACCTGTATTTTGCAGGGGAGCATTGCTCGGCGGACTTTCAAGGGTATATGGAAGGCGCGGCGGAAACCGGCGTGAATGCCGCCATGATGGTGCTCAAAGCGCTGTAGTTTTTACTTTTGCGCACATTGTTTTTCCCGCGTCAATTCGCCAGACTGCCGGGCTTTTTTAGCCCTTCTAATTAGGTGTGTTATGGAATTTCTTAATCTTCCCGCCGCAAGCCTCGCCGCAGGCACCATCACGCTGCCCGGTTCCAAAAGTATCTCTAACCGCACCTTGCTGTTGGCGGCGCTAAGCGGTGGCAAAACTGAAATCCGCGACCTGCTCGCCTCAGATGACACCGACCGCATGTTAGAAGCGCTGCAAAGCCTCGGTGTAACCGTCACTCAATTGGGCCAGAACCATTACAGCGTCAGCGGTTGCGGCGGTGCATTTCCGGTTAAAGAAGCAGATTTATTCCTCGGCAACGCAGGCACCGCCTTCCGCCCGCTCACCGCCGCACTGGCCTTTAGCGGCGGCACTTATAAACTCCACGGCGTGCCGCGAATGCACGAGCGCCCCATCGGCGATTTAGTCGATGCCCTGCGGCAACTGGGTGCAGATATCACCTACCTGGAGCAGCCCGGCTACCCACCGCTGCTGATCAAACCGGCATCTATTGCCAGCGTGCCCGCCGTGTCCATTCGCGGCGATGTCTCCAGCCAATTTCTCACCGCCTTGCTGATGGCCCTGCCCATGCTCGGCCAGGCCGCGCACATCACAATGGCCAGCGAGCTAATCTCCAAACCCTATATTGAAATCACCCTGAATTTAATGGCGCAGTTTGGCGTTGACGTGACGCGCACTGGCTGGGAATCGTTCCATATCGCCGCAGGCCAGCAGTACCAAAGCCCAGGCCAGGTATTTGTAGAAGGCGACGCCTCATCCGCATCCTATTTCCTCGCCGCAGGCGCCTTAGGCGGCGGGCCGGTGCGGGTGATGGGCCTGGGCAAACACAGCATTCAAGGGGACATCGCCTTTGCTGAAGCCTTAGAAGCACTAGGCGTTGATATTAGCTACGGCGACAACTGGGTGCAGGCGAGCTTCCCCAAAGGGCAAAAACTCAAAGCATTCAACCGCGACTTCAACCACATCCCCGACGCAGCCATGACCCTCGCCGTAGTTGCCCTGTTCTGCGACGGCCCCTGCCGCCTCACCAACATCGCCAGCTGGCGCGTGAAAGAAACCGACCGCATCAACGCTATGGCCACAGAGCTGCGCAAACTCGGCGCCGAAGTGGAAGAGGGCGCCGATTGGCTGGCAGTTTCCCCCCTCAACACACTCACCCCCAACGCCAGCATCGACACCTACGACGACCACCGCATGGCCATGTGTTTTTCCCTGGCGAGCCTGGCCGGAGTGCCGGTACGCATCAACGACCCCAAATGCACTGCCAAAACCTTCCCCACCTACTTCGACGTGTTTAACACCGTGGTACACAACTAACACCACCCTTTAACCTAGAAACCTCAGTTGGGCGCCCAAAAGCTGTGTAAGCCATTGGTGTGAATAGTGAAAGTTAAAAATGCAGGGCA
>JBEGTZ010000306.1:0-21506 GCA_041179125.1 Pseudomonadota bacterium | reverse complement strand
TCCTGGCCGAGGTGTGCCGGGTGATTTAGTCATGATTCAAGGTGAGGGTTTCGACCCCATCATCACCAATAACGAGATTGTTTTTAACGAGCTGCCTGCCAATATTGTCTACGCCACGCCCACCGTTATCGCAGCCAGTGTGCCCGCCAATGCCGCCACCGGCACTATTAAAGTGATAGCCAACGGCCGCGACAGCAACACAATGCCGTTTACGGTACTACCTAAAACTATCCAAGAGGACAGCCCAGCACCAACAGAGCCAGCAACATCATCAACCACAATTCTGCCCAACCAAACCGCCAATGGCGCCTTGGCTCAGGCCACAGAGCAAGACCGCTACACCTTTATGGGTCTTGAAGGCGACATTGCCACCCTCAAAGCGCGTGCCATTGCGCCTGCCACCCTGGGCCTGATGCTGGCACTGGAAGACCCCAACGGCGTCATCATCGCCAGCACCGAACGTCCCTATTTTGATGTGCAGCTAAGTAACCTTCAGCTACCCAGTACCGGCCAGTATGCGCTGGTGGTATTTGCCGCAGGTGCCCAATTCAGCGGCCAGTATTCGGTCTCCCTGTCCATTCACAACCACAGCGCCACAGTAGGCCAGGTGAATATTACCCAGGGCGATGGGCAAACCACTCAGCCCGGCAGCGAACTGCCCGAGCCATTGCAAATTTATGTCACCGGCCCCACCGGCAAACCCTTGGTGGGCGCGCCCATCACGTTTACCGCCACGGATATTAATTTTGGCGCAGGCGGCAGCACAGGCTTTAGCGCCGCCAACGCGGGCAGCACCATCATTGTCACCGATGTAAACGGCGTGGCCACGGTAAAAGTCACTGCACCTTTGAAAACCGGTGTGTACGACATCACCATCAGCGTACCGGGGCTTGCACCTAAAACGGTCCAGCTGGCCATCACCAACAAAAAAATTGCCAGCCTGGTAGTCTCACAACAAGCCCCGGATTGTGGCGGCTTGGGCTGCCCCGTGGGTGAATTACTGCCGGAACCCTACAGCCTGCAAGTATTGGATGCCGAAGGTAAGGGCATACCCAATGTGTTTGTGAAATGGTTTTTAGTTACCGGCAAGGGCGAGCTAAAACAATACACACCGGCCACTAACGCGTCGGGCCGCCAGCTCACCGATGCCCAAGGGCGCGTCCAGGTATTCCATAAACTAGGCGAAAAACTCTATACCGAGCAAGCGGGCGAACCCACCGGTATCACCATTCCGCAAACCGCAGTGGCGGTGGTTTCCGGCGTTAAACAAGCCCATACATTGTTGTTCCAACCCAAGCCTAAAGCCAACACACCCAGCAAACTTGAATCCACCAAGACTGACTATATTCGCATCACTTACAACATGAACGCCCCCGATGCATTTCGCATCCGGGTGTTGGACCGCTTTAATAACCCAGTGGAAAACGCCGACATTCGCCCCGGTGGCTTGAAGTCGCCTATGAGCATAGTACCCGGCATTGATATCCAGCCCGGCCACGGCCAAGCCCAGGCGGAGCAATTCACCAGCTTTAAAACCAACCGCTTTGGTATCTGGGCGGGGCAACTGACTGTCGGCAAAAGCACCCCAACGTTGGATGAATTCAACAGCACCAGCTCTGCGGGCCTCGCCTCCACCTACAAAGTTACACTCAGTGAAGCCAGTGCTGGCAGCCACAGCTTCAGTGTCGACGTAGACCTAGGCCCCAGGATGGTCACTCAGCTTGGCCAGCCAATAACCATAGAAGGCCTGGTCGGCCAGCCTTTCGCACAACCTTCCAGCAAACAAATCTTCCGTTATCAACGCCTGGACACCTACAAACCCAAAAGCGAAGACAGCGACAAAGACGAGGATGACGGCGATTGGCGCGATGAGAAATTCAGCCGCCTGGCCGAAATACGCCTGCACGGCATACCCGCCGAACTCACCAGCCGCCGTTTGGATGGCAACGATTTCGCCACCCAAGGCTATAAACCCCTCAGCCTCAACGCCAGCGAAGGCCCCGTCAGCGTTACCTCCGACGACGACGGCCTGATCCGCGCCAACGTCAAAGGCAGCGATGTGCTTGGCGACGCCTTCGTCACCGCCAAAATCAAAACCCCCATCACCCTGCAACTCAAAACCGACACCGGCACCCCCATCGGCGATCCCGTCACCTACCCGCTGGAAAACTACCAATTCAACGCCAGCATCGCCCGCGTGCTCGCCCCGGAACTTACCAGCACCATCAAAGCCGCCCCCGGCAGCAGCCTGGACTGGCCCGCCCTTAAGCTCCAACTCAACAGCACCACTATCTTCAGCGGTGCCAGCCCACAGGCCGTTAACACGCTGCCGCAATACCTCAAAATCTACCTAGACGGCGCCGAACAAAGCACCTGGCCCACCGCCGAAACCCTCACCGCCGGGGCCTTCAACAGCCTCACCCTGGTCTACTCGCCCACCGCCAAAGACCTGCAAACCGGCGCCAACCGCATAAGCCTCAGTGGCCAACTCAAAGACACCCAAGGCAACACCGCGCCTATCACTAAAGAGCAAAGTGTCAACTGGCCCCCCAGCGGCACCGCCTTAGCTGCACGCCAATGGGAAATCACCCAAGCCGTCGGCGGCCTGCGGGTAGCCTACCAACTGCCGCACGAAGAAACCGACATCACCCACCTACTGGAAACCCAAACCAACCGCACCCGCCGCGTCCGCAGCCTGGGTGGCCTACGCCTAAAATACCGCTTCCAACCGCCCACGCTAGACCAGTTCGGCGCACTCGAACCGGTGCAAAGCATCAACTGGCAATTTAACGCCGACGGCTGGATATGCAGCGGCCCCGGCATCAATGGCGGCGCAGGCTGCGCCTTCACCCCCGCAGGCACCGGCCACGCAGGCTTTGTAAACGAAGGCCAGCATTACCTCTGGTGGGAACCTGCCACCGGAGACGAGCCCAACCGCACCGCCCGCTGGGAAAACGGCCAACTGGTGAAAGCCAGCTACAACGCCGTGACCCTAGATAAAACCGGCGCGCCGACGAATTACAGCGAAAGTTTTACCGTGGAAACGCGGGAGTTAAAGGCGGGGGATAAGGGCAGTGATGTGCAGATGTTGGAGGCGGTGTTGTGGCAGTTGGGCGTATCGCCAAGTAAGTCCCCCGGTAGTGTGCGGGAGCTCGGCAGTAATTATTCAACCGGTGTTCCGTCAATTCAAAAAATGGTCTGCCGCTTTAATTACATTAGTTATGCGGGGCTTGGTAAGGACGGAAAATGTGATATGAAAGACGATGGCATTTATAAACCTATTGCCGAGTTAAGCCGTCATTGGAGCCACTACATCCAAGCCTACAACCACTGGAAAACCAAGCCCAATTTAAAGTTTGATGACTTAGACGATACCCTTGGAGGTACCGCTCTAACAGCTGCCGCCAACGCATTTGATGGAACAATAAGCTACCCAGACGGGCCAAATTTTACCGCCATTCCGGCCACCTATTCGGCCACCGTACATGCCGCCGTCAAAAAACTAACCGGTGTTGATTTTAAACCCGGCCTGATTTTAAAAGGCATGGCGCAAATTGAAAGCGGCGGATTGCAGTGGAAAAATTACCGTGTGACGGTGGGCGGTGCGGATGAGCGTGGCAGCAAAGGCTTTAACCAAATATACAACGCTTACACCTATGGCGGCCAAGCGCAAGACAGCGAAGAAGCTGGTGTAAAAGCGGCAGAGGAATTCAGCGCCTATACCGCCACCGGTGCAAGTTCAATCAATCATTATGATGCGCGGCATAACATAGTGGCCAAAGCTGTTGCGCTGGCTAAAGATGATACCAAAGGCGGTGTAGGCAGTTTTTACCGCGCTTTCAGCCGCACGGGTAATGAAGGTTATGCCGGTACCTACAGTAACTCTACCGATTCACCACTACGTAAAATTACTACGGGCACAGTGTCAAATGCCGCAACCGCTGCCACCCATGCGGATGATGAGTATGAATTACTGGCAAAAGGCTTAGGTGGATACAACCAAGGCGCTAGTGTGTTTCTTAATGTAACCAGCACAAAACCGCTTCGAACCTTGGCTGCGCCCAAAGCCTGGGTTGAGCTTTTAATTAACGGTGTTTCAGACACTAAAGAAAAATCTGTTAAATATGCTATGACCATCATGCACGATGCAGACAAAATGGATTTACCGTACAGAAATTATATTTGGAAGGGTGGGGTTTATGCAGCGCCAGACCCCAGAGCAGGGCAGGAGTGGTGTTTTGTTTATGGGGAGAGGGAATGGATTAAACCCGATAAATTTATGATTGGGGGGAAGGAAACTCGTGGATCTTTTGAAAATTATAAAAATAGATCTTTAGATGATGATTCTTTTAAGGTTTCATGCGGAGAAAAGTAATGAGTCACAATAATAAAATATTAGTATTTATGATTTTTGTTTTGAATTTATCTACTGCTTATGCGGATGCACTGGACGATTCAAAAACAATCACAAGGCAATCGGAGCCAGCACTATTTAAGCGCATATATCAAATGTTTGGCGAGTCTGCTTCTTTTCTGGTTTCAACAGAGAAAGCAGATTTCTACCTTACTTTAAGCTCGAATGGAACTATTGCTGGCTTTTATAATTTGGCAGATAAAACTCTTGGGGGCTGGGAGATCAATTCCTACTCAGATATAACAATTATGTCAGGAGAAATTCCCCAAAGTGCAACTATATTGCATGCTGAAGGTGTTTATAGCTCACCTTATTGGAAAGTAACCGACCCCTCATTGCCGCAAACAGGCAAAGACGTAGTGCACAGGGAAAAACACACCAAACCCGTCACCACACACGGCTGTTTAGATGTTAATCCTTTGCGTTATGGCGATATTGATGGCGATGGGCAAAAAGAATTAGTTGTAACTAAAAATGGAGATTTTATTGTGTCATCTACCAGTAAAAAAGCCGTTATTTTTGCCGCCAACTGGTTTATGAATGACGATATTGTAATTAATAACGACCCAGGCACGGTATTGCCAATAATCACACCAGAAGAACGTGCCGCTCAACCAAAAGACACGCCGCAATATGGTGCTTACAGCAATCTACTCAAATATATGGAAGGTAAAAGCTACCCCGCCTGGCGCAGTTTTGCCAAATTATATTTTGGCGATTTTGATGCGGACAAAGCACCAGATATTGTCATGTGGCGCAAACTCTACGAATCCAACCTAATGGGCAATCCGCAAAAAGGCTTTTCAAAAAAAGCTGAGCTTTGGGTGCATTACAAATTGGTAAATGGCGAATACAAAAAACAACCCACCGATTCCGCCACCGTAAAAACCTGGCTCACCACCAAAAACCTCACCTGGCAAAAAGGCTACCCATCCAAAAGCGAATGCAAAGGCCAAGAAAACCAATTAATCCCAGAAATGCACGACCCATTATTAAATGACGCGGATGTGTTGAAGTAATGATGATGTTCAGTCTTGTAGGGCGGGTTTAACCCGTGCTGAAGGGTGCCGCAACCCAGGGAACTTTGTGAATACTTAGATTTAGTTGTACGGTTTTTAATGGGTTTGCACTTGGCTGGTGGTGCGTTGCACGGGTTACGCCTACGGCTAATCCGCCCTATAAGCTTTAAATTACTTATAAATATGTGCAGGGAAAGTTTGTTGAAATTAAATCCAAAATTCGGAAACTTGATTGATTTTAAAACCCGCGAGCGCACTGTATAGGTCGGGCTTGCGTCCGATTGTCGGGTTAAAACCCGACCTGCAGAAGGTGCTCAACAGTTGGCTGCACATCAATGCACAGGCTTAAGGGCACCTCCGGAAATTCAATTTTCGTGATAATCGCAAGGCATTTTCGCGCGGAGGGAGGGAGTTTATGCGGTATAAATGACCGACTGAGCACGAAAATAACGCCGCGAGCGCGCGAAAAGTGGATTTCCGGAGGTGCCCTTAAGTGATATTAAAAATTTTGGCTGCGCTGCACGCATACCCAACATCAAGAAAAAACACCCATAGTAAAAAACACATCCAATCACATTTTTCAAAACCACAAAGGAAGTCGCAATGAATCGGCTCAATGTTATTAAATCCCAAGTATTGGCTTTATTACTGGGTCTTGTAGCCTGCAATACACCACTTTGGGCTATGAACTACAGCGATTTAACAGTAGCGGATGTTACAGCTAAATCCTTCACCTTGGCTTGGCAAACAAACCAGCCTGCGAAACCTGGAGTTGAAATTTATTTGGATGTGGCAGGTAAAATCCCTGCGCCAGGTATTTTAATTGAACCAAGTTTTACGGAATCCAATAATGCCAGTTTGGCGCAACAGGCTGAAAATGCCGGTGTTATGCGGGTGCGTATTAGTGGGGTCAATCCATCAACCCCTTATTTTTATCGTTTAATTACCCATACGGGTAACATCAAAGAATTATTTCCGGCCACCGGCGCGCTGCCATCAATTGTTACTTTAAAAAACACCATTCCCTACGGTAACGAATCCATTGCCGCCAGTATTTACCAGCCCGATGGTTTAACTATTGCTAACGGTAGCGTGGTGTTAATCAATGTTGAAGGCAGCGCCGCGCCTATTTCTCAAATGGTAGGCGATGTGTCAGTAGATAATGAGCAAAAACCTGAGCAAGTCATTATTAATTTATCCAATACTGCCGACGCACAAACCAGCGAATTTAAACCGATTAATGGCGATTCCGCCCATTGGCGTGTAATGGCAGGAATAAGTGGGGAGGTTTATTTAGACGAGCCTTTGCCGATAAATGATGGTTTCGGTAGCGTTAAATTAATGAGCCACAACCTGCTTATCGAAAAAAATCAAGACACCGACCGCGATACCCTGCCCGACACCTACGAACGACGCATGAATTTAAATCCAAATTCCGCAGCAGATGCCACAGCGAACGCAGATTCAGACGGCTTATCCAATTTAAATGAATACCAAAACGGCACCGATCCACACAATGCCGATAGTGATGCAGACGGCATTAATGATGGCGCAGAAATTCCACTAGGAATATTGCCCAATCAAAAAGACACCGACCAAGATGGCCGCACAGACGGCGAAGAATTAACCGGTGCTATTAAGTCTAATCCTTTAAATGCCGACAGCGATAACGACGGCGTTAACGATGGCCGCGAAGTAACCACCGGCCACAACCCCAACAATAACCAAGACGTACCCATTATTGATGACGATGGCGACGGTATTGCCAATAACCGCGATAATTGCGCAGGCATTACTAATACCGATCAATTGGATACTGATAACGACAGGCTAGGCAACGCCTGTGATGCCGACGATGACGGCGATTCAATCCCCGATGAATTGGACAACGCCCCTTTGGTTGCGAATAAAGACCAAGCCGATAAAGATGGTGATGCAATAGGGGATATTATTGATAATTGCCCAAACATTAAAAATGCCGATCAATTAAATCACGATGAAGATGCAATGGGTGATGCGTGTGATGACGATGATGATAATGACGGTGTAAAAGATTTTAGGCCACGTTCAAGTGCGCCTTACATGTTTTTTAAAGCTATACAGCTAAGCCAGGCTAAATTTTCTTCTCACTCCAATGTGTCCTCAATAGTAATCGGTAAGGTTCCTTTGACTGGCGATGCTATTGTGTTGGGGCGTTATAATGTGGCTGCAAAAGAATATATTCCTGAACAATTAAGTGCAGCTCAATTAGAGACTAAAGGTATTTTAGTTGTTCAGTCAGGGTTTAGCACGTGTAATTGTACTCTTTTTACCGAGGGTGACAGTTTTACACTGATGACTGATGTAGGCGCTTTAGTGGTCACACTGCCTGAAATGCACAGTGATAATACTAAGCCATTATTTGTATCCTTAGATGGTTCAACTTGGGGCAGTTATTATACTGATGGCTTAGCTTTAGATGAGTTAAACAAAGCATCTCCCACATTCTTGCCGTTAGATAATTGCCAATTTATTAAAAATTCTAACCAGTCGGATTTAGATAAGGACGGTATAGGCGATGCGTGTGATGCAACAGAACAGGATCGCGATGGCGATAACGTACTGGATGTTACGGACAATTGCCCCGATGTATATAACCCAGATCAGGTAGATAGTGATCATGATGGCGCGGGTGAGGATTGCCAGTTTGCTATAAGTGATCAATCCGATGCCGACGGCGATGCATTAACGGCGGCAGATGAATCCGCTGTGTTAATTACGGATCCTAAAATAGCGGATACAGATGCAGACGGAATAAATGATGGCGACGAAGATTTTGATTTTGATGGCATCACCAATAGCCAAGAATTAATTGCAGTCACAAATCCATTAATGCCTACTCTCAACCTTGTTAAGGGAAATAATTGGGTGCATTACCCCACTGCCTCCAAGCCTCAATTAACCGCCCGCCAATGGATTAATCAATTGGGCGGTGAACAGGCCGTTGAAAACATCTTACATATTGACGCGGCAACAGGCCTTACGGAAACGGCAGCGATAAAAAATAGCGTATTTGTGGGCACAGATTTCTTTATTAAACCTGGTGAAGGTTATGTAGTGGCTATGCGGGTAAATGCCCGATTCCAGCCTGAAGGAAAATTACAGTGCAACACACAGAATAACTACTCGGGTACAACTTATAAAGGCTTTGCCTGTTACCCTCCCGGTGCGCGAGCGCACGACCTATTAAAAATGCTGGGCGGCGCTGATGCGGTGGCGAATATTGAACGGTTAAACCCCGCCACACAACAAATTGAAAAAGCTTTTTACAATAATGGCAGCCTGGCTGGAGTGAATTTCTCCATTAATAATGTAGAGGCTTATCGAATCACCATGAAAAATTCGACTAGCCTAAAGGCTTACGACCACACCCCGCCGCAAATAAACATTACCAGCCACGGTTATCGTGATTTTGTCACGGAGGTTAACCAAACCATTACCGGAACCGTGAGTGATCCTGCGTCCTATTTATCGGTAAATGGAGTCGCACAAACGCTTAACGCAAAGGCTAACGGAGCTGAGTTTTCTATTCCGGTTAAACTGCATGCCGGTTTAAACACCTTTCATATAGATGTACGGGGTAAATATAAATTATTTTCCCGTAAGGTAGTGAAAATTAATGTAGGGGTTTTTCGTGACATCGGAAATGCTCAGGATAATGTGCTAGGTGGTACGGAGGACCATGCCTGGTATGGCGATTACCTTTATGGTGGTGGAGGCAATGATGCTTTATATGGCTTTGAAGGCGGTGATACGCTAGTGGGGTCACAAAACCCTAACGACGAAGTGTATATGGATGGCGGAGCAGGAAATGACACGTTGATCTATGGATCCGTGTTTTATTTCGATAAGTTCAGCGGTGATGATGAAATCCAGCATGCTAAGGGTGAAGGGCGTATTGTATTCGGGCCGGGTATTACTCGTGTGACGATAGAGCCGTGGCCAAATAGCGATCCCAATACGTTCATCATAAGTGCCTATGATGATAATGAGTATTTGTTTTATATATATGTGGAAAATTTTATTAATGAAGATCTCTACTACAGATATAACATCAATTTTATAGAATTCGCAGATGGCACAGTATTGGATACGACGAACATCCGTGAAATGATTGCCCCCGGAATACCCACGCCATCCGATGACACGATATATGGCAATGGTAAATTGCATAATGGCGGCAAAGATTTGTTTATTGGAGGGGATGAAAATAACATATTTCAGTATTACTGTTTTTGGGATAAATGTGTTGATCAGGAAAAATTCTACCGTTCAGGTGATGTGAGCACTGTTATTGGTGGTCGTGGTGAGGATGAATCTTATTTTCTTCATATTCACGATGTGGTTTATGAGGTGTCAGTGGGTGACGGCCATGACATCATTGTGCAATTGCCTGATCATGCATTGGATATTTATTTAAAAGGGGGTATTAACCAGGAGGATATTTGGCTGGATGTTTTTTATGGATGGTTTAGGGGCGATCCAAGCGGGGGGGTTGAATTACATTATTCACGGGGAGACTCTATTTTGTTTCTTGAGGGGAGTGATGATTTAAATTTACAAAAAATAAAATCCGGCGCTAGTATCGTAACTCTGCATTTTGATGATGGAACGGTAATAGACTTTGCTGATATGCTCCGCCAGATTGAAAAGCGAAATGACTTAGATAACACCATTTTTAGCGTACCATTTGAGCCTGCTACGGAGGGGTATTCTGGTAACGATAATCTGCTAGGCACTCTGGGAGATAATACATTTGTTGGCGGCCCCGGCAATGACACCATTAATGGTAACGGCGGCGCGGATACATTTATTTATAATGCGGGAGATGGGCAAGATGTTATTGTTCTTGATTCCGTCGGTCAGATTAAAATTATTTTTGGCAATGATATAAAACCAGCTGATGTATCGTTGGTTAACTGGCGGGAGGTTGTTAGCCATTTTGATATATATGTGGGGAGTTGGAATGTTGATAAAAAATCGTTGGTATTTCATCTAAAAGGGCAGCCGCTGGCACTTAAACTCGAGAATTTTTGGCCGCCAGTGTCACCTTTATTGTGGCCCGCCACCCCAGTTAATATAAGTGTTGAATTTAAATCCGATGGCACTATCTGGCGCCAAGCTGATGTACTGCAGCGGGTTAATGCCGGTTCGTTTAATGCTGATACCTATTTCCTCTATGGGTTAGGCGATAATAAAGTTGATGGTGTTTATCGCCTAGAGGGTGGGCGTGGAGATGATAAATTTGTGGGTGACAATGTCGCTAATGCCACATTTATTTATAAGCCGGGTGACGGACACGACACCTATGACCTAGGTAGGGAAAATTTTCAAAAAGAATTATCAGATGGGATTGCTGTGTGCACCAGTGTTGGTGTTGTTCCGCAGTGTGACGGTGGAAGTGGCACAAAAATATATTCTAGTATTTTAAATAGGAGCAATGTTTGGGACTTAAGCGCCATTCCTTCGGGCCAAGCTTCGTTTTCTATAGATGGTGATGCACTTAATGTAATAATTGATGGCGATGCCCAGCAGATTTTAACTATTCGACATGCATTTACTATTAATTCTACTTACAACTTGGTTGATGCAAGGGCGGTTCCGGGCAGCGTTGTAGGGAAAATAAAATTTGCAGACATTGAGTTAAGTTTTGAGGAGATTGTTAATAAAATAAATTTTGATCAATCATCTGGAGATTTCATCGTCAAAAAAGGTGGAGGCATTGCATCTGGAACGGAGTTAACGGATGTAATAGTGCTAAACCCAGAAGGGGCCGAGATATCCGTACATCCAGGAGGGGGCGACGATTTAGTTTATCGATTGGGTAAAAAAGGCCGGGTTAGTTTTGTGGCGGGCGGAACAGGGGTCAAGATTTTGCTATATCAATTCAACGAACCTAGCCCCTCTGATTTGATTGTTTTAGGTGGGGCTATCACAAATATAAAATTTTTACACGATTGGGATTTTAAGGGCGAAACATATAACGCTATACAGTGGAAAAATATCGCAACCGGTGATGTGGGTATGCTGATTTTTAAATCGGAAACTGTAAAAACACTCCTAAATGGCGTGGAGGCCATGCATGACTATCGCGTGCAGCGCGCTGACGATGAAAATAACTATAGGGATTCGTGCCAATACTGGGCGGATGAATATCTAAAAGAAAAAAACAAATTTTCGAGTAGGAATTATCGAAATGAATTGTTCGTGCAGCTTGGTTTGTCTTTGGATAACTATGTGCCTTTTGCGGAAATGACTGTAAACGCTAAAGGCGAGGGATTTTTTATAGGTGGCGATGCCAATGAATTTATATGGGACGGCGGCTGTAGTGGAGCGAAGGTTAACGCGGGAGCGGGCGACGATTATATCGATGCAGGCAGGTATATTTCGGTTGCTGGAGGGCAAGGGAGTGATGTAATTGTCGCTGGATTTTACAACGCCGACTATCTTTTTAAGATAGGTGATGGTCGCGACATTTTAGTTTCTCCTGAGCTCAATGAAATAGCCGAAATAATCAATGGTGGAGATATTCGTTTTGGCGAAGGCATCTCTTTGGCTGATATTGAAGTGACTACGAATGGGCCAGATCTTTTTGTTCGTTATTCAGAAAGTGATCGACTCACCATTTTAAATTTTTTCACGCTTAAAAATGGCAGATGGAATGTGCCGGATTATGGTAAGACACAGTCCGTTCGGTATCATTTTTTTGGGTTTTATAATGGAAATGAAAATATTTCTAGTTATGTGTACGGAAAAATATTTGGCTTGATTAAGGCTCACGCTGACTCCACGCTTGTTGCGAATGCAGATAGTTTTTCTGCTAATAGTGTACCGTCGTTAAACATAGCCTGGAGTGACATGTTGAGTAATGATTTTTTTAGCAACACGAATGAACTCACTATTGGTGCCGTCAACAATGCCGTGCATGGGCGCGTAAGTTTAAATAAATTAACGCGCACAGCGGTTTTTTTGCCTGAACCTAATTACGTAGGGCTAGCCAGTTTTGATTATCGCGCAGATGATGGGCAGGGTGGTTCAGCTACAGCCACAGTGACTATTGAAGTAAAAAACAGCCCAACACCAGTATTGGGTACCAATTTGAGCGATATATTTACCGGAACACCCCTGCGAGATATTTTTTATGGCCGAGCCAATGATGACCATGTTAATGGTTCCGAAGGGGATGATACCTTGATGGGTGGTGCGGGTAATGATGTGCTGGATGGTGGAGTGGGTAATGACCTGTTTTATCAAATTGTTGGTGATAACGGCGTAGATATTATTAATGGTGGCGATGGTTTTGATAGCCTATTAGGCCATGATGTTTTCAGTGGGGGCAGCGCAAACGATGTATTTAGGCTCCGCCAGTTTAGTTCTCTTGAGTTAATAGATGGCGGGCCTGGAACGAATATTATTTATGGCGATGACAGCGATAATTATTTTAATTTTTTACAGACCCTATTTGTAAGTATTGCCCGCATTGAAACCCTCGGCGGCAATGACACCGTTATAGGTTCGGAAGTAAGTGCTCAAAGGATTTTAGGCGGGCAAGGCAATGATCGTTTGGTGGGTGGCAATGATGACGATACGTTGATGGGGGAGCAGGGAAATGATGTGCTTAGCGGCGAATTTGGTGGGGATAATTTACTGGGGGGTGAGGGAGTTGATGATCTATTTGGTGGCGATGATGCTGATAGGCTTGAAGGCGGTTTAGGTGCCGATATGCTGTTGGGTGGCGCGGGCATCGATCATTACTATTGGCGCCCCGGTGATGGCAATGATTTTGTTGCCGTGTATAACCCCATTGATGCGGGTAATCCTCAGCATAAAGACCGCTTGATACTGCGCGAAGGGTTAATTGGCGGTGAGTTGCGCTTGCCTATTTTTGCCGATTTTAATTTTGCGCGGAATGACCTCGATGATTTGGAAGCCACCTTAAAATCCAGTGGTGAAACCATCACAGTTTTGCGTTGGTTCCGCAATGCGGATGATCAATTACTTGTCTATTCGGGTGATACGCTTTTTGATATAGCCCAAATAATGGCCGCTGCCAACGCCAACCGTACCGTTGTAAAAATACCCGCAGCAGGAGGTTCGCCCCAGGGGCAAACGGGTGCGCAGATTTATCAAAACCAATGTGTAGCTTGCCACGGTGAAAAAGCCACAGGCCCGGTGAGTATTTCGGGTGCTTTTGCTAAGACCAGCTTGCTTGCACTGGAAAGTTATATTTCTAAGCGTATGCCGCTCCACTCACCGGAAACCTGTACTGATGATTGCGCGCATCAGGTAGCTCTATTTATTCAGTCCTGGGATTTACCATCTGATTCGGATGCCGATGGTGTAGCGGATAACGTGGATCAGTGTGCTAGTTCACCTGTTTCTGATCCTGTTAATTCGTTAGGTTGTTTTGCAGATGTAGATGGCGATGGTGTAAATGATGCTTGGGATTTTTGTAAGAACACGCTCAAAGGTGCGCAAGTAGATATTCTGGGCTGCCCGATAGATTCTGATAAAGACAAAATTTTTGATGGCCTCGACCTTTGCGCGGACACACCAGAAAAGGCGATTGTCGATAATAAGGGTTGCCCGCTGGATGCCGACAAAGATTCTGTGTTTGATGGCATAGATGAATGTGCATTCACACCTATCAATGATATTTCTAACGAGCAGGGTTGCTCTCCTCGGCAGTTGGATCATGACAGTGATAAATTCAGTGATTTAGATGATGCATGCCCTTACACACCGCAAGGTGAGGCTGTAGATGAGACCGGCTGCGGGCAATCGGAATTAGATGATGACGGAGATGGTGTATTTAATGACGTTGAACAGTGCCCCAGCAGCAAAGCGGGCGACCCGGTAGATAATGTGGGTTGTTTCGTGTCGGCGCCTAATTTACTTTCCTCCAATGGGACCTTAAGTACCGGTGTTCAAAAATTCAAAACTAATTTAGTGGATACCTCTGTAACCTGGAATGGCGAAGCTAAATTCGTGATTAATAAAGCTTCTGCCAATGCGTGGGATGTGCAAATGTGGCACGATGTGGCTTTGGAGCAGGGGGTTGAATATACCTTTTGTTTTGATGCTAAGGCCGATGATTTCCGTGGAATTAAAGCAAACGTGGACAGCGGCGCGCCTGATTATGTGCAGGTGATGAGTTATACCGGATCTGATGGCCTTGACACCCAGTACTATCGGCAGCGCTATATTTTTACCGCAACAATAACCGACGCAACCGCCCGCGCCACTATCCAATTAGGTGGCAGCGATGTTGATGTGCAGTTGGATAATATCGGTGTGTACCAGGGGCGTTTTTGTGGTGTGCCGGGGAAAGAAAGTCAAACCACACCCAGTGGTGCCAATATTGTTAAATCCGATGGCAGCTTTCTATCGGGAAAACAAAATTTTGGTGCGAGTGTGTTATCTGGCGATTCTGTTAGTTGGAATGGAGAAGCTAATTTTAAATTAAATTCTGCATCCACCGAAATGTGGCAAGTTCAGTTGCAACACGAAGTGGAGATGCTGGCGAATACACAATATACCGCGTGTTTTGCTGCTAAAGCGGAAGGCGCACGGCAGATTGAATTAGTTGTGGATTCCGGTGCGAGTGATTACCGGGATTTAATCGGTGGTGTGCAAACGTTTAATTTAACCACGGCGTATCAAAATTTTAATAAAACATTTTTTGCGGCGGAAACGGATAACACTGCGCGAGTTGTTTTTAATTTAGGCCGCAGTGCGCTGGATGTTCAGCTGGATAATATTCGTGTGTATAAAGGCGCTAATTGTGCAGCGGCTGGAAGTACTTCTAGCTCTTCGAGCAACTCTAGTTCTTCGAGTAGCTCTAGCTCCTCAAGCAGTTCCAGTTCTTCGAGTAGCTCTAGCTCCTCAAGCAGTTCCAGTTCGTCAAGTAGCACCAGCTCTTCGGGGCGGGCTTCTAGCAGTAGCTCGTCGTCTAGTTCCAGCTCCGGCGGCGCGGGTGTGGTGGCGGCAAGTTATCCTGCCACGCTCACAGCAAATTGCATCGGCACCAAGGCCTGTACCGTGATTTCAACCGGTGGTATCGATCTCAATGAGGGCGCAGGCTACCAGTGGAAGGCGGTTGACGGTGGGGCGGGCGGCAGTGCCAAGCTGTATATAACAGCAGCGGCGACCCGCGGCAGCCGCAGTATGCGCCTTGGGGTGACCGGCGTGCGCCAGGCCACTGGGTCCACCACATCCACCGCTAGCCCAAGGCCCAATGGTTCTGAGTTGGCGCCGGTTACGGCGATTTTATTGGCAGGTAAAAACAACACGGTGGAGATCCGTGATACGGAGGGTACGTCGGAGTTGGATGCGCTGCGCTTGCGGGTAATCAGTGCGGATAGCGGCTCGGGTTCTAGCTCAAGCAGTTCAAGCTCTAGTTCCAGCAGTTCGAGTTCTTCATCGAGCTCCAGTTCGTCTAGCTCATCCAGCAGTAGCTCAAGCTCCAGCTCGTCGAGCACTTCGTCCTCCAGTTCAAGCAGCAGTTCATCCAGCAGTAGCTCAAACTCAAGTTCGTCGAGTAGCTCGTCCACAAGTTCAAGCAGCTCTTCATCCAGCTCTAGCTCTAGCTCTAGCTCTAGCTCCGGTAGCGCAGGCGTGGTCGAGGCAACTTATCCGGCTAGCGCGACGGCGAATTGTATCGGCACTAAAGCGTGTACGGTGATTGCAACCGGCGGTATCGACCTTAACGAGGGGGCAGGCTACCAGTGGAAGGCGATTGATGGAGGGGTGGGCGGCAGCGCCAAGCTGTACATAACAGCCGCAGCCACCAATGGCAGCCGCAACATGAGCCTTTGGGTGAACGGCGTGCGCCAGGCCACTGTGTCCACCACATCCACCGCTAGCCCAAGGCCCAATGGTTCCGAGTTGGCCCCCGTTACAGTAGCTTTATTGGCAGGCAAGAACAACACGGTGGAGATCCGCGATACGGAGGGCACCTCAGAGTTTGATGCCCTGCGTTTGCGCGTGGCCAGTGCCGCACCAACGTCTGCAAGCTCCAGCTCTTCCTCTAGTTCCAGTAGCTCTTCAAATTCAAGTAGCTCTTCAAGTTCAAGTAGTTCCAGTTCTTCCAGTAGTAGCTCATCAAGCTCCAGCTCGTCGGGCCGCTCTTCGTCTTCCAGTTCATCAAGCAGCAGTTCATCGAACTCCAGCAGTTCAAGCTCCAGCTCTTCGTCCGGCGGCGGGGTGGTTAGCGCTAGCTATTCGGCCAATAGCACGGCGGATTGCACCGGTACTAAAAGCTGCACCGCGCTCTCAACTGGCGGTATAGACCTCAACGAAGGCGCGGGTTTCCAGTGGAAAAACGTCGATGGCGGTACGGGTGGGGCAGGCAAACTTTATGTTGTGGTATCGAACGCTAATGGCACGCGCGCTATGAGCCTGTGGGTGAATGGAGTCCGTGTGTCCACCTTATCAACCAATTCCAGCACCAGCCCACGGCCCGCAGGTTCGGAGTTGGCCGCTGTGAATGTCACATTGCTGGCCGGTAAAAACAATACGGTAGAAATGCGCGATACCGAAGGCACCAACGAGCTGGATGCGCTGCGTTTGCGCGTGGCAGTAGGTTTTTAGCTTCTTTCCCTAATCCCTGAAGTACAATGCCGCTCTTTTACAGCGGTATTTTTTATGGTTTCTCTAAACGATGCGGTGCTTGCGCAGTTGGCACTGCTGCCGCTGCCTGACGGGCAAGGCCTTACGGCGGCGGATGCGTTTGTGGGCATTACTTCCGCAGGCGGCCAGCAACAGGCACACATTCAACTGGGCTACCCCATAGATGGCATAGCCACCGAGCTGGCACACACCCTCGCGCAAGCGCTGGCACCGTTTAATGTGCAGCTGGAGCTAAGCTGGCAAGCCCCCAGCGTTACCGCCAATAACAGCCAAAATGCGGTGCCCGGTGTACGCAACATTGTGGCTGTGGCCTCTGGCAAAGGTGGGGTGGGCAAATCCACCACGGCGGTGAACCTGGCGTTGGCGTTGGCGGCGGAGGGGGCGAAGGTCGGTTTTTTGGATGCCGATATTTACGGCCCCAGTGGTGCGCACATGTTGGGCGTGAGTGGCGTGCGGCCCCAGGGGCACGGCCCAAATATCATGCTGCCCATCCCCGCTCACGGCATTGGGATGATCAGCATGGGCAATTTGCTCACCGACGATACCCCGGTTGTGTGGCGTGGGCCGATGGTCAGTGGCGCGTTACAACAATTGCTGCGCAATACCCATTGGGATGATATTGATTATTTAATTATTGATATGCCGCCAGGCACCGGCGATATTCAATTGACGCTTGCGCAAACCATTCCCGTTTCCGGCGCATTAATTGTCACCACCCCGCAGGATATTGCGTTATTGGATGCAAAAAAAGGCATCGAAATGTTTCGCAAAGTGAATATTCCGGTGATGGGCGTGGTGGAAAATATGTCGTTGCATATTTGCAGCCAGTGCGGCCATCAAGAAGCCATTTTTGGCAGCAATGGCGGCGTAGAATTAGCGCGTGATTATCACGTACCGCTGTTGGGGCAATTACCCTTGCAGCTGGATATTCGCATACAAACAGACGCGGGCCGCCCATCGCTTATTGCCAACCCCGCAAGCAGTGTAAGCTTAATTTACCGCAGTATTGCCCGCCAATTAGCCGCAGGTTTATGGGCGCAGGCAATAAATGGCACCACCTCACCCAATATTATTATCACTAACGATTAAGGTTTTAGCATGGCAATTAAATCCGACCGCTGGATTCGCCGCATGGCAGAAACACACGGCATGATCGAACCCTTCGAACCACAACAAGTACGTTTTAATGCCGATGGGCAAAAATTAATTTCCTACGGTACATCAAGCTATGGTTATGACGTGCGCTGCGCCAATGAATTTAAAATATTCACTAATGTGCATTCGGTAACGGTAGACCCAAAACACTTTGATGAAAGCAGTTTTGTGGATATTCAAAGTGACGTGTGTATTATTCCACCTAATTCATTTGCCCTGGCGCGCACCGTGGAATATTTCCGTATTCCGCGCAGTGTACTCACTATTTGTTTGGGTAAATCCACCTATGCACGCTGCGGCATTATTGTGAATGTAACGCCGCTGGAGCCAGAATGGGAAGGTCATGTCACTTTGGAGTTTTCCAACACCACACCGCTGCCTGCCAAAATATACGCCCATGAAGGTGTGGCGCAGATGTTATTTTTTGAAAGCGATGAAATTTGTGAAACGTCTTATGGCGATCGCGCGGGAAAATATCAGGGGCAAAAGGGCGTAACACTGCCGAAAACCTAAAATTTTTATTGTTATCACTCAGCCGCGTTTTGCTTTGTTCCTATTGGGATGCACAGCGCGTTATCTATAAATAATCGGCAGAGAAATTATTATGGATATAAATGCTATGAACCAAGCAATGAACGCTGATATTTACACGCGTTTTAAAACCGCCGTTGAATTGCGCAAATGGCCTAATGGTGAGCGCCTAACACCGGAACAAACCGCCACCTGTTTACAGGCCATTATTGCCTGGGAAACTCAGCACGTCGCCGTGGAAGAACGGGTGGGTTATATCCCGCCCAAAGAACCCTGCGCGGATGACAGCCACATCCACACCCGCGAAACACCCATTAAATGGCAATAATTAGCCGAGGCCACCACCATGAGTAGCGTTGGAACCACCACGTATTTAAAAGAGTACCAAGCCCCCGATTTTAAAATAATTACCACCGAATTAAATTTTAAATTGTACGAAGACTACACTGAAGTCACCGCGCAATTAAACTTCGAACGCACCAATACATCATCCGTACCGTTAAAATTACATGGCCAGTTATTAAGCTTAATTTCGCTTACGCTCAATGGTGACTTATTACCACCTACAGCCTACACCCTGGATGATGAACACCTCAGCATTTTTGATGTACCTGAACGCTTTACCCTTGTTACCTGCGTGCGCATAGAACCACACAAAAACACTGCGCTAGAAGGGTTATATCGTTCCAGAACTATGTATTGCACCCAATGCGAGGCAGAAGGTTTCCGTAAAATAACCTATTATTTAGACCGCCCCGATGCCATGAGTAGTTTTACCACGCGCATTGAAGCAGACAAAAAAAATTACCCGGTTTTACTCTCCAATGGCAATTTAATAGAGCAGGGCGAATTAACCGAAGGGCGGCATTTTGCCATCTGGCAAGACCCATTTAAAAAACCCGCTTATTTATTTGCCTTGGTGGCGGGGGACTTATCGGTTGTAGAAGATTTTTTTATCACCGCATCAGGCCGCAGGGTTGCTTTAAAAATATTTGTTGAAGAAAAAGATGTCAACAAGTGTGACCACGCCATGTTGAGCCTGAAAAACGCCATGCGTTGGGATGAAGAAATTTATGGCCTGGAATACGACCTGGATATATTTATGATCGTTGCTGTGGACGATTTTAATATGGGCGCCATGGAAAATAAGGGCCTAAATATATTTAATACTTCGTGTGTGCTGGCGCATCCTGCTACCACCACTGATGCCGGTTTTGCGCGCGTAGAAGGCGTTGTGGCGCATGAATATTTTCACAACTGGTCTGGCAACCGTGTTACCTGTCGTGATTGGTTTCAATTAAGTTTAAAAGAAGGTTTTACCGTATTTCGCGATGAAGAATTTTCAGCGGATATGTTAAGCCGAACCGTTAAACGCGTAGAATCGGTAGCGCTTTTGCGCACTGCGCAATTTGCCGAAGACGCAGGCCCCATGTCCCACCCGGTGCGCCCCAGTTCTTACATGGAAATTTCTAATTTTTACACGCTAACGGTGTACGAAAAAGGCGCTGAAGTAGTGCGCATGGTACACAGCCTTTTAGGTAAAGATTTATTTCGTAAAGGCACGGATTTATATTTCTCCCGCCACGATGGACAAGCCGCTACTATCGAAGATTTTATACGGTGTATGGCTGAGGTTTCAGGCCGTGATTTTACGCAATTTATGCTTTGGTACCAGCAAGCGGGCACGCCAACCGTGGAATTTAGCGGGCGCTATGAGCCCTGCGAACAAAAATATTATTTAACGGCACGTCAAAGCTGCCCCAGCACACCAGAGGCAACAGCGGAAGAAAAACATCCGTTTGTAATTCCTATTGATATGGGATTGTTAGGGCCAAACGGTGCGTATCCTTTAGTGTGTGCTGCGGTTAAAAACAGCAGCCCCACGCGGGGTGTGATTGAATTAACCGCGCGCGAACAAACCTATATTTTTGAACAAGTGCCAGCACTTCCTGTTCCCTCATTATTGCGCGGGTTTTCTGCCCCGGTTAAATGGCATTACCCGTACAGCAAAAAAGATTTATTGTGCATTGTACTAACCGACGAAGACGGTTTTAACCGTTGGGATGCCATGCAGCAATATGCTGTTTTATTAATTAATGAAATTAAACACAATCAAGCCTGCGGCCAAATGCCAGCACAGGATGAAAATTTTATTAATGCCTGTGCGCATTTATTAAAAGATGAAACCCTAGATCCTGCTATGGTGGCGTTAATGTTGGATTTGCCCAGCGAAGCTTATTTAGCCGAGCAGCAAAACCCAATGGATATAGATGGTAATCACCATGCGCGTGAATTTTTGCGCCGCACTATGGCTGAAATCCTATTGCCACATTGGAATGCGGTGTATCAGCGCTTAAGCGACAGCGGCGCCTATTCCCCGAGCGCAGCAGCAGTGGCCCACCGCAGTTTAAAAAATCTGGCGCTGGGTTATATTGCATTGCTGGATGATGCAGCCCATGCGGAATTAATTACCGCTCAATTTAATAATGCATCCAACATGACCGATAGCCTTGCGGCATTAAAAATTGCGGTAAACAGCGCGTTTGAATCGGTGCAAAACCAGGCAAGCAATATGTTGCAACACTTTTATCAGCGTTGGCAGCACGAACCTTTGGTGGTGAATTTATGGTTGTCCGTGCAGGCTGCGGCGGCCAGTGGTGCATTAACACGAGTTAAAAACCTGATGGCGCACCCGGCGTATGACGGTAAAAACCCCA
>JBEGTZ010000305.1:0-7889 GCA_041179125.1 Pseudomonadota bacterium | reverse complement strand
AGGCGCTCCTGGATGATTTCCATGTGCAGCATCCCCAAGAAACCACAGCGGAAACCAAAACCTAAGGCGTCTGAACTTTCGGGTTCGTAAAATAACGAGGCATCATTGAGGGTAAGTTTTGCTAGGGCATCACGGAAATCTTCGAAGTCATCGGAGCTTACGGGAAATAAACCGGCATACACCTGCGGCTGTACTTTTTTAAAGCCTGGAAGGGCGGCTACATGGGGGCAGTTGGCGTGAATGAGGGTATCGCCCACCGGGGCACCGTGAATATCTTTAATGCCAGCGACCACAAACCCCACTTCGCCGGCTTTTAACACGCCTGTTTCTAAGCGTTTGGGTGTGAACACTCCGACTATGTCCACCATATTGGCTTTGCCGATGGTCTTGGACATTATTTTGTCTTTCACCCGCAAGGTGCCGTGTTTGACACGAACCAGGGAGACAACACCTAGGTAGTTATCAAACCAGGAGTCGATAATTAAGGCTTGTAATTCGCCTTCTGTATCGCCTTCAGGTGCCGGTACACGCTCGATGAGCCGCTCTAAAACATCCTGTATACCCAGGCCAGATTTAGCGCTGCACCGCACCGCATCTGTAGCATCAAGGCCGATTATATTTTCGATTTCCTCCGCTACCCGTTCAGGCTCTGCCTGGGGTAAATCCATTTTGTTCAGTACAGGAATTACTTCAAGCCCTTGTTCAATGGCGGTATAACAGTTGGCCACCGACTGAGCCTCAACGCCTTGGGCGGCATCCACCACCAGCAACGCGCCTTCACAGGCGGCTAATGAGCGGGATACTTCATAGGAAAAATCCACATGGCCTGGGGTGTCAATAAAATTGAGCTGGTAGGTTTGGCCACTGAGGGATTTGTAATTGAGGGTGACACTTTGGGCTTTGATGGTAATGCCGCGTTCGCGTTCGATGTCCATGGAGTCAAGCACTTGAGCTTCCATTTCACGGTCGGCAAGGCCGCCACAATGTTGAATAAAGCGGTCAGCCAGGGTGGATTTGCCGTGATCAATATGGGCAATAATAGAAAAGTTGCGGATATGGCTAAGGCTCGACACGAATAAATAGACCTAATCAATAATGGGACTTAAGCTCCCGGATTCAGAACAACCCAGGGCGCAAAAAGGCGGCAAGTCTACTCTATTTACCCTCGTCAGGTAAGGCTACAACTACGCATCAAGGGGCTGCCTTAGCGCTACGGCCTATTGATGACAGTACAATTTGTGCTGTTTCTGGAGGAATCTCTCCCGTTAGACTTAACCGGTAGGCCTGATCCCCTTCTTTGAATGCTGTCACCATCGCAAGCGTTGCGCCCCGCAAAACTGCGCCAACAGGATGACGCGAGATACCCGCGACCGGTTCAATACGCACAGAAAAAACCGCAAGCCCATCGGTAAACGTTAAGAACTCACCGCTGTGTTCGCGGCTCACCTGTGCCAGTACAAACCCAGGGGGCAACCAGGCAAAATGCCATTGCGCCGCCTGTGCAGGCTCGCTAAAACACGACTCTTTGCTAACCCCCACGGCAACGCCGTCTGCTTTGAAGTCGTTATCGTTGAGTTTTGGGTCTAGCTGAATATCCACAAACTGCATCCTTTCCAAAATTTTTTTCTGGCTATTTTGGATCATCCACATCAATGGCAGGCCTGTGGATTTATCCAGCGCCAAGGTCACTCCATAGCGGCTGGCGTCTTTAGGGGCCATTTGGATGATGGCCGCTTGGCGCCCAGCGATGCGCTCCTCACCGCGCAGCACAAATTGGTAATACTGATTAACACTGGCCGCCACACCCTGAGCGTTACTGGCCATGCCTCCTCGCAACAAAAAACTGCCCGCATTAATACAGCTAGCCAGACGCCCCTGCCGAACAGCTTCGCGAACGGGGCCTGAAAGATGAACGATTTTTTCCTGCTCAACGCCATTATGTAGCCCATGCACAATGACCAGCGAATCCATTTGGCCACTAAACTCGTAGGTAAGATGCCCACGAAAACTACGCTCTTGTAGGGATTGCGATAATTGACGCAGCAGATCATCCACCGTAGCCAAAGGCTCCAGGGCTGTGGCTTTAGTTGAAGCAAGGAAAGCAAATAAAGACACGAAAAAAAGCCCCAACCAAAATGGCCGGGGCCTTGAGAAGGCTCGAATAGGTTTAACCATCAACGTTTGCCTGCGGCAGGCTCAGCGGTGCTATTCAAGGATGCCTCGGTAGAGCCAGGCACAGTGGAAACACGCGTAAAAGGCAGCAGGCCAAAACTGCCATGCACAGCCGAACGATTGGCGTGGTCTAACAACATTTGGTTTAACTGTGCTTGAACTTCAGGGTCGTTACGCCAGTCGGTTTGGTTTAGCGAAACGGGTTGTACTTGAAGGTTTTGAAGTGTTTGGTTTGAAAACGACTGCACTCGATCAGCCTGGCTGCTTACTGTGCGCGCCATAGGTGCAGGCAGGGCAAATCCATCCGGCGCAGACTGCACCTGCCCACCCTCTTGCAGCGTCATTTCAGGCACGCTGGCAACAACATTGGCTGGAGCATCACTGCCAGTTGGCTGCATTATTTCCCCAGCCGGCTGCACAGCCAAAGGCGCCACAGCTGGAGCGGAAAATTGTTGTACTCCAATTAAAACTGCAAGCGCCACCGAGGCCGCCAAAGATGATTTCCCGCCCCAGCGCAGCCAATGCGATGTGGGTTTTGCGGTGGGGCCGCTCAGTGCAGGTTCCTGCGCAATAGCTTCGGAAATGGCAGTGGATAAATCCAGGTTTAAACAGGCTATTTGACCACGATGCATCACCGTAGAGGCCAGTTGGTAACGGTGCCAGGTGGCGCCGATGCTGGCATCTTCGGGCAATTGCTTAAGAATTCTTCGCAGTTCAATTTCACTCGCTTGGTTATCCATTAAAGCGGATAAAGACTCTTTTAGCATTTCATCGGATGACGTCATAGATTAGGCCTGTGGTGAATACAACTCTGAACGAGCCATTTTTGTTGCTGCTGTGACCCAGCCTTAAAGCCTAGGTTCCAACTGTGTGCATTATTTTTTAAAAAAATTACAACAAAGGGGCCATTTGTTTATCGATGGCTTCCCGTGCGCGGAAAATTCGAGACCGTACCGTACCAATTGGGCACCCCATTACCTCGGCAATTTCCTCATAACTTAGCCCATCCAATTCGCGCAACGTAATGGCCGTGCGTAAATCTTTGGGTAAATCTGCAATTGCTTTGGTGATCACAGCATCAAGCTGGTCGCGCATCATGCTGTTTTCTGGGTTTTCAATATCGCGCATATTTTCTGAATCGCTTAAAAACTCCGCCTCAACAGCATCAATATCCATCGCAGGCGGCCTGCGCCCACGGGAGACTATAAAGTTTTTGGCCGTATTAATAGCAATGCGGTAAAGCCAAGTATAAAAGGCACTCTCGCCACGAAAATTCGGCAGTGCTCGATAGGCCTTAATAAAGGTTTCCTGGGCGACATCGTGTATTTCAGCATGGTCGCGGATAAAGCGGCTGATAACAGCCATAATGCGGTGTTGATATTTAATAACTAAAAGATCAAACGCTTTTTTGTCCCCCTGCTGTACTCGACTAACCAGGGGTTGATCTGCATCTGGGGCAGATGGCTCAAGCATTAACGACTCCACTTACGGTGACACACCGGATAAAAAAGGGGGATACCCCACATATAATCCTAAAAACCTCAGTTGAACGCTACTACGAACGCCTAACACTTGAATTTAAAACGCTTATTGCCAAAACTTGACTCACCGTAGGGTTTCGCCAAATTTTGGCAATAAGCGCTTTAAATTCGGCGTCTTAGTCGCTCTCGCTACGCGTTCAACTGAGGTTTTAGGATAGTCGAACAAAAATTAAATTATCGCCATTGTTGCTGTGCAATCCATTGGCCGAAGTGAATAAGGACTGTCTTATTTTGTTTTTCGAAGTTTGAATCAACGGTGATAACGGGGTTGAACCTTATCTAAGGAACTCACGACATTCAAACGCTATACCTCATAGAGTGTAGCCCCACAGACTTACACATACAGCGAGCAATGACTCACCGCCAGTTGCAAAGTTCAGCCCTACGCCCGGATAATCATGGCCTGTCCTATGCACACGGAATCCAACGTGTGTAAACCCTGCAATAGAGTCCCCCGTGAATCCAGATTCCATTTTTTATAGCGATGTTTTAGTCATTGGCAGCGGCGCCGCAGGTTTAGCCCTAGCGTTAAAACTCGCCCAAACCTACACAGTAAGCGTATTGAGCAAAGGTAAGCTGACAGAAGGCTCCACCTGGCATGCCCAAGGCGGTATAGCCGCTGTGCTGGACGACGATGACAGTATTGAATCCCACGTAGCGGATACGCTCGTAGCTGGCGCAGGCCTATGCCATCCACAGGCCGTGCGTTTTACCGTTTCCCGCAGTAAAGCTGCCATTGAATGGCTAGTGGGACTGGGCGTTGATTTTACGCGTAATGATAACGAACACTACCACCTCACCCAAGAAGGCGGCCATAGCCACCGGCGTATTATTCACAGTGCCGATGCCACAGGCAAAGCCGTACACAGCACGCTGCTAGAACAAACACTAGCCCACCCCAATATCACCTTGCTGGAAAACCACGTCGCGCTGGATTTACTGCGCGAACCTGATATGTCCAACGGAAAAATGCGCTGTGTTGGCGCCTATGTTTACGACCGCACCCTAGACGCAGTGCATTGTTATACCGCCAAAACCACCATTTTAGCCACCGGCGGCGCAAGCAAGGTTTATCTTTACAGCAGTAATCCCGACAGCGCCAGCGGCGACGGCATTGCTATGGCTTGGCGGGCGGGTTGCAGAATTGCCAATATGGAATTTAACCAATTTCATCCCACCTGTTTGTTCCACCCAGATGCCAAATCGTTCTTATTAACTGAAGCACTGCGCGGTGAAGGCGCCCACTTAAAATTGCCCAACGGCGAACGCTTCATGCACAACTTCCACCCTATGGCAGAATTAGCCCCTAGGGATGTTGTAGCCAGAGCCATCGACCACGAAATGAAACGCCTGGGCAGTGATTTTGTCTTGCTCGACATTAGCCACAAACCGGCGGAATTTATTCAGCACCACTTCCCCACAGTGTGGAGTAATTGTTTGCAATTTGGTTTTGATATCACCAAAGACCCGATTCCCGTCGTACCCGCAGCCCATTACACCTGTGGTGGCATCGTAGTTAATTGCCACGGGCAAACCGATTTAAAAAATCTATTTGCCATTGGTGAAACCTCATTTACAGGATTACACGGCGCCAACCGAATGGCCAGTAATTCACTCTTAGAATGTATTGTTTATGCGCATTCCGCCGCTGATAAAATAGAACAGGACTTACCTGTAATAGCCGCGCCCAAAACCATTAAACAATGGGACGAATCCCGCGTAACCAACTCCGATGAAGACGTGGTTATCTCCCATAATTGGGATGAACTGCGCCGTTTCATGTGGGATTACGTAGGCATAGTGCGCACCCACAAACGTTTAGAGCGCGCCACCAACCGCATTCGTTTACTGCAAAAAGAAATTCAAGAATATTATGCTAACTACAAAGTGGGCAGCGATTTAATCGAACTACGTAACCTTGCTATGGTAGCCGAACTGATCATTCGTTCCGCCATCGAGCGTAAAGAAAGCCGAGGACTGCATTTCTCACTGGATTTTCCCGACGTTTCGTCCGTTGCTAAAGACACCATTTTAGTGCCAACGAATTTTGCGGATCAGGAAATTTTTGTACATTATTAATACACAGTAATAACGTGCGTTGTTTTATCTTTCTCTGGCGTTTAATTTTACTGGCACTCCTTGAATGATTCAGCTGGGGTTTCTAGGTTAAACACTAAATTTAAAACTTCCGCAAGTATTCCAAGGCTGGCTGTAGTTTATCTATGCATTACCTCTCCCCAGAATTTGCCTTTATTTTTTTAGCTTTTATATGGCTCTATTGGCTACTCGGTATCGGCTCTGGCCCGCGTGCGCAAAACTACCTGTTGCTGCTGGCGAGCTACGGATTTTACGCCTGTTTTGATTGGCGCTTTTTAGCTTTATTAATCAGTTTTTCGCTAATTACCCTAGGGCTGGCAGGCTTGGTTGCACGTTCAGATGGCAGCCTTAGGCGCTGGCCGGTCGTAACGGGCATTACACTGGCGCTGTGTAATTTAGGTCTATTTAAATACTACAATTTTTTTCGTGAAAGCCTGGGCGCGGCGCTCAGTTCCAGCATGGAAACAACCACCCTGCCCCTGCTAGATATTTTATTGCCTATTGGAATTTCTTTTTACACCTTTTGCGGAATTGCTTATTTAGTTGAAGTGGGACGCGGCACCGTAAAACCTGCCCCGTGGCTTGAAGGCTGTTTATTATTTGCTTTTTTCCCAACTTTATTGGCAGGCCCAATATGCCGCCCGAACGACCTGTTGCCACAATTAAAAAATGAACAGGCGCGTAATATTGAAGCTCCAGAGCGCATAGGCCTATTGCTACTCAGTGCCCTGATCAAAAAAGTATGGTTAGCCAGTTGGCTGGCCGAACACTATGTTAACCCCGTTTTTGCAGACCCAAGCGCCTTCCATGCCATAGATTTAATAGCGGGGATTTTTGCCTATGCCTGGCAAATATATTTTGATTTTTCCGGCTATACCGACGTAGTGACCGCCTGCGCCTTGCTTTTAGGTTTTAAAGTACCGATGAATTTTCGTCAACCTTATTTGGCAACCAGCATTAGTGATTTTTGGCAACGCTGGCATATAAGTTTATCCCGCTGGATCCGTGATTACATTTATATTCCACTGGGCGGCAGCCGTCACGGTTGGTGGCGCACACAATTAAATGTAACCCTTGCATTTTTACTGTCCGGCATTTGGCATGGAGCAAGCTTCACGTTTATTGTTTGGGGGCTTTGGCACGGCTTAGGTTTAGTGCTGCAAAATACTTGGTGTCGTTTTATTAAAATCACTTTACCCTCAGTGGTAACACAGGCCAGCACATTTATTTTTGTTTGTTTAGGCTGGGTGTTTTTTCGCGCAGAAGATTTACCGCGCGCACTGGAATTTTTTAGTGCATTAAGCCAATGGCAACAGCCCACACAGCTAAATTACCTGGGGCTTTTCGGCATCATTTTATTTTGGTTTATATTATCGCGACACGCAAACAACTTAATAGCCCGCGTACAGGAGCGGCTCGCTAAATTGCATTTTGCAATACTCGCTTTGGCATTATCATTATGCGCCTTAGTTATTTTACAGTTTGCACCGAGCGGTATGCCCGGTTTTATTTATTTTGGGTTCTAGGATGACACATTCGCACACGCCCATTACACACGCACTTAAAACACTATCTTTATGCGTATTAATAATTGCACTGGTTAAAGCCGATGCACTGAGTCGATATTGGCAACAACAGTGGCGTATCGCCTTGCCCTTCGCGGGTCACTTAAGTGAACCCACTTGGTTTAATCAATTTTGGATGGATCATTTTTATTTTATTGATCAATGCGCCATTACACTGCATTCACGTTTAACGCGCGCAGGCCAAGCACTTAGCGCTGACCCAATTAAAAGCCTCGAACCTGCACCCATAGTTATTCAACCCTGCGAACAATCTCCAACCGAGATTGGTGTTTTACCCATGCAAAAAAAAGTGGAATGGCCCATTCCACTTTCCTCCACAGATAAGGTTTTATTAGTGGGCGATTCAATGATGCAAGGCGTAGCACCCTATGTGGGCAGTGGGCTACGCAAACAATACGGCGTAGAAACCCTAGATTTAAGTAAACACAGCACAGGGCTTGCCTACCCTGGCTTTTTTAACTGGCCGGATACAATTAAAGAAACCCTAGCAAAA
>JBEGTZ010000304.1:0-3387 GCA_041179125.1 Pseudomonadota bacterium | reverse complement strand
GCATCTAGCAAAAGTTAAAAATTTCGAACAACCAATAAGGTTGCCCTTCATTTTTAACTTTCACTATCTACACCAATGGCTTACACAGCTTTTGGGCGCTCAACTGAGGTTTCTAGGTTAAAAAAATATTTTGGTGAGAGAAATAAACGAATGAAAGTAATTGATAATTTATTAGATAAAAAATCCTTTTTAGAGCTAAAAAATTATGTGATGTCCACCGAAGTGGGTTGGCGTTATGCACCTGGCTCAGTGTATCAAGACGATGGCGATGCGCAGTTTTTTCATCCGTTGTATATGGCGCCGCATAAATACGATCATTTTGACCAAATCTGTATGCCAGTCATGCAAGAGCTGGACGGTTTTTTAACCTTATTCAGGGCAAAAATGAATATGTCGTTAAAAAAAGATGTAAGCACTAAAAAAGGTATGCACGTCGATATTGAAGACGCCAAGCAATATTATAAAGTGATGAAAACCTCAATTTTTTATTTTAATACCACCGACGGGCCGACGTATTTTGAAAACGGCAACAAGGTTGATTGTGTTGAAAATAGATTAGTGACATTTGCGATGGGCACAAAACATTGTGGCTCCTATGCCACCAATGCGGAGAGAAGAATTGTTTTGAATTTAAATTGGTTTTAACCTAAAAACCTCAGTTGGATCACCCAAGTCTGCACAACCCCTTGACGCGCCTAGCAAAAGTTAAAAAATTCGAACAACCAATAAGGTTGCCCTTCATTTTTAACTTTCACTATTTGCATCAATGGATTGCACAGCTTTTGGGCGCTCAACTGAGGTTTCTAGGTTTAAAAAAGCAAAAAAAACCGCCCACCTGCGCGGATTATGCCTGTGGTTAACCCGCACTACAGGATAGAGAAATAACCGCCTCATACATTTGCCCTGGCAAGGCGGCATTGTCGGGGTCTGTTACCAGCCATAAATTAATTCGCTCACCCACCCACTCGGCCTCAATGCCTTCTAATTTTATTGGCACGTCTACGGGTGTGATGCGCACAAGCTCACCCTGCGTGTTAATGATGCCAATGGCAGACCCAACACAGGCGCCGTCGGTGTAGGCATCTGAGGTGTCTTCAGCGGCGGCGGTGAATAAAATACAGCCATCTTGCAGGGCTGTGGCATCGGTAAAACACAGCGGGATACCGGCTATATCACCGAGGTTAAAGTGTGTGAGTTGGTATTTAGGGGTATCGTTGTTTTTGCCCGTTACTGTCGCTAAAAAATCCTTTAATTTTATTTTTATAATAGCGTTGTGATTATTCTTATTGCCTCTTTGCAAAAGAAAAATATGTTTATCTACAATAACTGCGCCTTCAATATTTATTTTCCCTGGCTCATCTTTAAATGCATCATACAGCGGGTCTAAGTCGATAATATCCACTTTGCCCAAAATGGGTGTGGTTGTTGTGTTGGGTGTTTCGACAAAAGGGATAATAGCCCCTTGTTTACGTTTTTTTGCCGAACCGGAACCGAGAATTAATAATGCCCCGCAGGGGTATTGTGTGGAGATGGGCAGCAGCGTTATTACTTCAAAATCATGTTTTATTTTTTTGCGCGCCTCAGTGTCCTGGGGGAAATCGCCTTTAATTATGCGGTGGGCAACACCGGGTGCGGGGTTGTTGTGTTGGAAAACACTGATAAATTTTTCATCATCGGCCAGTACAAAAAACCAATCACCGAGTTTAATTAACCCGCTGGCAGCGCTTAAATGCGCATGGGGATTATCGCCTAGGGGCTGGGTGAGGGTTAGGCTGCGGAGGGGGTTTAGTTTAATCATAGCGGTAGTTCTTGCTTCGATTTGGTTTTGTAGGGTGGGCAAGCTGGCTTGCCCACCGGATGTGCCACATTTATTTTGGTGGGCAACGAGTTGCACACCCTACAATATTAAACCCCCGCACTAGGGTAATTTAATAAGCACACTCCGCCGCCTGCGCTTTGGCGCCTTCTATTTTAACGGCGCTGTCTCCATTTAGGCGGAATACGCCCCCTTCTTTAGTTACCAGTAACGTAGGGTTTGTCCCGCCTGCACCTACTACATTTTTTAACGCAAAAGGTGCTGTTGCCGTGGTGCCATTACCGATTGCATCAATCGCCAAAAAGCCTCGGGAATTAACATTAAATATTTGCTCGTTGGCTGTTGAGGGTAAGGTTATGGCGGTGCCATCTTTGCACTCCACCGTGCCGTCAAACTTGAGTGCGCATAAATCGGAATCCCCCCGGCCACTTTTGCTGAGCATTTTTACCGGCCCACTAAAATCAACCGCATGGGCCGCGCTTCTTTGATCCCAGCACCAGGTTTTACCGAGTGTATTCAGCGCACAAGCATGGTTCCAGCGCACGACAATCTGCACCACATCAAAATCATCCGGGAGGCCAATAGGGCGTTCAGGCTTACTGCCTTCGTAAGGATCCAAACAAATTACATCTTTTTTAAGTTGGGTTTTAACTAGGGCGCACATGGCAAAATAACCACCGCTAATACTGATGACCCCCGAGTTAATATAGGGCGTTGGTTTTACTTTAGGGAAATTACCAATAAAGAGTTGCCCGCTTTCCGTTACTACGGAAACGGCGGAGGCTTTCCAGCCGCCACCGCTTGTATGGGCAACCTGGGTTACGGCTTTGCCGGTATCCGCCCAAACAATAGGCTCTGGGGGGCTGTTTTGTTCGCTCACACACTCAGCCCCGCCGCCTGGTGTGCGGTAACAGGCATGAAATTCCCCGTTGCCCAGCGCATTAAAGCCCACGCCACAGGGGAATTTATCGAAATGGCGTTTAATATCGGCGGCGCTAATGCTAAAACCAGAAGAGGAGCTGTTGGAGCTGGATGAAGATGAACTGCTGGAGCTTGAAGAGCTTGAGGAGTTTGAAGAGCTGCTAGAGCTTGAAGAGGCGCTTTGTGATTTATCTACCTGGGTACCGGTGCAGGCAATTAAAGACAGGCTGGTGAGCAACAAAAAAATAGGCGTTGTGCGCTGCATAAATGAATTTCCGTAAATGGGGGTTTTGTGTGGTGGGTTCTAGGTTTAAGGCATACAGCAAACGCGCAGTATGCTTGAACATAAGACACAAAACTGGTGCTACCCCTCCAAAAATAAATTAACGGTTGGGGTTTGGGGCGTGGCTTGTCCATCGGATGTTTCACATTTATTTTGGTGGGCAACGAGTTGGCCGCCACGCGTTAAGCGCCACGTCTATTGGCGATTAAATTGCTCTTCTATGTCGCGGACTATCTCCGTAGGGGTTTGCTCATCGGTACCAACAGCAGCAACCTCCTTTCCTTCGGCCGATACCAACCAATAAAAATCGTATGATCCACCAGAAAGGAAATACTTATGCTTTTGAACAACTAAATAGCCTTTATAC
>JBEGTZ010000303.1:0-19331 GCA_041179125.1 Pseudomonadota bacterium | reverse complement strand
GATTTAACCAAAACCCGTTTAAGCTCACAAAATAATAACTCGACAACTGAACTAATGGCATGCTCCACAGTAGGGTACGCTTACCCAGTATTCAACTGCTTCATCCCATCATCGTTTGAATCCCAACTGGAAAATAAAAAAATCTTAAATGCGGATATTCAAGAGTTTTTCAGCAACAAAAAATATTCATTGCGCGCAACCATAAAGTCCCCCATTGGGTACGACCCGCAAGAATACACCGCCCCTACAGAAGACATCTTAAAATCTCAGTATCATAGCAACCCAAGGTCATTCTCTTGGGAAGCAACGCAGAATAATAATTTTGATTACACCCAAATTCAGTTAGAGGCCAAAAGCCGTAAAATCGCCATCAAACTATTCGCCCCCGCCGCCAACCCGCGTTTAGTATTACCTGAATTACCGAGTGAATTTCAGCTGGATCCACTAGTCGCTGCACGAACCATAGAGCTAATTGATATTGCCCCAAATCAATCTACTGATGTAAATGACATTACTCAATTAAGCGCCAGTTACACGCATTTAGAACATTTTAGCGTATCCAATACCATTGATTTAGGAGCGCCAGAAGAAAACGTAGAAGCCCAAAATTTTGCTCTACGTTTCATAGATCGAAGCAAAGCGCCAAATCAACCTGTTGCGGGAGTACATGCCTGGGTCTACGCAGAAGACAATACCACTGTATTAAAAGAAGCGATTAGCGATGCAGCAGGCATGGCCGAATTTGGGCCGATGCCCGCCAGCCTCAGCTTCGCTTTTAAAGATCCCAAAGTGAGCAGCAACGATCACATAGCAATAAATTACGAAAAAAATAGTGCGAACACTGGAGTCAAAGAATATTCACTGTGGCTCACTTCAGCGGACTGCGCCAACGCTGAACACATTGAGATAATCGCAAAGAGCCCATTTGGCAGTATTGATAAAATAGCTGGATTCTATAAAGACGACCATACACTATTTCCCTATACTGCTCCAGAACTCACGCCAGAAGGCGACCTAAAACAACAGTTTGCAGTTTGCGGGGCGCTCAATAACGATGTACCGAATGTAACGGGCACAAATTTACAGGCAAAAATAGGTGCCAATTATTACTCTGGTCAGCTAGTTTCGAAGCAGGATCCAAGCGAAAAAAATTACGAGATAATTTTTGATGCCCCTACCACCCCAAACCAAGTAAATATTAATTTTATAAATTACGGTGCCCTGCTTGACCCCATAGATATAAGCGGCCTAGGTTTAGTAGTAGGCGATAGCTTTAGTCTGGATAATTTTTTGACTTTTCCACAATTCGATAAGACTTACTTCAACGTGTGGGCACCAACTGCACTTTTAGAGTCAAGCAGCCAGCATTATGTACTCTTTACACGTTTCGATGAAACTTCCTATCAATATACAGGCCATTACTCCAAGCTCGCCACAATTAACGAGCGATTGCTTGCACTTATGCCTTACAACAAATTCACTACTGCTGAATTTAAGCCTGGATATAACCAAGTTACTTGGAAAACATTTAATCCAGATGTTTTTACAACAGCCACTGTTACGGCGGAGTATTTCAGCAGCAAGATATTCCTTAGGTTAAACTTTCCGCCAAACGACAACACTATTATATTACCTAAACTTCCAACCAATTATGCGCTGGTCGACGATCCAACCGCCCCACCCGATGTTCGTATAGGCTTAAGACGTGACGTAGATGAAGCGCTTGAAAATCCAGCTGATGCCAATCCACTTTCTGGTTATCTCGCGCAACTTAAAAAAAGAGATTCCTATGAAATTGAGACTGGAGCGAAAACTGTTACCGAATTTTCTCCATCTTTAAAAGCTGTACGCAAGGCGGGTAACTTGTTGCCCACCACGTCAACGAAACACAATCTTCCCAACATTTGGTAGCATTCCGACCCAAAGGGTGGGCAAAAAAGCTTGCCCACCCTACGTTTTTTGCGACTTACCCAAACAACATCAAGCATTGGTTAACCTGTATCAATCACGTATAAACAATGGACACAACTCGGCAACTTTAGCAAAGCCACCATGACACTCAGCACCAGATGGAAAGACACCATGAACGCGGGCCTTACAGATAAGCGCTGGGATGAATACGATGTGCTGATCAAAACCCAAGTTACCGATTACGCCAAACGCTTTAAAGCGCTTGAAAACAAAATGGATTGGAAAATTATTAAAGCGATGGTGTGGACGGAGAGTGGCGGTGTAACCTCACCGCAATGGAAAACCCGCGCGATGCAAATAGGTAATTCGGGGGATCCCGCATTTGCGGTGTTAAAAGATTTGCAAGAAGGAAGCGATTTAGTCATGAGCGTCGAACTAAAACTAGCACTTAAATCTGAATCCGTAGAAAAGCCCGAATTAAATATTAAAGCGGGCATAGCTTACCTTTACACCAAAATGGTTAAAACGCTATTTCAATCGGTGCTAGACGCCAAAGACTCTAAAACCTACGAATACACGGTAATCGCTGGCGATAGCCTGGATAAAATCGCTAAGAAAGTAGGTTCCACCATTGAGGAACTACGGGCCTCCAATCCCGGCAGCACCGGCATTATTCGCCCAGGGCAAAAATTCAAATACCGCAAAGCAGCCATCATTCGTGTAATCACTGGCTGGCGGGAATTTACCATCGACACCATTGCCGATGCTTATAACGGCGGAGGTGATGCCAGTTATGCCGAAAAACTCACCTACATCACCACAGTATTATTCCCAAAACTAGTGCGGTAAAAACCATGCTGCGTTTATTACTCATTACAGCGGCAATATTAATTTTTCCAGCCTGCCAAACAACAAACACAAAAAATCCACCCCAAAAATCACTGGTGTTAGGCGATCAAAAAAAACTCACGCAACACTTTGCAACGCTTGGCTACACCACGCCCGATCGCAATTTGGTTGCACTCATTCACGTATGCACGCTAGAAATCGCGCAACACGCATACCCCGTAATTGACTTAAGAGAACTTGCCAAAAGCCCCAATAGCCCACGCGGTATTAATCGCATTATGGTGCTGAATGAAAAGTTAGAAAAACTAAATGCCATAGATTACACAAAAGGCAGGCCGCTACATTGTAAAAATAATAAATTATATCTGGGCGCAGAGGTGCAGTTAAGCGAATTTCCAGAACCGGGCAATGTGCTTACTTTTGATCGAAACGGCAGCGCCGTGCAACTGGAAATGATTGATACGAGCCATTGGTTTTAACCTAGAAACCTCAGTTGAGCGCCCAATGGCTTACAACAGTTTTTGGGCGCCCAACTGAGGTTTCTAGGTTAAAGCGCTGCGCGGGAAACTCGTTGCCTGCCACTCTATCCATACAAAAACGATCACAATTCCAAACAAGCGCTCAAGCTAGATTTTTAGTTTTGCATTCGGTCGATGGCAAAAAAACGGCCAATATAAAAAAAGCCAGCCCCCGAAAGAGCTAGCTTTTTTGATAAATCCAACAACGCTGAGAAACCTCAGCGAAGAGACTACTCAGCAGTTGGAGCAGTTTCTAATTCGCCGGAAATCGGACGATCAACCAATTCAACATAAGCCATTGGCGCTTTATCACCGGTACGGAAACCGCATTTGATAATACGCAAATAACCACCAGGGCGACCGGTATACCGGGGGCCTAGTTCGTTAAACAATTTACCCACTGCTGCTTTGCTGCGCAGACGGTTAAATGCCAAACGGCGGTTGGCAACACTATCTACCTTGCTAAGAGTAATTAACGGCTCAGCATAAGTACGTAGCTCTTTGGCTTTTGGCAGAGTTGTTCTAATCAACTCATGCTCAACCAATGACGCAACCATGTTGCTAAACATGGCTTTACGGTGAGAGCTTGTTCTATTTAGCTGGCGGCCACTTAAACGATGACGCATAACTTAAACCCTTTATTCGATTGCTTTCTCAGCAGTCATAAACAAGGCCCCGAAAGGCCTTTTGTTAACATTTAGTCGCTATTTTTTAAGCTGGCTGGAGGCCAGTTTTCTAAACGCATACCCAAAGACAGTCCGCGTGATGCAAGAATATCTTTAATTTCAGTCAGTGATTTTTTGCCTAGATTGGGTGTTTTTAACAGCTCAACTTCAGTGCGCTGAATCAAATCGCCAATGTAGTAAATATTCTCTGCTTTAAGACAGTTTGCGGAGCGAACCGTAAGCTCCAAATCATCAACCGGGCGAAGCAAAATAGGATCGATAAGATCTTCTTTTTTCTCAGGCTCAGATTCTTTTTCACCTTCTAAATCCACAAACACAGCAAGCTGTTGTTGCAAAATAGTCGCCGCACGACGAATCGCTTCTTCCGGATCAATGGTTCCATTGGTCTCCAGATCAATCACCAGCTTGTCCAAGTCGGTACGTTGTTCAACACGCGCACTTTCTACGGAATAAGCTAAACGTCGAACTGGGCTATAGGAAGCATCTAGGTGTAAACGCCCAATAGTACGCGTTTCATCATCGGCGCTTTCGCGGGCATCAGCAGGCTGATAACCGCGACCACGGGTAATGGTCAAACGCATATTCAAGGCAACATCACCGGTAATATGCGCGATTAACAGGTCGGGATTTTTTATCTCAACACTTTGATCTACGGTTATATCACCAGCAGTAACAATGCCAGGGCCTTTTTTGGAAAGGGTAACTACCGCGTGATCTTTCCCGTGCATCACTATCGCAACGTTTTTTAAATTCAACAGAATCTCAATAACGTCTTCTTGTATGCCTTCAATCGCACTGTATTCATGCTGAACACCATCGATTTCAACTTCGGTGATGGCGCAACCCGGCATGGATGACAATAAAATACGGCGTAATGCATTGCCGAGTGTATGGCCAAAGCCACGCTCTAATGGCTCTAACACCACTCTAGCGCGGGTCGGCGCAATTTCAGTCACATCAATGTGGCGCGGCGTCAAAAATTCATTTACAGCTAACAGCATAGTTAATACCTGTGTTAATACCTAGGTTAATACTTGTCAGAGATGTTCAAGCGTTACTTAGAGTAAAGTTCCACAATCAGGTTTTCATTGATATCAGCAGATAAATCACCGCGATCAGGAACACGCTTAAATACGCCTTCTTTTTTATCAGTGTTTACATCTATCCAATCAATGTCGGCACGCTGAGCAGATAAAGTCAAAGCGCTTTGGATACGCAATTGATTTTTCGCTTTTTCACGCACAGAAACCACATCGCCAACTTGAATTTGGTAAGAGGGTATATTTACCACCTTGCCATTTACCATTAACGATTTGTGAGACACCAACTGACGTGACTCAGCGCGGGTCGCACCAAACCCCATGCGGTACACCACGTTATCCAGGCGACACTCAAGCAATTGCAGAAGGTTTTCACCCGTGGCGCCCTTACGACGAGCAGCCTCTTTGTAATAACCGCGAAATTGTTTTTCTAAAATTCCATAAATACGACGTACTTTTTGCTTTTCACGCAACTGTACACCGTAGTCAGATAAACGACCGCGACGTTGACCATGTTGGCCAGGAGCGGTTTCTAATTTACATTTTGAATCCAACGCACGCGCACCGCTCTTTAAGAAAAGATCTGTGCCTTCGCGGCGGGATAATTTACAAGTAGGTCCAATATATCGAGCCATGAATCAGTCTCCTACACACGACGCTTTTTGGGTGGGCGGCAACCGTTGTGCGGAATGGGAGTTACATCAACTATGTTAGTGATTTTGTAACCCACATTATTTAACGCACGAACAGCGGATTCACGGCCAGGACCAGGACCTTTAACTTCAACGTCCAGATTTTTCAAACCGTATTCCAGTGCAGCTTGACCTGCACGCTCAGCAGCAACCTGAGCGGCAAAAGGAGTACTTTTACGTGAACCACGGAAACCAGATCCACCGGAGGTGGCCCAGCTCAAGGTATTACCTTGACGATCGGTAATGGTCACAATTGTATTATTAAAAGAAGCATGTATATGCGCAACACCGTCAACTACGGTCTTTTTGACCTTCTTGCGCGGTGCTGTTTTAGCACTTGGCTTTGCCATTGGAAATATTCCTATGAGTAGCGAGGGTTAATTATTTCTTAATTGCCTTGCGAGGGCCTTTACGAGTACGTGCGTTAGTTTTTGAACGCTGACCACGCACAGGAAGCCCTTTACGGTGACGAAGACCACGGTAACAACCGAGATCCATCAGGCGCTTAATACTCATGGACACTTCACGACGCAAATCACCTTCTACTGTAATTTTGGTAACTTCGTTACGAATCAAGTCGATTTGGTCTTCAGACAAGGAAGAGATTTTAGTGTCTTCGGCAATACCTGTAGCGACACAAATTCTCTTGGCGGTGGTGCGGCCAATCCCAAAGACATAGGTCAGGGAAATGACGGCGTGTTTATTGTCTGGTATGTTGACACCAGCGATACGAGCCATTGTTTAACTCCGGATGGTATAAATATGTGTGTTAACAGCGGCGCTCAGCAGAAAAAAGAAACCCCAAGAGAACTTGGGGTTTCTCATTTTACGGAAGAACAATCACTTAATTAAATAGCAGTTAGGTTTATACGATTTCTCGTTAAAAACTAGGCTGCGACAGTTAACACCCCTAGACCAGACGAGATTCTCGTCTGGGTTGACCTTGCGGTCAAATTAGCCTTGACGTTGCTTGTGCTTAGGCTCAGCGCTACAAATAACACGTAGCACACCTTTGCGACGCACAATTTTACAATTGCGGCATACGGCTTTGACAGATGTACGAACTTTCATTGTTAACCTCAATTATCTGGCAGAGCTACTGCCATAGTTTTTCAAATTTGCTTTTTTCATTACCGACTCATACTGATGAGACATCAAATGCGATTGCACTTGGGACATAAAGTCCATAACAACCACAACTACGATCAGTAAAGAGGTACCACCTAAATAGAAGGGGATCTTGGTAGCAACAACCAAAAACTGAGGCAATAAAGCAACCCCAGCCATATACACAGCGCCAACCAGAGTCAGACGGGTTAATACTGTGTCGATGTACTTAGCGGAGTGATCACCGGGACGAATACCTGGAATATAGGCACCTCCGCGTTTAAGATTTTCAGCCACTTCTTTAGGGTTATACATCATCGCCGTATAAACAAAACAGAAGAGGATAATCAGCCCGGCAAAGAGGACGAAGTTTAACGGTTGACCAGGCCCTATGAGAAGAGCAAATTCTTGAAATATTTCACTAATTTTACCGGTGGAGCTTTGACCAAACCATTGAGCAATGGATGCAGGGAACAATAACAGGCTGCTAGCGAAAATTACCGGGATCACACCGGCCATATTTATCTTTAACGGCAGGTGACTTGTTTGCGGTGAATAGGCAAAACGACCCTGCTGTTTTTTAGCGTAATGGATAGTTATTCTTCGTTGTCCACGCTCGATAAACACCACAAACCAAACAATGGCAATCGCCAAGATTGCGATAACAAAAAGCATCAACCAATTAAGATCACCTTGGCGAGCACTTTCAATCGCTTGACCGGCAGCACTGGGCAACCCCGCCACAATACCGGCAAAAATTAACATCGAAATACCGTTACCAATACCGCGCTCGGTCACTTGCTCACCCAGCCACATCAAAAATACAGCACCGGTAACAATGGATGCGGTAGCAACTACGTAAAATGAAACTACGGGTAAATCAGCGTATGCCATACCTTGGGAGTGCATACCTGCCACCATGATGAAGCTTTGCACCAGAGCCAGGGCGACGGTCAACCAGCGGGTGTATTGACTAATTACACGACGACCCGCGTCACCGTCTTTTTTTAACTGTTCAAGAGACGGGATAACTGAAGTCAGCATCTGCACAATAATGGATGCAGAAATATAAGGCGTAATACCCAGCGCCAAAATACTCATGCGCTCAAGAGCACCACCTGAGAACATGTTGAACATGGCCAGGATGGTGTCTTTGTTTTGATTGAATAATCGCGCCACTTGCTCTGGATCTATACCTGGCACAGGTATGTGCGTACCAATGCGATACACCAATATAGCCAGTAATAGGAAGCGGAGCCGAGCCCATAGCTCGCCTAAGCCTTTCTGATTTGTCATAGATAATGCGTTAGGGCCGGCCATGAGTGCAATTATTCCTCGACCACTACTTTGCCACCAGCAGCTTCGATCGCTGCCTTAGCGCCTTTAGTGACGGCCACACCTGTGACGGTGACTGCCTTTGTGATTTCACCCGATAAAAAGATTTTGGCGCGTTTGATACCTGCTTGAATAACATCGGCATCCAACAATGTTTGCAAGTTAATCTCACTGCCAACAATTTTATTAAGCTCATCTAAACGCACTTCTGCGCTCACACGGCTTACACGACTGGTAAAGCCATATTTAGGCAAACGCTTCTGCAAAGGCATTTGACCGCCTTCAAAACCAGGACGTGGATTGCCGCTCTTACGTGCCTTTTGCCCCTTGTGACCGCGACCACAAGTCTTGCCGAGGCCAGAACCGATACCGCGACCAACACGCTTGGGGGCCTGTATGCGACCAGGAGCAGGACTTAAGCTATTAAGACGCATGAATTAACCCTCTATTTTCAGCATGTAGCTGACTTTGTTGATCATGCCGCGCACAGATGGGGTGTCTTCAACTTCCACAGTGTGGCCGATACGACGTAATCCCAAACCCATGAGACAAGCTTTGTGTGCAACCAGGCGACCGGCTGAACTTTTGGTTTGTGTAACTTTTACTAATTTCTTAGACATAGTGTGTATTCCGCTTAAGGCGAGCCAGGCTGGGAGATTAGTTAGAAATCTCGTCAACTGTCTTGCCACGTTTGGCCGCTACATATTCAGGTGAGGTCATATCGGCCAGAGCTTGAAATGTTGCGCGCACAACGTTTACAGGATTGGTTGAGCCGTAGCACTTAGCCAGTACGTTTTGAACACCAGCAATTTCCAACACGGAACGCATGGCGCCACCGGCAATGATTCCCGTACCTTGAGAGGCTGGCTGCATAAATACTTTAGAGGCGCCGTGACGACCTTTGGTAGCGTAGTGCAGTGTGTCGCCACTCAGCTCAACAGTGATCATATTGCGACGGGCCGCTTCCATAGCTTTTTGAATCGCAATAGGCACTTCACGCGCTTTACCGCGACCGAAACCTACTCGACCATTACCGTCACCCACCACAGTTAATGCGGTGAAGGCAAAAATACGTCCGCCTTTTACGGTTTTAGAAACACGGTTCACCTGAACCAGTTTTTCTTGCAAACCGTCGTTGACGCTTTTTTCTTTTTCATTTGATGACATAGACGGCCCCTTAGAACTCTAATCCAGCTTCACGAGCGGCATCGGCGAGTGCCTTAATGCGTCCGTGGTAGCGAAAACCGCTGCGATCAAAAGCAACGCTGGTGATGCCTGCCGCTTTAGCACGCTCGGCGATTAACTTACCCACAGTCTGCGCAGCAGAACTGTTGCCTGTTTTTTCTACAGAAACGCCTTTATCCAAAGTGGAGGCTTGCGCCAACACTACATCACCGGCTGCTGACACAATTTGTGCGTAGATATGACGTGGCGTGCGATGAACACTCAGACGATTAACGCCTAAGCCACGAATTCTGATGCGGGTGCTCTTGGCACGACGCAAACGCGATACTTTTTTCTCATTCATAGTCTTAAGCCTTACTTCTTCTTAGCTTCTTTACGCAGTACGTTTTCATCCGCATAACGAACACCTTTGCCCTTATAGGGTTCTGGTGGTCGGAAGCTGCGAATTTCAGCGGCAACCTGCCCCAATAACTGCTTGTCAGCACTCTTTAATAACACTTCGGTTTGAGTAGGTGTCTCCACCGAAACGCCTTCAGGCACTTCAAACTCAACCGGATGTGAAAAACCGAGCGTTAAGCTAAGAGTCGAACCGGTTGCCTTGGCGCGATAACCCACGCCGATTAGTTGCAACTTTTTCTCAAAGCCTTGGCTTACACCAACAACCATGTTATTAACCAATGAGCGGGTGCAACCGGCTTGAGCGCGCGCCCCTTTGTCGCCATGTCGCGCAACAAAGGTTAAAACATTCTCTTCCCGTACAACTTCCACACTGGAATGGATACTTAAATTTAATGTTCCCTTACCACCTTTTACAGTGATCGATTGACCTTGGAGTGTAATGTCTACACCATTTGGTAAGTGAACTGGATTTTTTGCAACTCGTGACATAACAACTACCTGTTAAATCTATTTATCAAAATACAGTGCAAATTACTTCACCACCAACGCCTGCCGCACGGGCAGCACGCTCGGTCATTACACCTTTGCTGGTCGAAACAATGGCTACGCCCAAACCGCCGCGTACAGTAGGTAGCGCAGTTTTCGCAACATAGCTGCGCAAACCAGGCCGACTAATACGGGTTACTTCAGAAATAACTGGCTTACCTTCAAAATACTTAAGCTCCAGCGTCATGATCTTTTTCAGATCGTCTGATACTTCGATAGAACCTATGTAACCTTCAGATTGAAGCACTTTTGCGATGCTCAACTTCATGTTTGAAGCAGGCATAGCGACTGAAAACTTTCCTACTGACTGTGCATTACGAATTCGCGTAAGCATGTCAGCAACTGGATCTTGCATACTCATTTATAAATCTCCGGAATGGTAGTTTACCAGCTAGCTTTCACTAGCCCTGGTACGTCACCACGCATGGCAGCTTCACGCAATTTGTGCCGACAAAGGCCAAATTTACGATAGACAGCATGTGGACGGCCAGTCACTCGGCATCGACGTTGAATACGCGACGGACTGGCATCTCGTGGAAGTTTTTGCAACTGCAAAGAAGCTTGCCAAATTTCACTCTCAGAAGCCGTTGGGCTGCTGATAGTGGTTTTTAGAGCTTCACGTTTTACAGCGTGTTTAGCCACTAATTTGGCGCGTTTTGTTTCGCGTGCAATCATGGATTTCTTAGCCATAAAATTCTCCGATCAACCTTTGAATGGGAAGTTGAAGGCTTTTAACAAAGCGCGGCCTTCATCATCAGTGCGTGCAGTTGTGGATATACAGATATCCAAACCACGCAAACGGTCGATTTTGTCGTAATCAATTTCAGGGAAAATGATTTGCTCATTCACACCCATAGAAAAATTGCCGCGTCCGTCGAATTGCTTGGGGCTAATTCCACGAAAGTCACGAATTCGTGGAATAGCGATGGATACCAAACGCTCCAAAAATTCATACATTTTGTCACTGCGCAGTGTCACCTTACAGCCAATTGGCCAACCCTCACGGATTTTAAATCCTGCGATTGATTTGCGCGCCTTGGTGATAACTGCTTTTTGGCCGGTGATTTTTTCCATATCACTGACAGCAGCTTCCAACACTTTTTTATCGCCAACCGCTTCACCCACACCCATGTTAATGGTGATTTTGGTGATTTTCGGAATTTCCATAGGATTTGCTAATCCTAATTCTGCCATCAGGCGAGGTGCGATTTCTTCTTTAAACTGGACTTTTAACTTAGCCATAATTTTCTCAATGCGCTTATGCGTCTACCGCAGCGCCAGAAGATTTGAAAATACGGATTTTTTTTCCGTCTTCCAAAATCTTAAAACCAACGCGATCAGCTTTTTTTGTTGATGGATTATAGATAGCCACATTTGAAGCTTGAATAGAGGCTTCTTTTTCAATAATTCCGCCAGCGACGCCCGCTTGAGGATTAGGCTTTTGATGTTTTTTGACCATCTGGATACCCGAGACGATCAATTTCCCATCAGATAATACTTTGTTGACTTTGCCACGCTTGCCTTTATCGCGGCCGGTGAGAACGATAACGTCGTCATCACGTTTTATTTTACGCATAACCGATCCTCAAAATCTCGGGCCACTTACAGAACTTCTGGCGCCAAAGAAATTATTTTCATGAATTTTTCACCGCGCAACTCGCGTGTAACCGGCCCAAAGATACGAGTACCGATGGGAGAGTCTTGGTTGTTGAGCAACACTGCGGCGTTGTCGTCGAACTTAATTAAAGAGCCATCAGTGCGGCGCACACCGGATTTGGTACGCACCACAACTGCTTTCATCACTTGGCCTTTTTTTACTTTGCCGCGTGGGATGGCTTCTTTAACGCTCACTTTAATAATGTCGCCAACATTGGCATAGCGACGGTGAGAACCGCCTAACACCTTGATACACATCACACGACGCGCACCACTGTTGTCAGCTACTTCCAAATAGGATTGTGTTTGAATCATTGTTTATCTCCAATACCTAATATGAGCACTGATTAAACAGCGATCGCACGCTCATCGATTTTCACCAAAGTCCAGGACTTGGTTTTTGAAATCGGGCGAGACTCTGCGATGGTGACTAAATCGCCTACTTTGCACTCGTTGTTTTCATCGTGTGCTTTAAGTTTTGACGATTTGCTGATGTATTTTCCGTAAACCGGATGTTTTACACGACGTTCAATTAAGACAACAACGGATTTCTCCATTTTGTCACTCACTACTCGGCCGGTGAGTGTTCGTGCAGTTTTAACTTCACTCATGGTTATTTACCTGCCTTTTGTGACAGAACAGTTTTAATGCGCGCTATGGAGCGGCGGTTTAACTTTAACAAGTGCGTTTGCGCCAATTGACCTGTTGCAGCTTGCATACGGAACTTAAATTGTTCCTGATGCTGCTCCAACAAAAGCGCTTTTAACTCGTCAGCGGATTTTTGGCTGAGATCTTTGGCGTTCATTACATCACCGTCCGTCTAACAAATGTTGTGATAAGTGGAAGTTTTGCCGCAGCAAGCGCAAATGCTTCACGCGCCATTTCCTCAGAAACACCTTCCATTTCATACAAAACTTTACCGGGTCGAATTTGGCAAACCCAATATTCAACGTTACCCTTACCCTTACCTTGACGAACTTCCAATGGCTTTTGAGTAATGGGTTTATCTGGAAACACTCGGATCCAGATTTTTCCGCCACGCTTTACGTGACGAGTCATTGCACGACGCGCAGCTTCGATTTGACGAGCTGTCAATCGACCGCGACCGAGCGCTTTTAATCCAAATTCGCCGAAGCTAACTTTCGAGCCGCGTTGAGCCAGGCCACGGTTGCGGCCCTTCTGTTGCTTACGAAACTTCGTACGCTTAGGTTGCATCATATGGCGTACCCCTACTTAGAACCTTTTTTCTTTTGATTAGCTTCGACTTCTTCGATGCCGCCTATGATCTCGCCTTTAAAGATCCAAACTTTTACACCAAGGATACCGAACGTGGTTAGTGCTTCAGCGGTGGAATAGTCAATATCCGCACGCAGCGTGTGTAACGGCACACGACCTTCTCGAGCCCATTCAGTACGGGCAATTTCAGCCCCGCCCAAACGTCCGCTCACTTGAATTTTTACGCCTTCAGCACCCTGACGCATTGCGTTTTGAATTGCACGCTTCATGGCACGACGAAACATAACGCGTCGCTCAAGCTGCTGAGCGATACCTTGAGCGGTTAACGCAGCATCTAAATCAGGCTTGCGAATTTCCTCGATATTGATGTGAACAGGCACACCCATACGCTTGGTTAATTCAGCGCGTAACTTCTCAACATCTTCACCTTTTTTACCGATAACAATACCAGGACGAGCCGTGTGGATTGTTACCCGTGCGGTGTTTGCAGGCCGCTCAATATCGATACGGCTTACAGAAGCATGCGCTAAAGACTTTTGAAGATACTCACGCACCTTCAGGTCGATGAATAATTTGTCAGCGTATTGGCCGTTGCCGGCATACCACGTCGAAGTGTGCTTCTTTACAATTCCGAGACGAATACCCGTCGGATGTACTTTCTGACCCATAACGTCCGCTCTCTTATTTGTTCGCTACTTTGACGGTGATATGGCACGTGCGCTTGGATATACGGTCAGCTCGACCCTTAGCGCGCGGCTTAATCCGCTTCATGGTGATACCTTCATCCACAAAAATTGTGGATACTTTTAATTCGTCCACATCAGCGCCTTCATTGTGCTCGGCGTTGGCGATGGCGGATTCAAGCACTTTCTTAACCAGCAAAGCGCCTTTTTTGGTACTAAACGTCAATACATTCAGAGCTTCTTCAACACCTTTGCCACGGACTTGATCCGCAACCAAACGCGCCTTTTGCGCTGAGAGACGAGCACCGCGTAATACTGCTGCTACTTCCATCATGATTACCCTCGTATGCCAGTCGAATTAACGCTTAGCTTTTTTATCAGCAGCGTGGCCACGATAAGTACGTGTAGCTGCGAATTCACCCAGCTTGTGACCTACCATTTCTTCGTTGATCGAAACAGGCACATGCTGCTTGCCGTTATGCACGGCTATAGTTAGCCCCACCATTTCTGGCAGGATCATGGAGCGGCGCGACCAAGTTTTGATTGGGCGACGGTCATTTTTTTCTACGGCAACTTCCACTTTTTTCAACAAGTGATGGTCGATGAAAGGGCCTTTCTTCAGTGAACGTGGCACTGCAAATTCCTCGCTAGCTAGTTAATCGTCGCTAATTATTTGGTGCGACGACGCACAATCATGTTAGTGGTACGCTTGTTCTTACGAGTTTTATAACCCTTCGTAGGAACGCCCCATGGAGATACTGGGTGGCGACCACCCGAAGTACGGCCTTCACCACCACCGTGCGGGTGATCTACCGGGTTCATAGCCACACCACGAACGGTTGGGCGTACACCCTTCCAACGTGTTGCTCCCGCCTTACCCAATGAACGCAGGTTGTGCTCACTATTTGACACTTCACCTAAAGTGGCTCGGCAGTCAGACAAGACTTTACGCATTTCACCACTGCGAAGACGCACGGTGACATAGGCGCCGTCTTTGGCTACAAGCTGAATACTGGCACCCGCTGAACGGGCCAACTGGGCACCTTTACCCGGCTTTAATTCCACACAGTGGATACTGCTACCCAGTGGGATATTGCGCAGAGGTAGGGTGTTACCCACTTTGATTGCTGCTGCATTACCAGACTCAATTTTGTCGCCCGCACTCAAGCCTTTAGGGGCAATGATATAGCGGCGCTCACCATCGGCATAACAGACCAGCGCGATATGTGCGGTTCGATTGGGGTCATACTCCAAGCGCTCCACAACAGCCGGGATACCGTCTTTATTACGCTTAAAGTCGATTAGACGATAATGTTGTTTATGCCCACCGCCAACGTGGCGCGTGGTGATTCGGCCCGCATTGTTGCGGCCGCCGGTTTTGCTTTTTTTCTCAAGCAAGGGCGCATGGGGAGCACCTTTGTGCAGGTCATGATTAATAACACTGACAACAAAGCGGCGACCAGGCGATGTAGGTTTACGTTTAACGATAGTCATTTCTGCGCACTCCTTATTCAGCTACAGCGAGGTCAAATTCTTGACCAGCTTCGAGGCGGATGTAGGCTTTTTTCCAATCGCTTTTCACACCCAAACCATGACGCGTACGCTTGGTTTTACCCTTGACGTTTAATACCTGCACAGCTTGAACCTTCACGTTGAAGAGTTTTTCAATGGCAGTTTTAATTTCGGGCTTGGTGGCGGTGTTCAAAACTTTGAATACGATTTGATTTGAACGCTCAGCCAGTGACGAGGTTTTCTCGGACACGACCGGAGCTAACAAAATCTTATAGATTCGCTCTTGATTCATACCAGAGACTCCTCAAGTTTTTTGAGGGCCGCAACGGTAACAACTACTTTGTCGAAACGAATCAAGCTAACAGGATCAACAGCCTGAGCATCTCGCACGTCAATGTTGTGAAGGTTACGAGCAGCCAAATACAAGTTTTCACTCACTGCATCGCCGACGATTAATGCGTTAGTCAAATTCATTGCGTTCAATTTAACGAGCAGCGCTTTAGTTTTTGGAGATTCAACATCAAATTCTTCAACCAGAACCAAGCGATCTTGGCGAACCAGCTCAGACAGAATGCACTGCACAGCAGCACGGTACATTTTCTTATTGAGCTTTTGATCAAAGTTGCGTGGGCGAGCAGCAAATGTAACACCGCCTCCGCGCCAAATTGGACTGCGGATACTACCAGCACGGGCACGGCCAGAACCTTTTTGTTTCCAAGGCTTTCTGCCGCCACCGGATACATCCGAGCGATTTTTTTGTGCCTTACTGCCCTGACGACCACCAGCCATATAGGCTACGACGGCTTGATGCACTAAGTCTTGATTAAACTCTCTACCAAATGCCACATCTGAAACACTTAGGGTCCCAGCAGCTGCACCGCTAGCTGTTGCTATATTGATTTCCACGGACGACCCCCTCGGAAATTAACCGTTTTTACGCGCTTTAACCGCAGGACGTACAATCACGTCACCACCGGGAGCACCTGGAACCGCACCTTTTATTAAAAGAAGGTTGCGCTCGACGTCGACTTTTACAATCTCTAGGCTTTGGGTAGTCACGCGCTCAGCGCCCATGTGACCCGCCATTTTTTTGCCTTTGTAAACACGACCTGGGGTTTGGTTTTGCCCAATAGAACCTGCCGACCGGTGAGAACGAGAGTTACCGTGGGTTGCGTCTTGCATGGAAAAGTTCCAACGCTTGATCACACCCTGAAAGCCTTTACCTTTCGATTGACCGGTAACATCCACCATTTGACCTTCAACAAAGGCCTCAACGGTAATCTGCCCGCCAACGGAGAAATTTTCTAGGGAGTCTGCACGCAATTCCCAGCTGCTAGCGCCCGCTTCGACTTGAGCTTTTTCGAAGTGGCCTTTGGCGGGTTTTACTACGCGAGAAGCTTTGCGAGAGCCTATTGTCACTTGCACGGCAGTGTAGCCGTCGGACTCCAGGTTTTTGAGCTGAGTGATGCGATTGGGCTGAGCCTCAATCACCGTTACAGGAATGGATGCACCATCCGCTGTAAACAAACGTGTCATACCGCTTTTGCGGCCGACAATACCGATATTCATTTTTATTACCTCTTGGTGTACGGGGCTGTTACCCGCTATGGCCGCCCATTTCAGAGCGTTACACACCCTGCAAGCAGGGCTGGCTTGGAGTTTTAACCCAGACTAATTTGAACTTCCACACCCGCTGCAAGATCCAGCTTCATCAGTGCGTCAACAGTCTTTTCGGTTGGCTCAACAATGTCTAACAGACGTTTATGAGTGCGGATTTCATACTGGTCGCGCGCATCTTTATTAACGTGAGGCGAGATCAGAATGGTAAAACGTTCTTTGCGCGTAGGCAGCGGTATTGGACCGCGCACCTGAGCACCGGTACGCTTTGCAGTCTCCACAATTTCTTGTGTAGAAGCGTCGATCAATTTGTGATCAAACGCCTTCAAGCGAATTCGAATACGTTGATTCGTCATGTGAACCAAAACTCCAGAATTTTTAAAGAACTTTTACGCTGTGCTAGGCACCCGTAAAATGGAGGCGCAATTCTATGTATGGCGCCCTACCCCGTCAAGTGTTATTTACATTTATTTTGCTGAAATCGCCATATCAAACTCGGCGCACATAATAAAAGGGAATAACGCCACAAATAAGCCTACCAAGCTCGCTAAGGAGATGGGTGCGACATAGATGAGGATTGGCGGTGCTGGATAATAAAGGGGCCATCAGGCCCCGTAGAACCCTTGCTCAGCGAGTGATGGCAAGGGTGCTTAGGTTGTCACTTCTTATTTGGCAGCGATTTTAGTAGCGATACTTTTCGCAACCTCGCTGCAACAACCTTCGCTATTTTTACTACGCGATAATTTTCGCTACAACGCCCGCACCTACAGTACGGCCACCTTCACGGATGGCGAAACGCAGACCGTCTTCCATCGCGATAGGGGCGATCAGGGTGACTTTCATTTGAATGTTGTCACCAGGCATTACCATTTCTACGCCTTCTGGCAGTTCGCAGGCACCGGTTACGTCGGTGGTGCGGAAGTAGAACTGTGGACGGTAGCCTTTGAAGAATGGGGTGTGGCGGCCGCCTTCGTCTTTGGACAGTACGTATACTTCTGCGTCAAAGGTGGTGTGCGGTTTGATGCTGCCGGGCTTAGCCAATACTTGGCCACGCTCTACGTCATCACGCTTGGTGCCGCGCAGTAATACACCGACGTTTTCACCGGCACGGCCTTCATCGAGCAGCTTGCGGAACATTTCCACACCGGTACATACGGTTTTGGTGGTGTCACGGATGCCGACGATTTCACATTCTTCGCCGACTTTAACGATGCCACGCTCTACACGGCCTGTTACTACAGTACCGCGACCGGAGATGGAGAATACGTCTTCGATGGGCATTAGGAACGGACGATCAATGGCGCGCTCAGGCTGCGGGATGAAAGAGTCCAGCGCTTCTACCAGTTTGCGCACGGCGGTTACGCCCAGCTCGTGGTCGTCTTTGCCTTCGAGGGCCATCAGGGCTGAGCCTGCGATAATCGGGGTGTCGTCGCCGGGGAATTCGTAGGTGTTGAGCAGGTCGCGGATTTCCATTTCTACCAGTTCAAGCATTTCGTTGTATTCGTCGGAGCCTACACCGCCGCAGTCGTCAGCCAGCAGGTCGGCTTTGTTTAGGAACACAACAACGTAGGGTACACCTACCTGGCGAGACAATAAGATGTGCTCGCGGGTTTGTGGCATAGGGCCGTCGGTGGTGCCGCACACGAGGATGGCGCCGTCCATTTGGGCGGCTCCGGTGATCATGTTTTTCACGTAGTCGGCGTGGCCTGGGCAGTCTACGTGGGCGTAGTGACGCTCGGCTGAGTCGTATTCTACGTGCGAGGTAGAGATGGTGATGCCGCGTGCTTTTTCTTCAGGGGCTTTGTCGATGCCGTCGAAGGCTACGGCTTGGCCGCCCCAGGTTTCAGAACATACGCGCGTCAAGGCCGCTGTCAAGGTCGTTTTGCCGTGGTCTACGTGGCCGATTGTGCCTACGTTTACGTGGGGTTTGTTGCGTTCAAATTTAGCCTTTGCCATCGCCTGCGCTCCTCAATGTGAGTTTTAGATCTTTTTAAGGGTGTTCTGTACTGGTAACAATAATAATGGAGCTCATGACCGGAATTGAACCGGTGACCTCACCCTTACCAAGGGTGTGCTCTACCAACTGAGCTACATGAGCTTAATTCAATACACATTTGGAGCGGGCAGCGGGAATCGAACCCGCATAGTTAGCTTGGAAGGCTAAAGTTTTACCACTAAACTATGCCCGCTTTTATTAGCTCACTCGCTTAACCGAGTGACCGCCAACTCAAGCACGGGCCAGGCCCAAACTTCAAATTAACGGGTTATGCCGAGCATCTCGACATGAATATGGTGCAGGGGGGTGGATTCGAACCACCGAAACTTGCGTGTCAGATTTACAGTCTGATCCCTTTGGCCA
>JBEGTZ010000302.1:0-6077 GCA_041179125.1 Pseudomonadota bacterium | reverse complement strand
CGCTGCTGAACGTTTTACGCTCGATGTTGCTCATTGTATGCCTCTCTTTTTGGGCAGAGCTTATCTTAATTTAGTGTCTGGATTCGTGGGTCCACTTTAGTGGGCAAATACGCCTGCCCACACTACCAAACAATTAAAACTTACGCACCCGATGGCTTTCGTCTTCTTGTATCGACAATTCATCCGCCGCATTTTTCAAATAATCGGCGTCGGTTTCTGAGCGCAGTTTAATCATCAAACGCAAGTCGTTGGGGGAGTCGGCGTGGGCGAGGGCGTCTTCGTAGGTGATGCCGCCGCTTTCGTATAAATCAAACAGGGCTTGGTCGAATGTTTGCATTCCCAGCTCGGTGGATTTTTTCATTAATTCTTTTAATTCGTGTACATGGCCTTTGCGGATTAAATCCGAAGCTAAGGGCGTATTTAATAACACTTCTAAACAGGCGCGGCGGCCATTGCCGTCGGGGGTGGGGATTAATTGTTGGGCGATAATAGCGCGCAAATTTAAGGATAAATCCATCCACAATTGTGAGTGGCGGTCCGCTGGGAAGAAGTGAATGATGCGGTCCAACGCTTGGTTGGCGTTGTTGGCGTGCAGGGTACACAGGCATAAATGGCCGGTTTCGGCGAAGGCGATGGCGTGGTCCATGGTTTCTCGCGAGCGTACTTCACCAATTAAAATCACATCCGGTGCTTGGCGCAGGGTGTTTTTTAGGGCTACTTCAAAGCTTTCGGTGTCGATGCCCACTTCGCGTTGGGTAATCACGCAGCCTTGGTGCTGGTGAATAAATTCGATGGGGTCTTCGATGGAAATAATGTGGCCTTTGGAATTGCGGTTGCGGTGGCCGATCATGGAGGCGAGCGAGGTGGATTTACCGGTGCCAGTGGCGCCGACGAAGATAATTAACCCGCGCTTGGTCATGGCCAATTCTTTTACTATTTCCGGCAGGCCTAAATCGTCAATTTTGGGAATGTTGGTTTCAATGCGGCGCAACACCATACCGGCTAAATTGCGCTGGTAAAACGCACTGGCGCGGAAGCGGCCCACGCCGCGCACGCTGATGGCAAAGTTTAATTCTTTGCGTTCAACAAATTCCGCGCGCTGTTTTTCGTTCATGGTGGACAGCACGGTTTCGCGGGATTTTTCAGGCGAGAGTGGTGTGGTAGTAACCGGCACAATTTTGCCGTGTAATTTCATGGAGGGCGGCACACCGGCGGTAATAAATAAGTCGGAGGCGCCTTTTTCTACCATCAGCTGTAATAAACGATCAATATCCACGGGCTACTCCAATTAAAATTTGTCGGGCATTTTGGCTTTTTCGCGGGCGTTGTCGCGGGAGACGATGCGCCGTTCGACGAGATCCGCCAAACACTGATCCATCGTTTGCATACCGACGTTGGCGCCGGTTTGGATGGCGGAGTACATCTGCGCCACTTTGTCTTCACGAATTAAATTACGAATGGCCGGGGTGCCGCGCATGATTTCATGGGCCGCACAGCGCCCGCCGCCCACACGTTTGAGTAGGGTTTGCGAGACCACCGCTTCTAAGGATTCCGACAGCATGGAGCGCACCATGGATTTTTCCTGGGCGGGGAATACGTCCACTACCCGGTCGATGGTTTTGGCGGCGGAGGTGGTGTGCAGGGTGCCGAACACCAAGTGGCCGGTTTCGGCGGCGGTGAGGGCTAGGCGGATGGTTTCAAGGTCGCGCATCTCGCCCACCAGGATGATGTCCGGGTCTTCCCGCAGGGCCGAGCGCAGGGCTTCGGCAAAGCCGTGGGTGTCGCGGTGGACTTCACGCTGGTTGATGAGGCATTTTTTGCTTTCGTGTACGAATTCGATGGGGTCTTCGATGGTGAGAATGTGGTGGTATTTGTTTTCGTTGATGTAGTCGATCATGGCGGCAAGTGTGGTGGATTTGCCCGAGCCGGTTGGCCCCGTGACCAGCACTAACCCGCGTGGAACGGCACAAATATCGCGGAACACCTGGCCCATGCCCAGCTCTTCCATGGAGAGCACTTTGGAGGGGATGGTACGGAACACCGCACCGGCACCGCGATTTTGGTTGAAGGCGTTAACCCGGAAGCGCGCCACGCCCGGCACTTCAAAGGAGAAGTCGGTTTCTAGGTATTCTTCGTAGTCCTTGCGTTGCTTGTCATTCATGATCTCGTAGATCAGACTGTGAACCTGTTTGTGGTCCATAGGCGGCAGGTTGATGCGCCGCACGTCACCATCCACCCGGATCATCGGCGGCAGGCCCGCCGAAAGGTGTAAGTCGGAGGCGCGTTGTTTGGCAGAAAAAGCGAGTAACTCGGTAATATCCATAGTGAAACCTTAACTGGGCAAGCATGGCCGGTGGGGCTGCTGGCGGCTGGTGAAGTAAACTGTTTGAGCAGACTGTTTGCGTCAATAATAACGGCAAGTCATTCAAAAACTTGCATGAATTCGATAAGTATATGCACAAGATCGCGCACAACCTAACCCAAGTATTAAACCGCATACAAGTTGCTGCCGTTAGCTGCGGGCGAAAGGCGCAGGACATCACACTTTTAGCGGTGAGTAAAACGCAAAACACGTCAAGTATTACTGAAGCGCACGCCGCTGGGCAGCGCGCTTTTGGTGAAAACTACGTGCAAGAAGCCTTAGATAAAATAGCTGAACTTAACGCCTTCGCCATCGCACCCGCGCTTGAATGGCATTTTTTAGGGCCGATTCAAAGTAATAAAACCCAGTCCATTGCTCAGCATTTCAGCTGGGTACACACGGTGAGCCGCCTGAATATTGCCCAGCGCCTCAACGCCGCCCGCCCGGAAACTCTTCCGCCGTTAAATGTGTGTATCCAGGTAAATGTTGATGGTGAGCTGAGTAAATCTGGCGTGGCGTTAAGTGAAGTGGCCGCCCTGTCCACGGCGATTTTGCAACTGCCGCGCTTAAAACTGCGCGGGCTGATGACGATTCCAAACCCTGAGAACCCGGCCCCTGCCTTTGCGGCGGTGGCGGCGTTGCAACACCAGTTGAACCAAACCCTAGGGCTTGAACTGGATACCTTGAGCATGGGCATGAGCGATGACCTTGAAGCCGCCATTGAGGCAGGCGCTACGCTGGTGCGCGTAGGCACGGCCATTTTTGGCCCCCGCCATTAGGCCATCCAATATGTCAGCGTGATTACCCTTTCACTGCGTAGGGGCGCGATTCATCGCGCCTGGGTTAATTTTTAATTGAGCGCCATGAATTGCGCCCGCCCAACGGAAGTTTTTAGTTCAAACCGAAGCGGTTGAATCCCAAGCTACACATCACCCAAAATGGCGCCAAAACCCCGTCCCCTAAACCGCTAGACCACTGACTAAACAGGCGACCATTGTGTCTCAAGCCTTTGATTCTGAAACATTTTTAAAGCATCTGACCACCCAGGCGGGGGTTTATCAGATGTACGATGCCGCAGGGCTTATTCTCTATGTCGGCAAAGCCAAAAACCTTAAAAACCGCCTCGGCAGCTATTTTTTACAAAAAACCAGCCAAACCGTTAAAACCCAAGTGCTGGTCAAGCGCATCGCCAACATCACCATCACCGTAACTCCCAGCGAAACCGAAGCTTTGGTGCTGGAGCAAAACCTCATCAAAGCCCAGCGGCCACCGTTTAATGTGAGCCTGCGCGACGACAAATCTTACCCCTACATCCTCCTCACCTCCGGCGAAGCGTTCCCACGTTTGAGCTTTCATCGCGGCGCCAAAAAACACACTGGCGAGTACTTCGGCCCCTTCCCCAGCAGCACCGCCGTGCGCGACAGCCTCTTATTTATCGCCCGCACCTTTGGCGTGCGTCAGTGTGACGATTCCGTCTTCAAAAACCGCAGCCGCCCTTGCTTGCAATACCAAATTGGCCGCTGTAGCGGCCCCTGCGTAGGCTTAATCAGCCCCGATGCCTACGCCCAAGACATCCACCACACACAACAATTTTTGCGCGGCGAAGATACCTCTTTACACACCGAACTGGTGGCCAGTATGGAAGCTGCCGCCGAGCGTTTAGCCTTTGAAGCGGCAGCTAAAACCCGCGACCAAATCACCGCCTTGCGGCAAGTTCAATCCACCAGTTCCGTAGAGGGTGGGCTGGGTAATGTCGATATCATCGCCATCGCAAGCCAGGCCGGAGAGTGTTGTATCCACGCCCTTTACGTGCGCCAGGGGCGAATTCTGGGCAGCAAAAGTTATTACCCCAAAGACCAACTCAACGAAGGCGATGGCTATTTATTAGAGCAGTTTCTCGCCCAGCAATACCTCGCCCAGCGCGGCATGGACCTGCCCGATAGCGTGGTATTAAGCCTCGCCATTGAAGACCCCGCGAGCCTCATTGAAGCGGTGCGCAGCCTGCGCGGCAAAACCCTCAGCATTCAGGCAAACGTGCGCGGTATGCGCGCCAAATGGCAAGCCTTAGCCCAGGAAGCCGCCCTGCAAAACCTCAAAATGCGTACCGCAAGCTCCGCCTCCGCCCTGCGCAAACTCAGCGCATTACAGGACGCCCTAAACCTGCCGGAACTGCCCACCCGCATGGAATGCTTCGACATCAGCCACAGCTCAGGCGAGGCCACCCGCGCCTCCTGCGTCGTTTTCCTTGAAGGCCGCGCCCATAAAAGTGACTACCGCCGTTTCAGCATTGAAGGCATCACCCCCGGCGACGACTACGCCGCCATGACCCAAGCCCTACAGCGCCGCTACAGCCGCCAACAAACCGAAGGCAAACCCCTGCCGGACTTACTCATCGTAGACGGCGGCAAAGGCCAGCTCACCCAAGCCATCAGCGTGTTGGCGGAACTTGGCCTAAGTGACGTGCCCATGCTCGGCATCGCCAAAGGCACCACCCGCAAAGCCGGTTTTGAAACTCTCATCTTCCCCGACGGGCGCGAACAAACCCTCAAAGACGACCACCCCGCCCTACACCTACTGCAACAAATCCGCGACGAAGCCCACCGCTTCGCCATCACCGGCCACAAAAACGCACGCGACAAAACCCGCCGCCAATCCCGCTTAGAAGACATCCCCGGCATCGGCCCCAAACGGCGGCGCCAACTGCTCGCCCACTTCGGCGGCCTACAAGAAGTCCTCGGCGCCAACCCAGAAGACTTAGCCCGCGTGCCCGGCTTCAGCAAAAAATTAGCCCAAGAGGTTTACACTGCATTGCACTGTGAGTAACCTTCCAAAGCTGCTAACCGCAGCACCTAACCTCCCTCCGAGACGCCCATGTACAACTTCGCCAACCAGCTCACCCTAATGCGCATCGCATTGATTCCCCTGCTGGTGGTTGCGTTTTATTTACCTTTTAGCTGGAAATACCCACTCTGCTGCGGCCTATTCGTCCTCGCCGCCATCACCGACTGGGCCGACGGCTTTATCGCCCGCCGCTACGAACTCACCACCCCGTTTGGCGCCTTCTTGGACCCAGTAGCCGACAAACTCATGGTCGCCGTCGCCCTCGCCCTGCTCATTCAAACCCACAACAGCGCCGCCTTCACCCTGCCCGCCGCCGTCATTATCTGCCGCGAAATCGGCGTCTCCGCCCTGCGTGAATGGATGGCCGAAGCGGGCAACCGCGCAGACGTAGCCGTATCCATGCTAGGCAAAGTCAAAACCAGCTTCCAAATGCTCGCCATCGCCATCCTCCTCGCCTTCGACCCCAACACCAACCTGCCCATGCTCTACACCGGCTACGCCACCCTATACGGCGCCGCCATCCTCACGCTCTGGTCTATGGCAGGCTACCTACGCGCCGCCTGGCCGAGCTTTCGCCAATAAGTTTGAGCAGAGTTAGGTGCCGCTTGAGGCTTCTAGGTTGAACAAGCGCACGGGCATGTAACAAATTTTCCCTGAGGGCTGTTTTTTGCGCACGAATTGAGTAGAATGCGCCCCCTCAAAAGGCGCGATAGCAAAGCGGTTATGCTCCGGATTGCAACTCCGTTTAGCCCGGTTCGACTCCGGGTCGCGCCTCCAAATAAACGCTCGCAGCTTGAGCGGCTTATGAAACAGCGCCGTTAACACAACGCGCCACGCAGTACCGACGAGCACAGCTCGATCCTCCCGCCCGGGT
>JBEGTZ010000301.1:0-2775 GCA_041179125.1 Pseudomonadota bacterium | reverse complement strand
GATTTTTCGTTTTATGACCATGTATTAGACACCAGTTTATGGCTGGGCCATTTGCCGTCACGCAGCGGCCAGAGTGATTCTCAAGGCGCTATTTTAGATAATTATTTCCGCGCAGCACGGGGCCGTTCGGCCTGCGGGCACAGCTGTTTTGCTGGGGAAATGACTAAATGGTTTGATACCAATTACCACTACATTGTGCCGGAGTTTTCTGCGCAATCCACTTTTAACCTGTGTGATGAATTTTGGCGTTTACAGCTTGAAACCGCCAAAAAAATAGCAACACCATTAAAACCAGTCATTTTAGGGCCGCTGACTTATTTATGGTTGGGCAAAAGTAAAGACGGCAGCAACAGGCTGGATTTGTTGGAAAAAATAATCCCTGTGTACCGGGATTTGCTCGGCGAATTTGCCGCCAGCGGTATTGAGTGGGTGCAAATTGATGAGCCTATTTTGGCTTTAGATTTACCCGAAGACTGGCAAAACGCCTTTGAACAAGCCTACCACCGCTTGCAAACACCGGGCATTAAAAGTTTATTAACCGTTTATTTTGGCCCGCTGCACGCTAACTTACGCACGGCCTTGGCGCTGCCGGTGGCGGGCGTGCATTTGGATATGGTGCGCGGCAAACAGGAATTAACCGCCGCATTAGATTTATTACCCGCGCATAAAATATTATCGTTAGGTGTAATTGACGGGCGCAGTATTTGGCGCAGCGATTTAAATGAATTATTAGACTGGCTTGAGCCAGTGGCGGCGCGGTTAAAAGAGCGTTTATGGTTAGCGCCTTCCTGTTCGTTATTGCATGTTCCGGTTGATTTAGCGCTGGAGCAGCGTTTGCCTGCGGATATAAAAAACTGGCTGAGTTTTGCCAAACAAAAATTAGAAGAATTAAACACACTTAAAATAGCCCTGACACAAGGCCGCAGTGCAGCCGCCGCCGCATTGGATGAATGCCGCCAAGCACTTGATGCGCGCAAAAACTCCAGCCGCGTACACAAACCGCAGGTTCATGCAGCGCTGAGCAAATTAGCAGGCAGCGCTTTGGATCGGCCTGTGGCTTTTAATGAACGGGAACAACTGCAAAAACAAAAATATCAATTGCCTTTATTTCCAACCACCAGCATCGGCTCCTTCCCACAAACGGCAGAAATTCGTGCGGCACGCAAAGCGTTTAAAAGCGGGCAGATCACTCAAAATCAATACGATGCAGTTATTAGTGAGCAAATTTCCCAAGCGATAAAAATTCAAGAAGACTTAGATATAGACGTTTTGGTACACGGCGAAGCTGAACGCAATGACATGGTGGAATATTTTGCCGAATTTTTAGACGGATTTTGTTTTAGTGAATTTGGCTGGGTGCAAAGTTATGGCAGCCGCTGTGTAAAACCGCCGATTATTTATGGCGATATAGAACGCATATCCCCCATGACACTGCGTTGGAGTGAATTTGCCGCCAGCCAAACCAAAAAACCGGTTAAAGGTATGTTAACTGGCCCCATTACCTTATTGCAGTGGTCGTTCGTGCGTAATGATCAGCCCCGCGCACAAACAGCACTGCAATTAGCGCTGGCATTACGCGCTGAAATAAACGATTTAGAGCGGGCAGGGATTAGTATTATTCAAGTGGACGAACCGGCCCTGCGCGAAGGATTACCCTTAAGAAAAGCACATTGGGATGAATATTTAAATTGGGCGGTGCGGGCATTTAAAGCCTGTGTGAGTGAGGTGGCGAGTGATACACAAATTCACACCCACATGTGTTATGCCGAATTTAACGATATTTTACCGGCAATTGCCGCGCTGGATGCGGATGTAATTACCATCGAAACGTCGCGTTCGGATATGGAATTATTAAATGCGTTTGGCCGATCCGGTGGGTTGGGGGAATTTGTATACCCCAATGCCATTGGGCCAGGTGTTTATGATATTCACAGCCCGAATTTACCCACACAAATTCAAATTGAAACATTGCTGCACAAAGCGTTAGAGACTATTCCTGCCGAACGTTTATGGGTAAACCCAGACTGCGGCCTAAAAACCCGCGCCTGGCCGGAAACCCTTGCGGCATTGAGTACTATGGTGGCGGCGGCCAAGGCGTTGCGGTTGGCGTGTGCAAAATAAACCTAGAGCAGACTTTTCTAGCCTGCGTGAAGGTGGGTGCAAGGTTAAATCTAAAAACCTCAGTTGAATCACCCAAGTCTGAGCAGGCTTGGATGAAGCAACTGAGGGTTTAGTATCTCCCTCAGGCTCAAATCCAAGCCCAACATTCTGTCATCCCCCGGCTATTCGGGGCGATTTTCTACGCCCCACCCTTGGCATTTACGCAGTTGGTTTTTGTGCCTACCGCATGGAACCGCAACGAGGACAGCCACGAACCACAACGAGGACGGAGATCCTGGTTTATCAAGCTGGAAGCCTCTGTTGGATCATCCAAATCTTCACGGGTCCCCTGGCTAAAGGTTAACCCTAAGCGCATGGTTAGGGATTTTGTACCCCGATAAAAAATAATCTTTAAAAAATGGAGGGGGTGATTGGTTTTTGTGTCTTACCCTTGCGGGAGAATTTTTGTAGGCGACTTATTGAGGTGCTGGTCGAGCAAAAACTGAGGCGCGCCACTGGTTTGCGTGATAGACCGCAAGAAGCCGTGCCTTAACCCTAAAAACCTCAGTTGGATCACCCAAGTCTGCACAACCCCTTGACGCGCCTAGCAAAAGTTAAAAAATTCGAACAACCAATAAGGTTGCCCTTCATTTTTAACTTTCACTATTCACATCA
>JBEGTZ010000300.1:0-4302 GCA_041179125.1 Pseudomonadota bacterium | reverse complement strand
CACATTGTTTTTCGGTGCCGTAGTCTTTTAGAAAACCACTCAGGGATAAGCCTTTTTGGAATTGAATTTTGTTGATTGCCATGATGTTAAAGCCTCAGAAGACACCTTGTTTGCATCACTGTATGCATGAGCAGTACTATTTGCAAGGCCTTCTGAGGAATGCCACTAATCAGGTAAGGTTTTGCCATCCAAGCCCTGGCGTATAGCGGATAAATCCGCCAGGTCGTTAATTTCAATCAGACCATCGTTGTCTGTATCGTAATCGGGTCGGCTGCTCTCGGCCCAGGCAGGGCTGGCAAGCCAGCTTGCGAGGAGTAAAAAAGGTAACAAGGGTTTCATGGAATCGTCCTGAGGTGGTTGAGTTGACCCTAGGTATACTGGATGCGCGGGGAAAAGGTTGCAGGCATGAATCTAAAAGCTAGAGTGCATCACTTTTCTGTGTTCGGATTCATTGTGCCCGGATGTGTCGAGCCTTTTGGGCGCACAACTGAGGTTTCTAGGATAAACACCGGATTCATCGCGCCCAGTGCCCCATCCTTCGGATACAGGCCACAGATACATCCGCCGGATCCAAGTGGCCCTTGTGTCTGCTACCGCCCCTCAGTAACATGGCGCCCCTTTAATAAACTCCTGTGGAGAAACTTATGTTCCAAGGCAGCATGGTGGCGCTTGTCACCCCGATGAAAGCGGACAACTCGCTGGATTGGGATGCCCTGCATAAGTTGGTGGACTGGCACATCCAAGAGGGCACACGGGCTTTAGTACCTATGGGTACCACCGGGGAATCCCCCACGCTGGATTACACCGAGCACATGGCCGTGGTGGCCGCCGTGGTGGACCAGGTGAATGGCCGCATTCCTGTAATTGCAGGCACCGGCTCCAACTCCACCAGCGAAGCCATTGAACTCACCCAAGCGGCAAAAGATTTAAAAGCCGACGGCTGCCTGCTCATCACCCCCTATTACAACCGCCCCACCCAAGAAGGCCTGTTCTTGCACCATAAAGCCATAGCCGAAGCCGTGGCGATCCCGCAAATCCTGTATAACGTACCGGGCCGCACCGGTGTAGATATGAGCTGCGAAACCGTAGCGCGCCTGGCCCGTGTGCCGCATATCGTGGCTATTAAAGACGCCACCGGTGAGTTAAACCGCATCAGCACCATGAAAACCCTCTGCCCGGAGGAATTTATCCTGCTCTCCGGCGATGACGCCAGCGCCATTGCGGCAATGGAACTTGGCGCCCAAGGTGAAATCTCTGTCACCGCGAACATCGCCCCTAAAGCGGTGGCGCAGATGTGCCAGGCGGCCTTAGACGGCGATTTCCCGCGCGCCTATGCCATTAACCAAAGCCTTGCCTCCTTGCATCAATTGTTATTTGTAGAGGCCAACCCCATACCCGTTAAATGGGCGCTCAACCAAATGGGGCGTATAGATGATGGCATTCGGCTGCCGCTCACGCGTCTTTCAGCCCAGCACCACAGCACCTTGCACGAGGCCTTACGGGCTGCGGGCATCTTATAAATTAACCGGCGATACCCCCTCCATGACGTTTGTGCCCAACCATTTTATCGTTAGCCTCCTCACCGCTGTGCTTGTTACCGGCTGCGGTATTTTTAGCGACCACAGCCGCGACTACCAACGCGCCGCCTCCATCAAACCCATCACCCTGCCCGAAGGCGTACAAGCCCAAACACTGGAGCCTTTGTACCCTATCCCTAAAATTGCCGAGCAGGAAGTTAACCTCGCCGACCTAGGCGATGGCGCAGCCCCAAGGCCCGATCCATTAAGCAAAAACCTTGAAGAAGCCAAGGTAAAAATTCAAAAAGTCGGCGCCGAGCGCTGGATCCTAGCCGAAGCCCCCAGCGGGCAAATCTGGCCCTTAACACAAAGTTTTTTGGCAGAATTCGGCTTTAGCCTCGCCAAAACCCAGCCCGCAGCGGGCCTGATCGAAACCAACTGGTTGGAATTTAAAGACGAAGTGGGCCAATTGCACCGCTTCAGCATTCGCATCGAACAAGGCGTACATGCGGACACCACCGAAGTACACATTCTTGAACAACAAACCGTCAAAAGCGCCGCCCCCGGCAACCCAGCCTGGCCCGCTGAATCCAGCAGCGCCCAGCGCGAGTCCTGGCTGGTGGACAGCCTAGCCAACAGCTTAGCCTTAGGCATTGCCAACCGCGCCGCTTCGTTATTAGGGCAAACCGTCGGCGGCGAAATCAAATCCGGCTTAATGCTGTACCAGGGTGAACCCGTACTGCGCCTGCGTCTACCGCTGGAGCGCGCCAAAGCTAGCCTCAGCCGCGCTTTAGGCTCGGAAGGTTTTGTGAAATGGGGCCAGGCGGACAGTGGGCTGCTGTATCTGGAAGGCTATGCCGACCAAGAATCGCCCCCCGGCTGGTTCGCCCGCACCTTTTTACGCCGCAAACCCTACGCCCCGGCCAAGGCCGACCTGCCCTGGGATGTCGCCGCCAAACACCTAGACCCAGCCGCAAGCGCCGCCTTTGCCGGTATTCCCGAGGTTGCTTTTGGAGAAGAACATAAAAAAGCCGAGGGGTATTGGGTGCGCATCCTGCCCCAAGGCAATGAACAACTGGTGCTGATACGCACTGTGCGCGGCCTGCCCTTAGAGCCGCTGGAAGCCAAAGCCCGCTTGAGCGTGTTGCGCCGCAACCTGATGTAGCCCAAAAGCCCATGCGCTTTGCATCCCTAGGCAGCGGCAGCCAAGGCAATGCCACCTTAGTGAGCTGTGAAGGCGAGCTAATCCTGGTGGATTGCGGCTTTAGCCTGCGAGAATTACACGCGCGAATGCAGCGCTTGGGGGTTGCGCCCAGTGATTTATTAGCCGTATTGGTCACACACGAACACTCAGACCACATAAGAGGCGTAGGGCCGCTGGCGCGTAAATACGGCCTGCCGGTGTATTTAACCCAGGGCACACACGCCAGCGGGCGCTTAGGGCCGCTGCCCAATGTGCAGATTATCCAGCCCAACCTGCGTTTTTGCCTGGGCGGTTTTAGCGTGGCACCGGTGGCGGTGGCCCATGATGCCGCCGAACCGAGCCAGTTTGTGTTCTACCGACAGGGCAAAAAATTGGGTTTATTAACCGACTTAGGCAGCATTACCGCAGGCGTGATCGACGCCTACCAAAGCTGCGATGGGCTGCTCATAGAAGCCAACCACGACCCGATTATGCTCGCCTGCGGCGCCTATCCCGCCTCATTAAAACGCCGGGTAGCGGGCCAGTGGGGGCACTTGAGCAACGCACAAACACAGAATTTATTGGAACAGCTGGACACCAGCCGGTTACAGCATTTAGTCATCGGTCACATCAGCCAAACCAACAACAGTATTTGCCGTGCAGCCGCCGCTTTGGAAGGTATACTGCCGCACCTACCCATACAGTACGCGTGTCAAAACCAGGGCTTTGACTGGCTGACACTTCACTAGACATATCATCAAACCATTCAGTACATCTCACAGTACATCTCAGCCGATAGAGGTTTTTTTATGCAACGCAAAGACGAGTTATACAAGGGCAAAGCCAAGTCCGTTTACCTCACCGATGACCCGGACAAACTCATTTTAATGTTCAGAAACGACACCTCCGCATTCGACGGCAAACGCATCGAACAGCTCGACCGCAAAGGCATGGTGAACAACAAATTCAACGCGTTTATCATGCAAAAGCTACAAGCGGCGGGCATTCCCACGCATTTTGACAGCCTGTTATCCGACACCGAATCCGTCGTCAAAGCCCTAACCATGATTCCGGTGGAATGCGTGGTGCGCAACATAGCCGCAGGCTCCATCTGCCGCCGCTTAGGTGTACAAGAAGGGCTAGAACTCAACCCACCCACGTTTGAATTCTTCTTAAAAAACGACGCCCTCGGCGACCCGATGATCAACGACTTCCACATCCGCTCCTTTGGCTGGGCCACAGAAGCCCAAGTCGAAACCATGAAAGCCCTAACATTTAAGGTCAACAGCGTATTAAAAGACCTATTTTTAGAGGGCGGCATGTTACTGGTGGACTACAAACTGGAATTTGGCGTTTATAAAGGCGAAGTTATTTTAGGCGACGAATTCTCCCCCGACGGCTGCCGCCTGTGGGACGTAGAAACCCGCGAGAAACTCGACAAAGACCGATTCCGGCAGAACCTGGGCAATGTGATCGAATCCTACGAACTGGTTGGCCGCCGCTTAGGCTTAGAGTTCTAAACCTCAGAACCTATTGGCCGCTAAACAACAGCACCCCAATAAAAAGCAACTAAAAAAAGCACCCTTGGGTGCTTTTTTTGTG
>JBEGTZ010000299.1:0-6640 GCA_041179125.1 Pseudomonadota bacterium | reverse complement strand
GATATAAATTATGCTGTTTTGCCAGACGTATTAATTGGCGCAATTCATCTGTTTGCCACACCCGCCCCACCGGGTTATGCGGGGAGCAAAGAATTAATAATTTCGCCTGCTGCGCTTTTTTTTCAAAATCATTGAAGTCAATAACATAACGGCCTTGTTGCTGGACAAGCGGGTTTTGCAACAAAGGACGGGACGTATTTTGGGCGACGTAAAAAAACGGCGGGTATACCGGCGGCTGAATTAATAAGGCTTCATCGCTTTTTAATAAACCTAATGCCGCTGCATGAAGAGAAGGTACAACGCCGGGAGCAAAACTCACCCAGTCGTGCTCTACCCGACACCCGTGCCTGCGCTCTAACCAGGCAATTAATACTTCGCACATGTCTTTAGGGTGTCGCGTGTAGCCATAAATAGGATGTTTAATTCGCTCCTCTAGTGCTTGCGTAATAGGCACTGGACAGGCGAAATCCATATCGGCCACCCATAACGGCATTACATCCTCCCGGCCAAATACCCGTTTGCGGCCTGCGTATTTTTCGCTATGGGTTTGGCTGCGGTCAATTAATTGATCGAAATCCACTGGTGCGCCTCTTTGATTATTGTGAACAGTTTTTTTAATTCATCACTCCATGCTCAGTGCGGCTCACGTGCTTTTTAGCGCGTTTTGGTGTATTGCCAGGGCAGTATCGCAACGCTTCACCAGTGCTTGTAAATACGTGGAGGAATAGTCCTATTTAAATGTATAAAAAGCGTACTAACTTTTAGCAAGCACTTCCGCAACCGAGATGTGGCCACCGCATAATCAATCCTGCCTCAAGCCTTGAATTTTTAAGTTTTCTTCCAGGCTACGTTTATCACCATCGAGGGCGGGTTTAGCTTCTCGAAATAATTAGACTTTTTTATCTGGCTCTAGGGCGCCGCCGGAAATTCAATTTTCGTGATGATCGCAAGGCATTTTCGCGCGGAATGAGGGTGTTTATGCGGTATAAATGACCGAATGAGCACGAAAATAACGCAGCGAGCGCGCGAAAAGTGAATTTCCGGAGGTGCCCTCTAATATTACCGCGCAATCTGGATTGTAACTGCCCGCAGGCGTCGGGATTTTGAACCCACTGGGCAGTTTGCAAAATATTTTTATATTTTCGGCACCATCCAATGCTTTGCGCAGGTGTTTTCACGTTTCGTGAATAAACTCCTGTGACGTGATTTTAAATCCACTTCAAGGATTACAGAGTTTAAAAATCTCAAACAATGCGCTGCGCGTGAGCCCTATTTGAACTTGCAGCCAACCCAATAAATCCGGCTGAATTTCAGGAGTGGCACTTATTTTAGCCATAACAAAAACCTCTGCATAACCCAATAAATTTCACATTATCACTCTAAAACACTTTGGTCGATGGGTTTTTGATTAAAAAATGAATTTCCATCGTATTTTTCGCTGATTTGTCAGGCAGTTTTGCCTCTATTTCCGCACTATTTAGCCATTTTATTATAATTGGGACGCTTCAACCCTAGGCGGGGCTGTATATCTAAAATTTTATTGTCTGCCTTGGTAAAACTCATACAAATAGATTTTATTACCATCTGCCCATTGACTTTTACCGTCATAAAATAACGGCCTCTTACCATTCCAAATAAACGTTTTCCCTCGTCAAAACACAGCTTTACGCTATGAAGTGTTTTAATGATTGTGCGAAAAAGCAATAATCGGGTAGTGTGTTTTTATGCTGATGTGGATTATGTTTAAGCAGTACAATCAGGAAGGGCACATAAAAAAGGATACAATCATGCAAACGCTGAGACCAGCCAACCAGGATAGGCTTGCACGGCTCAACCACTCAGCGCTCGCCCAACATTAAACGGCAGGTATCTAATGAATAGCACACCGGCAACTGCTTATGATCAAGTCATCTACCCCAATTATACCTACCCACAAACCCATCCGCGCCGTTTGGCAGCGCTGGCGCAGCTTTTAGGCCTTGCACCTGCACTGCCCAGCCAGTGCCGCGTACTGGAATTAGGCTGTGGCGATGGGGGCAATTTAATTCCGATTGCTTTTAGTTTGCCGGGATCTGAATGTTTAGGTGTTGATATTGCCAGCCAATTAATTGCCGATGGCAACCAACGAATTGAATCGTTAGGGCTTACGAATATTCAATTACGCACAGCGGATTTAGCAGTTGCAGGCGCAGAGTTAGGGCAATTTGATTTTATTATTTGCCACGGAATTTATTCCTGGGTGCCCGATTTCGTGCGGGATAATATTTTAGCTATTTGCCGCCTCTGTTTGGCGCCACAGGGTGTGGCGTATATTTCCTATAATGCGTATCCAGGGTTTCATTTGCGCGCTATTACACGCAGCATTTTACAATTTCACACACGCGGCATTAATGAAGCCAATGAAAAAGCACGGCAATCCCGCTCATTAGTTAATTGGTTAGCTCAAGCGCAAACACCGGGAGATACCGATGCCCCCATGAGTGCCTATAGCACGTACCTGCAAGAGGCCAATGCACGTTTTAGCAAAAAAACCAGCGGCGCTATTTATCACGATGATTTATCGGAAGAAAATAAAGCATTTTATTTCCATGAATTTGCGGAGGCGGCGGCAAAACACGGCCTGCAATACCTTATCGAGGCGAATTTTAGTGATACTCAAGATAGCTCCTTTGCACCTGAAGTGCGCGCACAACTGGCTCAATTAGGCACTGAAAGCATTTTAACGCAGGAGCAATATTTAGATTATTTAACCGGACGCAACTTTCGGCAAACGCTGCTGTGTCACCATAACCAAACTTTAAAACGGCCTATATTGCCGCTAACCATGCAACAATTTTATTTTTGTATGGATGTTCAACCTGAAACCCCCATTACTGAATTTAACAATGATAATCCCATGCGGTTTATTCATTCAAAGCAAGGCGCCCTCACCACCAATAACCCTCTGGCAAAAGCTGCGCTAACACTTTTAGGCCGTTATTATCCTCAGGTTATTTTATTTAAAACCTTATTGGAAGAATCCATTTTATTATTAGAAGATGCAGCGGCATCTTTTTCAGAAACGGGGCACGATGAATTGGCAGAGTTTTTATTCAACGCTTTAAGCATGGACATGCTTGAGATCCACACTCAAATGCTTCCCTTGCCAGTTGAGCCTGGAGAGCACCCAAAAGCCAGCTCATTAGCCCGCGCGCAGGCCCACCAAAGCCCACTAATCACCTCGCTGTTACACCACACAATTAGCCTTGATGATCCATTAAGCCGGGCACTGTTATTGTTGCTGGATGGCACCCGCAATCGCGCCGCATTGGTGGATGCGCTAAGCACAATGCTGCAAACCGCCAATAATAACGAGCAGGATAAAAAAAATATAATCGCCAACCTGCCCGCGTTAGTGGAGCACCAGCTGGCGCGGTTACTGCGTTTAGGTTTGTTGATGGAATAATCCTAAAAACCTCAGTTGAATCACCCAAGTCTGCGCACACAACTTTAAGGGCACCTTTCGGAAATCCATTTTTCGCAAGATCATTGTTATTTTATTACTCAGTCGGTCATTTATGGTTCGGGTTACAAAACCATTTATTGCGCGGCTGGGAGCACATCAGGAATTCCCGCTGTACCCCCAGCCATTTTAGCCACTATTGAAGCGCACGCCTAAAATAATAAAGTACATTACCGCCTGCCAATAAAACTTCTTGATTGCCAATTTGACCAAATACTAGTGAATCTTGGAGACCTAGCGAAGAATTTATTTTTGTTGTCTGCCACGTGGTTTCATTAGTGCTGAGGTTATGTATGCCTAGCTTTTCCTGACAAACAAAAGCGATTTCACTGTTGTTAATTGCCTCCATCGCCGATATGGAACCGGTGCAAAGCGTAGTAATTAGGCTTGTAGTTCCATCTGCCGCAATGCTGTGAAGTTCACCATTACTTTTGCTGGCAAAAATTTTGGAGCCGATTTTTGCTAACGCAGTAAATTCATCCAAAGTGGCTGCAAGAGTGTTGCTTATTGGATTTTGCAAATAAACACGGCCTCTGATCGCAGCTATAAATGCAGAACTATTCCCTTCACCCTTAACCACTTCCATTGAGGTTATGTCGCCAAACCCAGTAGCAAGGCGCGGCAATGCCTGTTTATAGGTAAAACTTGGGCCATCAATAATATGAATTTTTGCGCCTGCTGATCCGGTGTGGGCCACACCGGCCCCTGCGATAATCTCCATGGTGCCGTCATTATCAATATCAGCAATCTCCAATTCCACAACGGGTGAACCTGAATCCAGCTTCACCACTCTCGAGTCGGACTTGCCTGATTTTCCATCCAAAAGATAAACACGTCCATCGTAAAGGTAATCTGTACCGACTATTAATTCTGAAATGCCATTGCTATCGACATCACCAATGGCAAGAGAAAATCCACCACCAAATGCAAGGTTAGTTATCTCTTTATTGGTCCATAAAACAGTGTTGTCAACGCCATTAATTGCAGTGATTGTACTGCCTGAACTACCCTCTCCCGTCACGTACACATAATCGCCCACTTTATCGCCGTTTAGATCACCCATAGCGATGGCTTGAAATGAACCACTAGCCCCGTTATTTATCCATTCGGTTTTTTGGCTCACAAGGTCAATTATATCTAAGAAGTCCTCAGCGGTTGAATTACTGCCTGTGCCTCGGATCATTTCCATATGTCCATCGTTATCCAAATCAGCAACATAAATATCAGTTACACCCGAATTAAGGTTTCCATAACTCTGTTCTTCTTTAGCATTAACTCCTTTTAGGATGTGCGTTGCGCCGTGCTGTCTATCTCCGTAGAGCACTTCAGCAACTCCGTCATTATTGGTGTCAAACACGCGTAGCGCTGAAATATCTATTCCCGGATTAAAATCCCATAAAATCCCACGATTTACAGCATTAAAGGCGCGTATGGCATACCAATAATCAGCTGCCACTATTTCATCTAACCCGTCCGCATTGATATCGCCTGCGGCGATATAGGCATCTCCAAAACCGACAGATGAATTATCCCACAGCGTTTTGTAACCTGTTTGATCAAATTGCAAAACAAATCCGCGATTAATAGCTAACTCATATTTTGTATTTTGAGTAAACCGGCCAATGGCAAGCGATTTTCCACCCAGGTTAATGCTCTGCTTTAGGATAAACGAGTTAGCGTCATACAGAGCCAGGGAGGTTTCGGATAAAACAGCAATATCAGGGTTGCCGTCATTATCTAAATCACCCACCGCAACATCAGTAATTGGCATTGCCGTTTGCAGTTTTTCAACAACAGTGCCTGCCGTGTGATTTATTATTTGCACTTCGCCTTTTTCAAGCGCAATTAACGATGCAGCACGATACTTATTATTTTTAAAGGGGACGACTTTTGCAATAAAATCTTCGAATTGCGACGAGCTACACAGTGCATCATAAGTGTTACTTGCGGGGCGATATTCAATGACTGAATATTGCGTGGGCCTACCGAACCCCGAGCCTTGGCCGAAGAGTATTTCAGCATAACCATTTAAGTTTGAATCAAATGAGTTAAATCCACCTAAACCTAACCCTTCACCAAAGTTAAATACTTTATTGTTGAGTACAAATTGCTTTGGGTTGTATGTGGAAATGGGTGGGCCGCAGGGCGTTAATTGGGTATCTTTTGTATGACAAACCAATTGCACATCGGACACACCTTTGTTACTTAAAATACCCTTACCATAAAAAACCTCACAGGTTTGTTCATCAGGCAATTTGTCGACAGCAACGGAATACTGCGCACCTTCTTTGTAATTTGCCGGAAAATAAAAAATGCCGTCCTGACTTATAGTAACTTGGTTGCTGTTTCCATCCTTTAAAATAACAGGACTACTGATGCCTGTGGCTGTACCGGCAAGGAACATTCCTGATAACTGACACACTACTTTTACATTGTTGATATTGGATTCAAGGGTTCCGCTGCCGTTAATCACTGAGCAATTCATTCCGTTGGGTTGCGTTTCAACTGCAATAGAGTATTGACTACCATTTTTATAACGCCCAAAGCTAAATGGTTTTTCCCCTTCGACGGTCACAGATCCGCCCAACCCATCTGACAATTGAAGTTTGCCTATATTTCCTGAGACGGATCCACTAAGTTCGTATTGAAACGATGTATCTTTGCAGTGTATCAAAACGAATGTTGGTAATTTAACTACGGGCCCGCTGATATTTATCACATCGCATTGCTGAGCTTCAGGCTGAGTTTTGATTGCAATGCTAAAAGCAGTTCCCAAAGGGAGTTCGGCCAATTGTTTAGTTAACGGTCCTCCGTTTACACTGCTGAAAATAAAGGTTTTATGTTCCGGTGTGAGTTCCAGTTCCAGCGTGCCTTTTAAATTCCCAATATCCACCTTAACTGGAGCAAGGTCCGTACGCGGGTAACAAAATAGTTGGACGCTGCCAATATCTTGATTGGCAAATACACCGGCCTGATTAAAAAGTTTGCAATTTTGTTTTAAATCGGCAGAGGCAATCGAGACGTTATAAGTATCGCCAGCTTTATAATTGCCGGCGTTGAAGCTAAAGGCGCCAGAGCTGGTTATTGTTATTGTATTTTTCAGTTCGTCGGTAAGTGTGACCGGGCCAGTAATATCAA
>JBEGTZ010000298.1:0-7350 GCA_041179125.1 Pseudomonadota bacterium | reverse complement strand
CTCAGTCACAACTGCAATAAAAAAATGTGACTATATTCGCGCGAGTAGATCGGCCACTACTGATACCAACGGATTTATGGGGCTAATGAAAGCTAGAGAATGTATGGGTGCAGAAGGTTATGAACCCAATAAATAAATGAATTTCAATACACAAAATTTGAAGCTTCACTTTGCACAAAAATGCTATTCAGCTACAGGAATCACTATGAGCTTTAGTATTGGTCTGGTTGGTATGTGGTTTTTTGGTGGATTATATAGGCCGCGTGCGTGGCATTAGGTTTGGTTTCAAAATGGATTTAGCGGTTGTATTTTTAGGCCCTTTTGCGATTCCTTTTGCGCTTATGGCAAAGTGTAACTGACGGTAATTGTTGTTCTAACGGGCGGCACATAACCCCGCGCGCGAGTAGAAAACAAGTGGTAGAAACTAAAAAACCGCAGTCAAGCTGCGGTTTTTTAGTTTCTGGCTGTAGCCTGACCTACGTCTTCAACGGCTTATATTTAACCCGCTTAGGCTGCGAGTCTTTGCCTTTGCGCTTAATAAAATCCTCATGGTATTCCGTGTAGTTGCCTTCAAAAAACACAATTTCACTCTCGCCTTCGTAGGCCAAAATATGTGTGGCTACGCGGTCTAAAAACCAGCGGTCGTGGGAGATGACTAGGGCGCAGCCGGGGAAGGCGGCGATGGCTTCTTCTAGGGCGCGCAGGGTTTCTACGTCTAAATCGTTTGAGGGTTCGTCGAGCAGTAGGACGTTGGCGCCTTTTTTGAGGGTGTCGGCTAGGTGTAGGCGGCCACGTTCACCGCCGGATAAATCGCCCACGCGTTTTTGTTGGTCGGTGCCTTTGAAGTTAAAGCGGCCTAGATAGGCGCGGCTGGAGGTTTCGTAGTTGCCGATTTTGATCATGTCGGCGCCGTCGGAGACAGCTTCCCAGACGCTTTTATCGTTGGCTAGGTTGTCGCGGCTTTGGTCTACGAAGGCGAGGCTGACGGTTTCGCCGATGATGATTTCACCGCTGTCGGGTGTTTCTTGGCCGGTGATCATGCGGAATAGGGTGGATTTACCGGCGCCGTTGCCGCCGACGATGCCGACGATGGCGCCTTTGGGGATGCTAAAACTTAATTTGTCCATTAAAACGCGTTCGCCATAGGCTTTGCTGACGTTATGGAATTCAATCACTTTGTCGCCCAGGCGCTCGCCCGGTGGGATGTAAATTTCGTTGGTTTCGTTGCGGGCTTGGAATTCTTGGCCTTGCATTTCTTCAAACCGCGCCAAGCGCGCTTTGCTTTTGGCTTGGCGGCCTTTGGGGTTTTGTCGCACCCATTCTAGTTCGGCTTTTAGGGCTTTGTGGTGGGCCGCCTCGGTGCGTTGTTCTTGTTCTAGGCGTTTTTCTTTGGTTTCAAGCCAGGTGGAGTAGTTGCCTTCGTAAGGAATGCCTTGGCCTCGGTCGAGTTCTAAAATCCAACCGGCGGCGTTATCTAGGAAGTAGCGGTCGTGGGTGATGGCCACTACGGTGCCGCTGAAGGTGAGTAAAAACTGCTCTAGCCAATAGACGGATTCGGCGTCCAGGTGGTTGGTGGGTTCGTCCAGCAGCAGCATGTCGGGGCGGGAGAGCAATAAGCGGCACAGGGCTACGCGGCGTTTTTCACCGCCGGAGAGTTTGCTTACGTCGGCGTCCCAGGGTGGTAGGCGCAGGGCGTCGGCGGCGACTTCTAAGGTGTGGTTGAGGTTGTGGGCGTCCCAGGTGGCGATGATGTCTTCAAGCTGGCCTTGGCGTTTGGCGAGGGCGTCAAAATCCGCGTCGGGTTCGGCGTAGGCGGCATATACGGCGTCTAGGCCTGCGAGGGCGTCCACGGCTTCGCGCACGCCGTCTTCTACGTTGCCGCGCACGTCTTTGCTGGGGTCTAGGTGGGGTTCTTGCGGTAAATAGCCGATTTTAATGCCGGGCATGGGGCGCGCTTCGCCGATAAAGTCGGCGTCTATGCCCGCCATTATGCGCAACAGGCTGGATTTACCGGAGCCATTCAAACCCAGCACACCAATTTTGGCGCCGGGGAAAAACGATAGGGATATGTCTTTAAGAATTTGGCGTTTGGGCGGCACAATTTTGCCAAGCCGGTGCATGGTGTAGACGTACTGGGCCATGAGGTGATCCTGCAAGAGAGAAGGGAAAAAGGGTTGGCGCGAAGGGTAGCCTTGCGCGGGGGTAAATTCAAATGGAAGGTGCGGTAGTGTGGAATTTGGCCTGATGGGCAGCGAGAACCGCCGGATTCTTTTCGCGAGCGCCGGGGGCTTTACCGATGTCAGCGAACCCGTTAATGTCGCGCTTTTTCATTCACATCTGCGAGGGATCCCATGCAAATGGAATACGCGTTGCTACTTTTGCAACACTTACCTAACACCACCACAAATACCTATTGGCAACTGCTGAAGGCGTTCCCTAGTTTGCCGGTGGCTTTAGAGGCCAACCCGGAGAAGCTGCATAAATTGCTCTCTGATGCTGCCATTGGCGAGTTGCTGCTGCACCGCAGGCACCCCGCCAGCAGTGCGTTGCACCAGCGGGTGCAAAAAACGCAGGACTGGTGCGAGGCGCACGCGGTGCATTTGGTGTCAATTCATAGCGATGCCTACCCCGCCGTGTTGCGGGAAATTCCCAAGGCTCCTTCTTTATTGTTTGTGAAAGGGCGCGTGCAAGCCTTGATGCTGCCGCAGTTGGCCTTGGTGGGCAGCCGCAGCCCAAGCCCCAGTGGCAGCAAAACCGCCCGTGAGTTCGCCCAGCATTTGGCCGCCGGGGGCTTGGCGATTACCAGTGGGCTGGCGTTGGGGATTGACCAGGCGGCCCACGAGGGCGCGCTGGCAGCGGAGGCCACCACACTTGCGGTGATGGCAACGGGGATTGATCAAATTTACCCCAGGCGCAACCAGGATTTAGCCGAGCGCATTGTGGCGAACGGTGGCGCGTTAATGACGGAATTCCCCCTGGGCACCGCGCCCCAGGCGGCGTTTTTCCCCCAGCGCAACCGTATTATTAGCGGCTTAAGTGCGGGGGTTTTGGTGGTGGAGGCGGCGGTTAAAAGCGGCTCCTTGATTACCGCCCGGTTCGCCCTGCAACACAACCGTGAGGTCTTCGCTATCCCCGGTTCTATCCATAACCCGCTCAGCCGGGGTTGCCATGCGTTAATTAAAGAGGGCGCGGTGCTCACCGAATGTGTGGAGGATATTTTTACCCATTTGGAAGGATATTTGAGTATGAAGTGGCAGGAGCTGGGGGTGTCATTTCGAACCCCCAAAGATGTGCCATCGGGCCTTACGCTGTTGGATCGCGGGGAGCTGATTGAGTCGCCAGCGGAGGAGGTGGTGTTGGCGCAGTTGGATTTCACCCCGGCGAGTTTAGATGACTTAAGTGCGCGCACCGGCCTGGATATTGGCGAGCTGTTGGCCAACCTGTTAACCCTTGAACTAAAAGGCCTGGCCAGCAGTTTTAACGGCGGTTATAGCCGCATGGCGTCCACCTCGGTGCGCGCCCCCTTGCTGATCTAAAGAGGCTGCGGTATTTTGCGCGGCTTTCTTAGCTTACGGCCACAGCGTCTTAGCTTACGGCCACGGCGTCTTAGCCTACGGCCACGGCGCTTGTGGGCACTGCCTGCGCTGTTCGCGTGTCTTTCTGTATTTTTTGCGTACTTTTAGAGTGTATTTATGACCAAACCGTTTGTGGCTATTCTCATGGGTTCCGACTCCGATTTACCCATCATGGAGGCCTCTTTTGATGTATTAGAAAAACTGGGGATTGCGTTTGAGGCCAAGGTTTCCTCCGCCCATCGCACCCCAAAAGCCACCCACGACTACGTAGTGGACGCCGATCAGCGCGGCTGTGCGGTGTTTATTTGCGCAGCGGGCATGGCCGCCCACTTGGCCGGTGCGGTGTCGGCAACTACCTTAAAGCCGGTGATTGGTGTGCCCATCGCCAATTCATTGGATGGCCTGGATGCGCTGCTGTCCACCGTGCAAATGCCTGGCGGCATCCCGGTGGCCACGGTTGCCATCGGCAAAGCGGGGGCGAAGAATGCAGCCTACCTCGCCGCGCAAATTATCGGTGTGGCGGATAAAGAACTGCACGCCAAGCTGATTGCCGAGCGCGCTGCCAGCGCTGCCGAGGTGATGGCCAAAGATGCAGCGCTGCAACAGAAGTTAAGCGCGCGCTAAACGCCCCTTCGCCGTGGTTTTTCCTCCCCAGCACCCGCGTATCCAGCAGGCGGTGCGCCACCTGCACGCAGGCGGTGTGCTGGCGTACCCCACCGAAGCGGTATGGGGTTTGGGCTGTCGCCTGGATGACCGCGCCGCCGTGCAGCATTTGCTCGCGCTAAAGCACCGCCCGGTACACAAAGGGTTGATTCTTGTCAGCGGCGACCCGGCGCATTTTGCCTTCCTGTTAGAGCACTGCACGCAGGAACAACAACAGCGCCTGCTGGCCAGCTGGCCGGGGCCGAACACTTGGCTGGTGCCCCACCACCACCTGGTGCCGCAGTGGATTAGCGGGCGCCACCCAACGGTTGCCATCCGCGTCAGCGCGCACCCGGTTATTCGCGCCCTCAGCGCCGCCCTCGGCGGGCCGCTGGTGTCCACCTCCGCCAACCCCCAAGGCCTAAGCCCCGCCCGCAGCGCCTTGCGTTGCCGCGCGTATTTTGGCGAGGCGCTGCACTATTGTGTGGGAGCCGTAGGTAGATCAAATAACCCCAGCCAGATTCGTGATCTAATCAGTGGATTGATTGTTCGGCCAGGCTAGTGGCGCTTCAGTACAGACTAAAAAACACGAGGGGAATTTATGCAAGCACCTGATAAACACGCGGTAAAAGATTTTTTACTGGGGCTTCAAGAGCGTATTTGCGCGCAGCTGGCCGCCGCCGATGGCGGTGGGGCGTTTGTTGAGGACAGTTGGGTGCGGCCCGAAGGTGGTGGTGGCCGCTCGCGCGTGTTGTGCAACGGTGCGGTGATTGAAAAAGGCGGTGTGAACTTCTCCCATGTTACCGGTGAGCAAATGCCCGCATCCGCCACCGCCCACAGGCCGGAGCTGACCGGGCGCCGTTTTGAGGCGATGGGGGTGTCCTTGGTGATTCACCCCAACAACCCTTATGTGCCCACCAGCCACGCCAATGTGCGGTTTTTTATTGCTGAAAAAGACGGCGCAGAGCCGGTGTGGTGGTTTGGTGGCGGTTACGATTTAACGCCTTATTACGGCTTCGATGAAGACTGCCAACACTGGCATCAAACCGCCCAAAGCGCCTGCGCGCCGTTCGGTGAGCGCGTTTATGACGACTACAAAAAATGGTGCGACGAGTACTTTTTCCTCAAACACCGCAACGAACCGCGCGGCATCGGCGGGTTGTTTTTTGATGACCTCAACGAGTGGGGTTTTGAGAAATGTTTTGCCTTTATGCAGGCGGTGGGCAACAGCTACACCCAGGCCTATGTGCCGATTATTGAGCGCCGCAAAGCCATGCCGTTTGGCGAGCGGGAGAAACAGTTCCAGCTGTACCGAAGGGGCCGCTACGTGGAGTTTAACCTGGTGTTCGACCGGGGCACGCTGTTTGGCTTGCAAACCGGTGGCCGCACGGAATCCATCTTGATGTCCCTGCCGCCTTTGGTGCGCTGGGAGTACAACTGGGCGCCGGAGCCGGGAAGCCCTGAGGCTGCGCTGTACGAGCGCTACCTTGTGCCCCGCGAGTGGGTGTGATGGTTGACATCGCTATACCACTTGATTACTACGCGGTGGTGGGCAACCCCATCGCCCACTCCAAATCCCCGCTGATTCACACCGCCTTCGCCCAACAGACCGGGCAGGCGATGCAGTACGACAAGCGCCTCTGGCCGGAAGGCGCTTTTGCCGCTGAGGCGGAAGCGTTTTTTGCAGCCGGTGGGGCCGGTTTGAATGTCACCGTACCCTTCAAAGAAGACGCCTTTGCCTTCGCCCAACAGCTCACCCCCCGCGCCCAGCAAGCCGGGGCGGTGAACACGCTTAAACGTTTAGAGAACGGCCAAATACTGGGCGACAACACCGATGGAGCTGGCTTGGTGGCGGATTTACAGCGTTTGGGCTGGCCGGTTGCAGGCCAAAAACTGCTCATATTAGGCGCTGGTGGTGCGGTGCGCGGTGTGCTTGGGCCACTGCTGAAGCAGGCGCCCGCCAGCATCACGCTTGCCAACCGCACCTTGGCCCGCGCCGTTCAGTTGGCGGAGTTATTCAACGGCAGCCCGGTTGATGCGATGGGTTTGGATCAACTCAATCGCGGCCCTTACGATCTGGTCATCAATGCCCTATCGTCCGGCCTACATGGCGAAATGCCCCCTCTGCCCGCAAGCCTATGGCACACCGGCTCGAACGCTTACGACATGGTATACGGCCCCAACGGCACGCCTTTTTTACAGGCGGCAGCGGCGTGCGGCGTGCAGGGTTTGGCGGATGGCTTGGGCATGTTGGTGGGCCAGGCGGCGGAGGCGTTCACCCTGTGGCGCGGTGTGACGCCTGCGGTGGAGCCGGTGTTGGCGCTGTTGCGTGCTGGTTAGGCTAGAACCTAAAAACCTCAGTTGCCCCCTACTGCGAACGCCTAACACTTGAAAACAAAGCGATTTTTACCAAAATTTGGCTCACCGTAGCGATGACTACTGCTTTCACCAAATTTTGGTAAAAATCGCTTTGTTTTCGGCATCTGAGTCGCTCTCGCTACGGGTTCAACTGAGGTTTTTAGGTTAAATCACCCTGTAGGGGCGCGATTCATCGCGCCTTGGTCGATGATTTCGCTGGCTGTTCAATCGAGCGCAATGAATGGCGCCCCTGCGCGGGGATGACACACGAAAATAGAAAACATGCTGAATATTTGCGAAGTTTTTAGGTTCAAAACGGGAAAGTTCATGCCGCGAGATTTATACCTAACGCTCGGGACGGCCATGCTCCTGGCTTTGGCCATCTGGGTGTTTCCCAATCAGTTTCTATGGACAAAGTTTGTTCCTAAATCATTCTTGACAGAGTATTTCCCTCTGCCTTTTGCGCCTGGCTGGTTCCTGGTTTCCATCATCCTGACGCCTGTTGTGTGGATGGAGCGCTCAATAAAGCGTGCTGCCAGAAATGCCTATATCAGTGTGGTCTCATCAGCCTTGGTTATTGTGCCGGTTGTTTTATATTTGCGGGATGAGCGCATCACCGTTACGAACCTGTTGTTGCAACTTATATGGGTGAAATGTATCTGTGTCCCCCCTTTAATGGCGCATATCCTGCTAAAAAAGCTGTCACGTTTTGTTCCGATCGTTTGGCGCTTTATTCGCCGCAAGAGATCTGCTGTAGGGCTAGGTAGCCCAAATT
>JBEGTZ010000297.1:0-23006 GCA_041179125.1 Pseudomonadota bacterium | reverse complement strand
GGAAATCCCCAAGCGCCTATCCATCCCCGGTGTGGCGCGCACTCCTGAAGGCCAGCTTCAAACCTTCATGTGGTGCAATTGGTGTGATTACGAAAACCACATGGAATTTGCGGTGAGTATTGCGGAAACTGATTGGATAGAATTCCGGTATTTGAATTACAACACGCTGGTTTGGGATGAGGAGCGATACGAAACGGGCAGATTGTAAAAATAACTAAATAAAGCCTTGTAGTGCGGGTTAATAACCCGCGCTGACGGTGTTGCCGCTTGCGATAATTTTTGTAAATACATGGAGTTTTGTTGTGTGGTTTTTTATTGGGTTTGTACTTGGCTATTGGTGCGCTGTGCGGCTTACGTTGGGTTAATCTTGCGGTAGCTATTCAGCGCTCCCGATGAGATGAGTAGAGCGTAGGTTGGGCAGTAATGCCCAACACAACACGTTCAGCACGCCGATATTTCAAGGCGCCGTATTCCGACCATTTTTATCGAAGACACTGCTGCGTTGGGCATTACTGCCCAACCTACACCATAACGGTATTTTTACTTAAATTAACGGTACCGTACTGATACATGCTGAATAGTTACATTTTGAGTAGGTCGGAAAAGCCAAAGGCGCCTTCCGACATCTTGGGGCCTCCGCAATCTACGCATTTTAAGCCGGGCATTCATGGAATGCCTTCTTATGACTGACCTTGCAACACGCAAGCTGGGGTGATGTTGCTGACCCCCAACATTCCATCCGTTCAGGTTCAAAAGCAAAACCCTCAGCGCAGAACCCGCGCTGAGGGGTGGAATGTTGGGGCGACCGGTGTGCCCTTAGGTTAGTTACCGCAGGAGTTTTTGATGTCGTTCACCGGGCGTCGGTCCATGCCGGAGCGCTTGATAATCGCATCGGGGCAGGCCACTTCTTTGTATTTCAGGTTGGGGTTGTCGGCGGCTTCGAACCATTCGGCGTAAAACTTACAGCCGGTTTCCAGTTCGGTTAATCCGCGCGAGCCAAATACTTTGGTGCAGCGTTGGGCGAGGCAGGATTTGTATTGTTCTTTGGTGGCTTCCCAGCCCAGTTGGTCTTTACAGGCGCGCAGCAGGCCGCCGTATTGAGCGCCGAGTTCTGAGGTGGGGATGTTCCATTGTTTGGTGCAGGCATTAAAAAGGCCTACGCCACCGCCGGGAATTAAAATATCAAACTGCCCGCCGCCTACGTCGCCGCCAATATTCAGCGCTTGCACAATCATGGTTTTTCCATTTAATGCTTTGGAGCCTGGGTCGTTATTGCCATCGTGGGAGCCGCCGGTAAATTGCAGTTGGTAGCAGCGGCCACATACATCTCCGCTTTGTGTGGCGGCAAAACCAAAGGCGAGTTTATCGTTGATCACCCAGGGCGATAGGTTGGAGCAGGTGTGGGCGGAGCCGTTGGAGCAGCTGCTGGCGGCGTTGATGTCGTTGAGCAGTTCGTTGCGCAGGCCGCAGGATTGAATAGGCTCCACAATTTTTGGTACGTTGCCCTGCCAGCCGCAGTGGGGTTTGCAGCAGTCCCAAAAACGTGTGGAGTAACCGTTGCAACCGGTTTGAATGGGCGGGAAGTTGTAGGTGGTGCCGCCGGTGGACGAGCTGCTGGATGAACTGCTGGAGCTAGAACTGGAGCTAGAGCTTGAGCTGCGGCCAGAGCTGGATGAGCTGGAGGACGAGCTTGAAGAACTTGACGAGCTGGATGAAGAGCTACTGGAAGATGAGCTGGTTGATGAGTTTCCTGCCGTACAGGCAGCCAGTGCTAGCGATACAAGTAATGCTGCACCTGTTTTAAGTATACGGTTCATGTTTGCCCCCAAAGGCGTTAGTAAATCCGGCTATTGTCTGCGTCTTTTACATGAGTTAAAGGTGATTCATCCCTCAAATTAGTTGTTCGCTCGGGATGGCTAAGGTTTTTCGCGTTATGCATAGCAGTTTGCGTCATTTAACCTAGAAACCTCAGTTGAGCGCCCAAAAGCTGTGTAAGCCATTGGCTCGGATAGTGAAAGTTAAAAATGCAGGGCAACCTTATTGGTTGTTCAAATTTTTAACTTTTGCTAGACGGGTCAATGGGTTGCGCAGACTTGGGTGATCCAACTGAGATTTCTAGGTTTCATGGTAATAAAAATGGCGGAACGTCTCGTCTTATTCCAACCGGCGTAGGTATTTATTTATGAAAGGCACGCAACACCCCAGCAACAACATCACCCTTAATCCATCCCAAGAGCCTAGCATCACAACGCTGGTAGCGGGAATTTGTGCCAGCCGCCGGGAGGTGTTGCTGGGTGCGTTTGGCGGCTTAACTGCCTGCTCGTCCCTGGGGGAGATTCACACGCAGAGCGTGCCTGCGTACAGCGGGTTTGCTGGCATTGGTTTTCATTCCATCCCGGCGGACACCCTGCCGGTGGATGACCGGGTGCAGTTGCCGCCGGGGTATACCCTGGCGCCATTGGTGTGCTGGGGCGACCCGATTATGCCCGGCGCACCGGATTGGCTAGAGGATGCAAGCCAAAACGCCAGCGCACAGGAGCAGCAGTTTGGTATGCACAACGACGGCATGCATTTTTTCCCATTACCGGGGGCGGTTGACCGGGGTATTTTGTGTGTGAACAACGAATACACCCACGAGGAGATTTTGCACGGCGCGGAGGGCTTGAGTGGAGGCGCTGGCGTTACGCTCGCCAAGGTGCGTAAATCTCAGGCGGCGCAGGGGGTATCTGTGTTGGAGATCAGCAAAACAGCGGGCCGCTGGGGTGTGGTGCGGGATTCCCGTTATGGCCGCAGAATCACCGCCAACACGCCGTTGCAGTTTGCAGGCCCGGCAGCGGGCCACCCTTTGTTGCGCAGCTTAAGCTATCAAATAAAAGCCGACAGCACGGTAAAAATAGGCCAAGGCGATGGGCTAAGCGGGCACGGCACCTTCAGCAATTGCGCCAACGGCCACACCCCCTGGGGTACCTACCTCACCTGTGAGGAAAACTGGAACGGTAATTTCGGCTGGGACAGTATCCGCCCGCCAAGCCTTGGCGATGCGCAAAAAGACGCGCTACTGATGAAGGGATTTGCCCGTTATGGCGTAAAACCTAAAGGTGCCGGTAGCCAGTGGCATCAACGGGATGAGCGTTTTAACCTCAGCGCCAACCCCCTTGAGGCCCATCATTTTGGTTGGGTGGTGGAAATCGACCCCTTCGACCCGCAAAGCCGCCCCATAAAACGCACAGCATTGGGCCGCTTCAAACACGAAAACGCCCGTTTGGCGCTCAGCCAAGATGCCCGCCTAGACATGCGCCTGGCTTATTACATGGGCGATGACGAGCGCAATGAATACATCTACAAATTTGTAGCCAGCAAACCCTACACCCCAGCAAACCCAGCGGCCAACCGCCATTTATTAGATGACGGCGTATTGTACGTGGCGCGTTTTAGTGACCAGCCGGTGGCGGGCAAAACCCAAGTGTACCGGGGCGAATGGCTGGCCCTGCTGCCCGATGCTGTAACACTGTTGGATGACCCGGCAAACCCTGGCAAAAAGCTGCGCCTTAAAGACTTGCCAAGCTTCAAAGCGGCCAATGATGCCGAGGTATTAGCGCTGATTTTGATCAACACCCGGATGGCGGCGGATGCCTTAGGGGCCACCATGATGGACCGCCCCGAATGGATGGCGCTGCGTACCTACGTCAAAGACAACGCCAACACCAACGCCTCAAAACAGTCCAGCCAAGCACTGCCGCTGTACAGCGCCCAATTCCCCTTGGAAATCTACTGCACCCTCACCAACAATGACCGACGCGGGGACGCCACCAAAGCCAGCATCAACAAGCCTGATGGCAGCACCGAGGCAGGCACGGCCCAGCCGCCGGTGGACCGCGCCAACCCGCGCCCGGATAACGATTTTGGTCATATCATCCGCTGGCGCGAAGACAACAACCAAGTGACCGCACTGGGCTTTGAGTGGGATATTTTCCTGCTGGCAGGGGATGCCAACACCACCAAAACCCTAGCGGCCAACTACCTCAACACCAACCTGGTGGGCGCACAACCCGCTGCGGGGCCTTATTACCAAGGCCAAATTAGCGACCGCAGCCCTAAAAACCCGGCCAGCTTTGGCGCCCCAGACGGGCTATGGTTTGACGATTTTGGCCGTCTGTGGATTCAAACCGACCAAGCGGGCAATGCCAGTGATGATTGGGTGAATATCGGCACCAACGTGCTGTGTTGCGCGGATCCAGCCACTAAAGAAGTGCGCCGGTTTATGACCAGCCCGCGCGATTGTGAAGTGACCGGCATCACCGCAAGCCCCGACGGCACAACCTTTTTTGTGGGCATTCAACACCCCGGCGAAGACGCCAAAGCCGCCAACCCCACGGAATTTAGCAACTGGCCACAAGGGCAATTCAGCCACAACAGCGCAGGCCAACCCCTACCCAACGGCCCCAAACGGCGGCCTAGGTCCAGTGTGTTGGTGATTACTCGTACAGACGGCAAGATTATTGGTGGGGTTTAACTTTTGAAGCGTAGAGGGACACACGCAGGTTGGAAAAGATAACCACATGGATGTGACGCAGGAGAACAAAGTAGGACGATCCCGCCAGCTACGCCCAGGACAAACCAAATAAGGCCCCTCAGCGAGTTCGGGGCCAATGGAAAATTACCCATCAAGGATGTGCCGGACGGCCGATCCTTCAGCTTGTCCATCCGGCCCAAATGTCGTATTGGGAGCGCCTGGAAGAAACCCCCAAGGCAATGTGCCTAAAGACACTCGTTATGTATGTACGTAAATTTACGTATATTGGGTGTTGTGTGAACGGGTTCACGCGAAAAGTTTATTGCCTTTAAAAACAACTACTTTGAGCCTCCAATTGAACCTAGAAACCTCAGCACGCGCAAAGCAAACCTCACTAGCCCCCCATATCCGCCTGCAAACCGCTTTTCTCCTTCGGTGTTAAATCTTGAAGCACCCACAACAATCCCTTCCCATAGGCCTCACCTTTGCCTCCGGTATGCCCCATGCCTTCAAGCGTCATGTTCTGCACATACAGCCCCGCATAACGGCGTTTTTTTAACTGTTTTTTAAACTGAATAATCGGGTCGCGAAAGGGGGCGTATTCTTCACTGCCGTGGGAAATAAACACCCGTGCATCCAGTTTTTTTGTTTCAGCTAATTGTTCGTTATCCAATTTATTTAATGCCAGCTCACTGCCCGCAACCGCAGGGTTAATCGCGATAAAACGTTGGAACACACTGGGCTTTTGATACAAACCATACAAAGCAAATAACCCACCCATACTTTGGCCCGCTAAAACACGGCCTGAAGGCGTAGCCACAGTGCGAAAATGGGTATCTATATACGGAATAATATCCTGGCTTAAATGGGCATAAAGCACATTCGCCTGGCCTAATTGGTGTTTGTTTTGCGGCTTGTGCGCAATAGAAAAATAACCTGTGCGATAGGCATTAATATCGGTGTCAGCTGCCACACTCAAGCCAACCAAAATACATTCCGGTATGGCGCGGTCGTAGCGTAAATTGCCATGCGTGGCATACAACAAAGGGAAATCCCAATAAGCATCCAAATAATAAACTACTGGATAACGCTTATTTGGGTCTGTGGCGTAGGAGTCTGGCAGCGTTACAATCAATTGATGTTTCAAACCCTGAGGCGATTGCACCGGGTGTAAACGAGAATTGGAAAACTCATACGCAGGAGCTGCGGGCGTTTCCGCAGCCTGTGCGGTTTCCGGTAAGCAGAATAAATAAACACTGCTTAAAATAAACCCGCAAATACGTGCGCGGTTTGGGTTAAAAAAATTGCCAATATTGAAAAAAATAAAATGCTTAAATGTGTAATTGTGTTGAAGATTCAGTGCAGAAGGCATAAATAAAAACTCATTTGTTAGTGCGGTAATATTTAAATTCGTCCAATGCAAAAAAATGCCGTGGCTTTCTAAAATGCCCCAGCAGCGCATTTTAGTGAAAAAATACCCATTTCTGATTTGGGCAATTGTTTTGTATTGTTAAACCACTGCCTATGGTAGCATCGCCCGCTGTTATTTAATGCCAGCACGCCTCGCTCACCTAATAATAATCCCTGTGGTTTTGGTGTGGAACTGGCGCTTTAGTGTACAAGTGAAACCAGAATTATTACGAGGTAAGTATGAGCCGCTCAACTAACCAATTAAGCAAAAAAACAAACACAGCGCCATTAACCATAGATATAAAAGCAGCCTGGCGTCGCAATCTATGCGCCATAACCGGCTGTTTAGCGCTCAGCAGTAATGCCTGGGCCGTGCAGGTTGACTTAGAAGGGGTAGGGGAGGGCGCCTCTTTAAGCGTAGCCGAAGGGCAAAGCTTAAAACTAAAGCTGCGCGCCTCTGTCGACCGCTACGACGAAATAACCGAACAAACCCAATGCGTAGCAACCGGGCGCATACTGCCGGTGCCCGTATCTAAAAACAGCCCAATACAAGGGCAGGATTACACCATTGAAGGACAGGATTTCACCATCACCTTCACCGGCGACACCTACACCGAAGGGGGCGTCATATCCGGTGCAGGCGTACAAACCTTCGAAATAAAAGCACTAAAAGACAAAATTATTGATACCGGTGAAATATTTCGTATCTCCGCTGAAAACGTACAAGTGCATTGCGGCGTTGGAGCTACAGAGGGCGCCGTAGACACTTACGGCGGCCTAATAGTCCCCGATGTCCCTTTTATGGCCTACGGCCCCCAAGTGGAAATTACCGATTCTGGCGTTGATGTTGAATATGAAAAATTAGCCTTATTACCTGAATTAGAATCCATCACCGTGCTCACCATGAGCGGCGCACAAGCACGCAACAAAACCCTCGCCAAACAAATGGATTTCGCCCGCCAAAAACCCGGTCAACACACCCGCGTAAGCATGACATTAGACGGCGCCGGTATTCCGGTGACGGGCGGCAGCGCGGGGGATGACTTCTCCCCCTGGGGCTTTTTTGTCTCCGGCGATTTTGAACGCGGCGACCGCGAATTACCCACCAGCAACAGTTTTGATTTCACCACCAACACACTCGTTGCAGGGGTGGATTACCGCTTGAACAATCATTGGGTTTTAGGCGGGTCAATTTCTGGCTCCCAAGCTAAAGCGGAGCAAAATGAACGGCCCGATGAAACCAAATTATCGCAAAACGCCTTAAGCCTATTCGGCAGTTTTTATACGGATAATTTTTATATAGATGGGCTGTTTACCTACGGTAATAATGATTACGACATGGTGCGCAGCGTGGTGGACGGAACCACCCCGCCTGGCAGCCCCGTTGTCATTAAAAGTTTGGCCAATGCCGACACTCAAGGCGGCGAAACCAGCCTGGGGTTCGGCGCAGGTTATCAGTTTGATTTTAAAACGGCGCAGCTAAAATTATTTACCCGTTTGGATTATATCGACGTAGGCGTTGACGGATATGCAGAATTTTCCGGTGATGAAACCATGTTGCTCGCGCAAATTCACGACTTTTCCATTAAATCATTTACCAGTAATTTAGGCCTGGCCTACACCTGGATTATCAACACCAGTTTTGGTGTATTAAGCCCGGAAATAGGTGTGGATTACGAACACCAATTTAAAGGTGATGGGTTTAACGTAGATGGCCAATTTGTCGGCGGTGATGCCGGTGAATTTTCAATTTCCACCTACGATAAAGACGCAAATTATTTTAATGGCAACCTAGCGTTAAATGCAGTTTTTGCCCAAGGCATTTCCGCTTACATCAGTTATAGCGGGCAATTCGGGCGCGAAAATTGGGCCAGCCAACACTACGCCTTAGGTGGCCGCATGGAGTTTTAGGAAACGCGCAAGCATATTTCCCTCGTTTTTTGGATTAGCGTGTGGCAACCATTATTGGCGTGTGTGAGCTGGGCGGTTATTTGGGCCATATCAGCAAAATCACTTCTTTATTGCAGCATCTTCACCGCTTAGGGCACCAGGTTATTGCCGTGGTGCCCGACATCTCTTTTGTGGGTTTTATGGAAGCACAAAACCCATTTATTCCCTATGTATTAGGGCCAAAATTACCCATGCCCGCATTTAAAACCTCACGCGACCCGGTAAATTTAAGTGAAGTATTGCTCTGCGCAGGCATGGGCACCGAAGCCGTATTAACACCCTGCGCCAACCTGTGGCGCCAATTATTTACCCTATTAAAAGCCGATTTAATCCTTGCCGATTACGCGCCCACTGCATTATTAGCGGCGCGCAGTTTAGCGATTAAAACCATCGTGTTAGGCACTGGGTTTAGCGTGCCACCACAATTATCACCACTGCCCGCATTTAACCGGCGCCTGGTTATTCACGAACCCGCACTGCAAGCCTCCGACACACAATTATTAACGGCATTAAATCGCTATTTAGCACAGCACAAAAAACCCCTACTGCAAACGGTAAGCGATTTATTTTGGCAAACAGAACATGTGGCTATTACCCATGCACACGCATTGGATCACTTCGCGTATGGCCGCCCGGCAGAGGTAAAATATTATGCCTTAGCCACACGCACGCCCGGCGGCACCCAAACCGATTGGCCAGATGTTCGCGGCAAAAAAATATTTGCCTATTTAAAAACAGAATACCCCGGCCTAGAATTTTTACTGGAACAATTACAAACATTACCCGTAGCCGTAATTATTTATTTAAGCGGAAAAAATGCCGAACAGTGGTTACATTTCCAAACCCCACAACTGCACATTTTTTTAACCCCCTTGGATTTAACCTTATTAATGCCTGATGCCGATTGGTTGATTTATCACGCAGGCAGCGGCATGGCATCACAAGCACTATTAAACGGCAAACCCTCAATACTTATCCCCACCCACTACGAACAATTATTCACCGCAGAAGCCTTAGCTGCCCGGCAATTAGGCTATTTATTAAACCCCCACTGGGCGGCTGAAAAAATTAAAACATTATTAACCCAAGCCCTAGCCGACACCCAAATCCATACACGCTGCGCGCAGCAAATTCAGGAAAACAATTGTGGTGCAAATGAATTAGTCGCGCGAATTCATGCCATCGCAGTGGGTTTGCCGTTGGCTGGGTAGGTTAGGCAGTTGGTTAATTCATGGCTTTTCGGGTTGGTTTTGCCTTGTTGTAACAGGTGGTTTCGGATAATAAGTGCAATTACCTTGATAAGACCATTAGGCTAATGCGATTCCCGAAGATCGGATCGGATGCGTTTAACCTAGAAACCTCAGTTGAGTGCCCAAAAGCTGTGTAAGCCATTGATTCGCTAAGGCTTAGACTGATCCACCCTCGGTGGTTTTAAGGCGCTAAACCCTGCGGCGGCTCGTGTTTCAACGTAATCGCCGTGGTACATGTCCAAATACACGGCATGTTTGGTGTCCGCTTTATCTGATTCGCAGACCACTTCATATACATCCACGATGGTGCCAAACGGCCCAATCCCCACATTACCCTGCCGCTGAAAAGAAGCGACTGGGCTGCCATCGCTGCACACTAAACGCGACAAATAATCACGCTGCCCATACGGGCCGGAAACGCGGATGGGGTTTTTAATGGAGCCAAGTGGGTGTTTATCCAGAATTTTCGCATCAACCGCTTTGGGCTGACCAAATAATTCAAACGGCGACTCAGCTTTTTTCGTCTTTGTTGAATTAGCTGCACAACCGATTAACGCAACCGTCGCCAGTGATAGCAATATAGATTTAAACATTTTGAGTCCTAGTGTTAATCCAAAAATTGTAAATCAAGGAAGATTCGCCACAATTGGCGGGCCAATTATTTTAGTGAGCCAAACCGGTAATTTTTTCCAAATACTAATCACCAGTTTATATTTAGGGTTATCAGGATTTAATCCCGGCATTTGGCCGCCTTCGGGCAACAGGTAATACCAGTGATGGGTGTAAGGTTCCGCACCCCATTGTGTTTTAAATTTATAGGTGCCCGCACCAATGGTGGAACGGCCAAAATCAAAAAAATGATAACCCTGATCTATGGCATAACCCAATATTTGTCGGTACATCCACATATTAGAATTCCAGGTATTGGCTGCGCGCACGGTGGAGGCCCAGGGGATTTCCAACATATTGCCCGCGCCAATTAAAAACCCCGCCGACACCGGTTTGCCGTGCATCCGCACCAAGGCAATGTGGCAATTTAAACTCGGCTCTTCCAATAGGCGGGCAAACCAATTTTTGGCGTACACCGGCGTGCCCAAATCACGCATGTTTTGCGCAAACACCGAATAAAATTCATCAAGCAATTCACTTTTCCCTAAAAAAAACTGCGGTGCGTGCTCCAACGCTTTTTTATATTGCGCACGCACTTTAGCGCCTAATTGCTGCTCCAATTGAGCTTGGCTGGAAGGCAGCGCCAACAATAAAGAAGATTTTTTACTCAGGCTTGCCCCTCCAGGAAAAAGGCCTTCTTGCATACAGCGCACTTCAATATGGCGTAAATTAAATTGCTCACACAATACCGAGGCGGTTTTTATTAGTTCCTGAGCCACATTAAAATATTCGGATAAAACTCCGCCGTAATTAAAATATGGCACGGAAACGCCAAACCGGCCAAATAAACTGCTGGCGAATATCACCACGGGAATACCGCCAATGATGCGGCTTTGCTCATCAAAAGCCGCCCAAATTACACCCTCGTGGGCGAATTGCTCCTTAATTATTTGCAGCCATATCGCATAGTGATAAAGATTAGAGGCGGAGACTTTCGCCACATACGCATCCCAAAGCCCCCATTCGTGTGCCTCCAATAAGCGGCAATTAAATGGCGTGTTTAATAGTGCGGAAGGTTCAATTAATGTTAGTGCGGGTTGCACGCTGGGCGCTGGCGGGGCGGTTACTTCAGGCTGTTGTGTTTGCGCCAGTTGAAGTTCAAGCGCTTTAAGCTCAGCGGTAATCTGCTGCATGGCTAAAAGCGCCTGCTGATGCGCCTCGGAGCCGGGCGTTAAAGACTTAAATTGGCGAGCAATTTCACCTTTACGCTGTTTTGCTTCTTTCAACCGCTGCGCTAGGTCTTTAAGCCGAGGCTCTGGGTCTTCAAGCTGTTGCGCTGGGTTTAATACAGCGGCAGTGTGTGTAGTAGGCTTAGTGATCATGGAGTTCGCAGCACGGAATGGGCCTCCATTCTAGCCAGATATACCGGCGAAGGCCTACGCCTTGTGAATATAAATTTCCGGAGGCGCCCTTAAATCCTAACCCATACGGCCACGTAGATATTCAAACCATGAGGTATAACGAATAAAGTGATTTAACGTTTGCGGCATCCCAATGCGCTGAATGCGGTAAGGCGCAGCTTGAATAGCCTTGGTACAGGTGTTTTTAGACAAAGTGGACACCGCCGCTAAAAAACCCGCCCGCTGTACCAGCGGCTCATGGCGCTCGGAAAAGTCTTTTTGTGTGCCGGATGGATAGCAAAAAATAGCTGAAGGATTCATCATCTCATCGATCAAGCGTTGTTTAGAAAAATTTAATTCATGCATGATTTCTTCATCGCTCAAGGCGCTGAAGGTAAAGTGTGTTTTGGTATGGCAACCCACCCGTAACCCCTGAGATTCATAATCGCGCAATTGCTGCCAGGTAGTTGGCTGGTATTCCACCGGTGCCGATGGGGGCGCATCAACATGCAGCACATTTTGCACCTGGCTTATCAGTTGAATAATTTCAGGGCGCTTCATCTCTTTAGCCATACGGGTCAGCAGGCGGCGGCTTTTTTTACGGGATTCGTTATTGGTTAAGTCTATGGATACCGGCTGCGCGTTTACCTCCAATACATAGTGCCCGGGCTGGGCGTGCCAACACATATACGCCAGTTGGTTGTCCCAAGGCCAGTCCACACCATCGACCAAATCGGTGATGACAAACAGCGTAGGCTTGGCGTTGTAGCGCAACAGAACGGGAATCAGCACATCCAGCTGATCTGCAAAGCCGTCATCCAGGGTGAAACACAAGCAACGTTTTAAAGAATCCCCTCTCAGCGCACGCTCAACGAGTTCATCAAGACTGACAAATTCGTAGCCCTGCGCTTGGGCATAGGTTAAGCATTCAGCGAGAAAAACAGGGTCAATACCCTCGTAAGAGCCATTGGGGGGCGTTGAGCGGTGCAGGGTAAAAATAGTGGCCCAGCCCCCTACAAGCGCGGAAAAAAAATGCTCAATGCGCGCGTCGGAGTGCATGAATTTGGCCAGTGGTGACATTTTTATTTCCTTACAACCAAGTGGATAAACGTGCGCCAAAAGCAACGGGTGTGGAGCTAACATCGTTGTGTAGGCCAATTCGGGTTAACTCGTGTAATTTTTGCCCTGTTTTTCCCTCTTGCGCCATTCCAGGTTTGATTTGAACAATACCCCGGTTAGTGGTCACAGCGGCCTGATAACTTTCTTCCACTAAACGCAAAGCAGCGGGCGAATAATCGCCATTGGGGAAACAAAACAGATTCACCGCGCAGCCAAGACGCTCCTGTAATAAGCTTTGACTGTGTTGAATTTCATAGCGTAGCTGGGTTTCATCCAAAGCACTGGTTAGCCTGCGGTGCGTGCAGGTATGGGAGCCTATTTCCACCCAACCGCTGCGTTGCATTTGAAGCAGTTCAGGCCAGCTCATCAAGGCGGGCGCCATAGGTTCAGCCAGGGTTTGCCAGCGCACTTGCTCTAGGGCCGCGAATAATTCTTGGTCGCTAAACTGCTTTAAAAATTTAATGGCCGCCGCCACGCTCTCGCGACTAGGGTTAGCGCCCAAGGAGGGAATAGCGCTAATGAGTGCTTGAAAAATCGGGTGGTGCGTAAGCTTAGGCAAGGCCCCGTGGAAGAGTAAATGCGCAACAATATTCGGCCAGAATTGGAAGTCTGTGCCTATTTTTTCCGCCACAGCAAACAAGGTGGCTGGGATCTGCGCCTTTTTGAGAAGAGGCAAAGCAAATTCGAAGTTATCCCGCCAGCCATCATCAAAAGTGACCGCACAAGCACGCGCGGGCAGCGCCTCACCCGCCTCGGCCTTGGCTACCCACTCAGACAAAAACATCGGCGTGAAATAGCGACGTAATTGCTGTAAATGCATGGCAAACACATCCGGGCTTACACACATGCCCGGTTCCTCTTCCTTATATCGGGTGTCATCCAACGGCAGAATGCGGTGATACATCAACACCCACAAGTGCGGCGCGCCTTGGTGCCAACGCTGAGCCCCCCCAAGGTGGGCTGCGTGCTGAACTATGGATTTGATCAATGGTTTGAGCATCACGAACCCTGTGGGGATGGTGTATTAATTCAGGCTAAATTGGCTTAAAAATACTCGAATATCAAGAAAAACTAACCCATTGATGGTGTTTGGTGAAAATGTCACAGGGGCTAGCGTTTTTTGGCCTCCTCAAGATGTTTGGTGATTTCAGGCAAATTCGGCGCTAAGGCTTTTGCCTTCTCAAGCCAACTAATGCCCTCAGCCTTGCTGCCGGTTTGCACTAAAATCCATCCGTAGGTATCAAGTACCTCCGGCGCTTTGGGTGCGAGGGTTACAGCGTGTTTTGCCGTTTCCGAGGCTCGGTTGTCTTTTATTTCAAAATACAACCAGGCGAGATTGTTAAGCGCTAACACGGATTGCGGCTGCAAACGGATAACCTCTTCATAGGCGCTGATGGCGGTTTTTTTCTCACCACTCCCCTGTGCCGCCAAGGCTTCAATCAGCGCAGGCTTAGCGCTTTGTGGCAAGGCTTTACGCCACTGCGTTAGAAATTCACGTATTTTAGTTTCATCGGGTTTTTCACCTGTTTGAGCACCATTATTTTGCGACAAAATTGAGTAAACCACTTCAGCCGTTTTATCTAAAGGCTGGGCGCTGAACGATAATTGCAACAGGGCTAAGGCTTCTGTTTTTTTACCTTCAGACAACAACACCAATCCATTTAAATAATTTAAGACCGCAGGATCGGCAGTGCCTTTTGTATATTCGTCAATAATGCTGCGCGCCTGCACGATTTTTTTATCGGTCAATTCCAGCTCAACCAAAAAAGTCAAAATGCCAGGGTTTTCAGGCTGTAATTTAAGGGCTTTGTTAATCCAATCGCGGCTATGCAAAATATCAGTTTGCCGTAATGCCTGCGCTTTTTGCGTATATAAAGAGACTAACATCTGTTTGATATTGGGCAATTGCAGGGCTTTATGATAAACCTGCTCGGCATTCACAATAGCTTTGTCTATATCACCACGCGATACAAACCATTGCGCTAAAACCCAATTCGCTTGCCAATTATCTTCAGCTCGGCTCTGCGCGGTTAAAAATACTTCGGCACCCTCCAATTGGCCTGCATTTTTAGCCGCAGTTAAATAATGTTCGTAGGCCGCGATAAATGCTGGGGTTGTTGCAATCACCTTCTGCCAGGCTGCGAATGCACGCGGCCAGTCCGCCTGTGCCTGATAAACCTGAGCTACACCCGCCAGGGATAAATGTTTTTCGGTTTCCGATAGGCTGGCGGATTTTTCAAATGCACTTAAGGCCTGTGGATAATTTTTTTGTTGTAACGCCAGCCACCCCTGCCAAAATGTTTTGCGCCCCACCATATCCGCAGGTAAAGCATCAATTAATGAAGGAATCACATCCGCCTGTTTTTGTGCCCACAACAACTGAAATAACACCTGCTGCGTTTCAAAATCGTTGGGGTTTTGTGTGAGGGATAAACGCAATTGCGCAATGGATTCAGCGGTATTTTCCAAGCCAGAATAATATCGCGCCTTAGTCATATAAATTTTTGGCTGATCAGGATTAATTTTTAAGCTTTTATCCAGCCATTCTATCGCGCTCGCTTCTTTTGGATTTTTATCCAACAACGCAATACCGTAAGTTGCCAAAATTTCAGCCGATTTAGGTTGTGCATCCGCCGCTTTTTTTAACAGGGCCAATGCTTCATCCACTTGTTGGTTGCGAATTTTACTCAGCGCCGCCGCCTGTAAAATACGCGGCGCTGCGGTTTCCGGGTCCACCACAGAATCAAACAAGGCGTCCGCTTGTTTGGTATCGCCCTGTTGTAATTGCACTAAACCCAGCAGCGTGTTGGTATTTTTGTCCTGTGGAAATTGTTTTTTTAATTCGCTAATAACACTTTGCGCTTGAGCGTAATCGCCTTTTTGGTAAAGCTCCAAGGCTTGATTAAATTTCTGTTGTGCTGCCGTCCCCTCCGGGTTGGCCTCAGCTAACATTTTTTGATAGCGATACGCCTCGCTGGAGCGCCCCAAACGTGTTAACACTTCTGTCAATAAATTAAGCACCCGGCCTCTGGCCGAGCTCAACATATCGCCAGAAGGGGATAGGCTTAACGCTTTGGATAAGCTGCGTTCTGCGTCATCTAATTGGTTAGCCGCCAAAGCCACTTGCCCCAACAACAACCAAGCCTCCTGGTCTTCTGGCTTCTGTGTAACCCATTGCTTCAGCAAAGTTTGCGCCCCGGCCCAATCCCCTTGAGCGGCCAATAGGTGCGCTTTCCAATAGTTTAATTCCTGCGCATTAACCACTAACAATTCAAGCTGTGTTAAATGCTCCTGCGCCACCGCAAAATCGCCTTCCTGCGCAGCTAATTGCACAAACAATTGGTGAAAGCGCACAGATTTATTGCGCGTAGTTTCGGGCAGCTTTAACAAGATGTTGCGCGCGGTTTGAAATTTCCGCTCCGCTATTAACGTTTGTGCCCAGGTTAAATTTAACTCTAAATTATCTTTGGCAATTTTCGCTAGTAAATCAGCCGCTGCTTGATTGGCACCAATTTGTATATAGATATCCGCAAGCACCGCCAATCCGTCTTCAGGGTGTTCGCCTTTGCTGGCTGCATTGCGCGCTTCAATCATTGCCGCACGCCACTGGCCCTGTTGTTGGTATGTGCGGGCGGCATTTAAATGCCGTTGGGCTTCATCGGTTTTTTGTTTGGAACTGCGGTCGCAGGCGGGCAAACACACAAAGCTGCTCATTAAAACAATGGCAGAAATTAATTTAATTGGAGATTCAAAAAAAGAAATGACGCTGCGCATTAAATACATTTGAGAAGTATCCTTAAAATTGATAACGAGCTGTCACACTCATTTGTTGTTCGTCATAGTGGTTAATGGTGCTGTCGGATGTTCGCTTAATGGTGCCCAGCATTAACTCCGCACTTAAATCTCGCGTGAAATCATGACCAATAGTTAATGCAATATTATTTTCAGAATAATCTGTTGCAAGAATTGCTGTATTTTCGGCAGGAACACCCGGTTCAAAAGCCGTATTTCTGTTGCCTAATTTAATTGTGGCGTGGGTGCGGGTCGATATAGCGTAACGAAGGCTTACGGCCAATCCGCGATCGGTATAATCCTCTTGCAACACAGCATAATCGTATTGTGCGTATTGCGCCTGGGCGCCCAAGAGAATGCGCTGCCACAGGACAGGGCTTTGCCAGGACAGGCTGGCCTGAGTCAAATTAATGCGGTCAAAGGTTGTTGTCAGCGCATCTTGTGTTTGGGTGTTTTCCAAATCATCACTATTGCCATCACCAAACAAGGTATCCGTAATTTCCGCACTTAAACCTAAAGATAAAATATGGCCATTTTTTTGATACGCCAAATCCAGTTGATAACTCGGCTTGGAAAAATCCGCTAATCCTTGTGCTTCCGTGGTTTGATAGCCCGCTTGCAGGCTATAGGTTAAATGGCTAAGCCGCGCCTGATAACTTAAGTGCGCACTTTGATATTTATAATCCGCCGCCGTTGAATTTTTGCGTGTGCTTTCACCCTGGGCAAGCGTTAACGCCATTTGATCTGTAGCGCTTAAATTGTGCTGCCACGCGAGGTTAGCACTATCGCGGTTGGCATCCGTAGAATTCGCACGCTTAATTTTCACCATTTCTCGGCTTGCACCTAAAATAAGATAATCTACCGATGAAGGGCGCAAACGCAGTTCAGGGTTCACCGTAGTTAATTCACGATCGCCAGTGTTTTGTAAAAGTGTGGTGGAGGTGCTGGAATTTAATACTTTGCGATGGGAATTTTGCAGGGTTAAATTAAACCAATCGTATAACTGGCCAAGGGTTAATTTGGCATCACCTTGCACATTATTTTCATCCTCCTGAGACTGCTCAGAAAAATACGTTCTGTCCAGCGAATAAGAAAGCGCTAAATTACTGTAACGGTTAGTTTGTTGTGCTTGCACACCAATACTCAGCGTATCCTGCCGTTCGCTAATGGGGTTTGCTGCGGTTTTTAGTGTGTTATCCGAATGCAGACTAGCTAAGCTTACATCAGCGTTAATATGGTCTTGCGCAGGCATGGCAAAGGCACCCATACCGGCACTGCTCACCACCCCCGCTGTTATTCCCGATAAAATGACTCGCTGATACACCATAAAACCCAACCCTAACTATTAAAAACCAGGCCAGCAAAATGCTCTTTGCCCAGCGCATCAATGGCGGATAACACTTCATCCGCCACTACTTTTCCAAACGGCACCACCAACATACTAAAATCACAATACTGCGCTAATATTCGCGCCTCTGTTGATTGCTGAATGGCCGGCGCGTCCAACACAATAAATCTATCCGGGTAGCGCGCTTTAATTTCAGACACTAATACTTCCATGCGTTTTGAATTAAAAAATTCAGCCGCCGATTCACTGGAGCCACCGGAAGGAATCACACGCAAACGCTCAATGCCCGAGGGGTAAATAATATTTTCTATCGGCACGGTGTAGTCAGTTAAATAATGCATCAATCCCTGCTCTACCGGCGTTGCACAGTACCGCTCTGAGGATGCACTGTAAGGGTTGCAATCTACATACAATGCTGTTTTATGTTGATCCAAAGCGAAAGTCGCCGCCAGATTAAATGCAAAAAAACTGCTGCCACCACCGGGCACAACTGAAGTTGCCAGCAATACAACATTATCGTGTTTACATTTTTGTAATAATCGAATGCGAATTTCACGAAAAGCATTCAGGAATCTGCGTTGACGCATTCCGGTAAAAAGAATTTTTTTCTCGTATAAATCCTCTTGCGTCCACATGATCGGCAACGCCATATTTTTAATGGCCCGACGCCTACGGTTATCGTCCAGTGCAGCTTTTAAAAGTTGTTCACTGTTTTCTATTGTCTCGGCACTCAAAGGCCCCTGCGGATGCGGTTCCATTTTTATACCCCCTAATTGTGGTTAATATGCCAATAAATTGCCGTTGCTACATAAGCCGCCAGAGTCAGCACCACCACCACCAGCAAAAACACCATGTCTTTTTGTAATAAACGCTGGCCTAGAGGTGTGTCGTAATGGGGTATGGCACCGATTAATTCGATGTCCGGTGGTAATTGTTTTTGCAAAATACGCGAAGATCTTAGATGCGGGTCCACAAGCACATAAGCAATAAGTAAACCCAAGGGCAATAAAAAACCTAAAATCGGCCCTAGCGCAGCAAAATGTTGGAAATTCAAACCGGTGGGTTTTAATGGAAACTGTGCCGCTTCTTGAATGCGGAAGCTGACACCCTGTCCTTCAATATCCAGCGTCATAGAAAGACGTGCGGTTTCTTTTTTACCCAACATTTCTTCGTAGACTTTTCGCGTCACGTCGTAATCACGCGTTAATTCCGATAATTGCGCCTGGTTGGCGGCTACCCTTTCTGCACGTAATTTTTCTTCTTCTTGCAAAGAAATTAAAGATTCCAAGCGGCGCGTTTGGGTGCGTAAATCCACCTCGGCGGTGGCCATTTGTTTGCGTAAATCTTCGTACAGGGGGTTTTCCAGTTTGCTTCCTGTGCTATTTGAATTAACTACGTCACTGGTGCTGCGCAATTTACCCAGCATTAAATCAATTTCTTTAATTTGCTGTTTAAGCGAGACGATATCCGGGTAGCTATCTTGATAACTCAAACGCAATTGTTCCATTTGTGTGGACAATGCCTGCCTGCGCACACGTAAATCATCCGCTTGTCCGCGCACCTGTTGGTATTGACCTTCGCTACCCAATTGGCGCTGAACACTGGCCATGCGCGATTGCGTTTCTTCAATGGTGAGTTTTAAGGTTTCAATATCCTGGCGCAATTGCGCCATGCGCCCTTGCACACCACTTTCGGTGCCATCCATATTGCGGGCGTTAAATATTTTGAGTTTTTCTTCCGCTGCCTCAAGTTGTTTTTTATAGGTTTGTACTTGAGCATCAATAAACGTATAGGCACCTAAGCTTTCATCGCGTTTTTTGCGTGCAGTGTGTTCAATAAATGCATTCACTACTGCGTTGAGCGTTTCAAAAACTTGATCGGGGTTTACGCCCTGGTAGGAAATTTGGAAATAATTATTGTTGCGCTCTTTGGTGATTTTCAGCCCGCCACGCAATTTGCGCAAAGCTTGATTTTGCTGTTCTTGCGGTGAGTTTTCCTCAACCAAGCCCAATGTTTTTAATGCTGCCATCATCACCGCGCGGGTGTAAATTATTTCTGTAGCCTGCTCTGAGCGGTCAATTTGTGTCATCTCAGCAGCCCCTTTTAAAAGAGGCTGGATGATATTGGTTTCATCGGCAAATAATATCGCCGAGGTATTGTAGTGTTTAGGCCAGACAACACCCACGCCCAACACAATAAAGCTTGCTACCACAAATAAAAACACCACCAAAAAACGAAACCGAATGAGCTCCGCTTTTAAGGCTAACAACACCTCTTTGAGATAAACCTTATCCATCCGCTTGCTCGCTATTTATAATTCGGCCAGCGTGTATGCGCTGCATATATGCCCGTATGGGTGCCATAAACACTGAAATCACACCCATTAAAATGCGCGCTCAGGCACGGTGACAATATCGGAAGGTTGTAATAAATAGTTGGTTTCTAAGCGGCCATCTTCGAGTAAATCTTCGAGCGATATATTAAATACTTTGGTTTGTCCGTTCACTTTTCGGTAGAGTTTTGCGCTATTACCGGAGGCAAAATCATTGGTGCCGCCAGCCAATAAAACCAAATCTAAAACCGTCATGCCTTCGCGATAAGGAAGCGATTGCGGGTTATTAACGGCACCGGTGACACGAACGCGGCGCTGGAAATCTGTGCTCACCGGATTGGTCACGATAACCGTCACCTGGGGGCTGCGCACAAAACTGTTTAATGCGGTGGCCAAGTTTGTAGCTAAGGCCGTAGAGGTTTGGCTTGCAGCTACGACATCGCCCACTAACGGCAACGATATTTTGCCGTCCGGGCGCACTACAACCGCCATAGATAATTCAGGATTGCGCCACACGTTGACCTGCAAGGAATCGCCGACGCCAATTTTATAATCACCCATAGGCGCAGCTTCAGCCGCAGGTGGTGCCTCTTGGGTGGCATTGCTCGCACAGCCACTTAACCCAATTAATAATGCGGCACAGGTAGCGCGCAACAATTTTGCGCGCAAGGATAAAGAACAGTGAAAAAATACCATGATGAAATCCTCTTAAGTTAAAACAGTGACGGCGTTTTAGTGAACACCTTTGCCAAGCAAAATAATTTCCACAGTTTGAATCATGATTAAAATATCAATAAAAAAACTGTGATTTTTGGTGTAATAAAGATCGTATTGTAATTTGTGGCGCGCATCATCCACCGATGCACCGTAGGAATATTTTAATTGCGCCCAGCCCATTAAACCGGGTTTTACCTTATGGCGCAGGTCGTAATAGGGAATTTGTTTGGCTAAATCCACCACAAACTCAGGGCGTTCAGGGCGCGGCCCTACAAAACTCATGCTGCCAGACAATACGTTATACAGTTGAGGTAATTCATCTAAGCGTGTATTGCGAATAAATGCGCCTACACGGGTAATGCGCGCATCATTTTTTGTCGCCCACTGGGCGCCGCTTTTTTCGGCGTCTTGCCGCATACTGCGGAATTTATAAATGCGAAAATGTCGACCATTTAGCCCCACGCGGGTTTGATGGTACAGCACCGCGCCTGGGCTTTCTAGGCGCACAGCCAACGCGGTTAACAACATAAACGGCCACATCAGCAATAAAAAAATACCGGCCAAAATAATGTCAAACAAACGCTTGGCCCACAAAGAGCGTTTGGAATATTTAAAACCATCAGAAAATAACATCCAGCCAGGTTGCAAACTGGATAAATCAATTTTGCCTAATTCGCGCTCGTAAAAACTTAAGGTGCTGGAGGAATCAATACCGGCCAGTTTACAATCCAACAATTCACCTAATGGAAATTCACTGCCGTCACTGCGGCGGCGCTCATCGGGACAAATGACGATTTCAGATATTTGCTCCGCCTTGGCAAAACTCAACCAATCACTTGGCTCCGGCATAATTAAGGATTGATCAACCGCAACAGATTCGTTGTTGTTGGCAATGCAACCAACCACTTCAATGGCCAAAGTGCTTTTTTCTGGCGCTAATTCGGCCAATAATTTTTGTGCTTTAGCGCCTGCGCCAAATAACACCACCCGCCTGCGTAATTGGTTTAAATCAACCAGCGCACGAAACGCCATACGAAGGGGCACCACAATAAAACCTGCGGCAATAACGCTCCAAAAAACCGCTTTGGATGTAAAACAATCCAACGACCAAAGCTGCCCCAGGATAAAAAGGGTGGCCGCCCCCAGCAAACAAAAGCTCACCAGCACCCTAAGCACTAAACTGGCAATGCCTTCACGCAACAGCGCGCCATAAACCCCCATCGCCAAGGTGCAGCAGCCAAGAATTAGCGCAAACACCACGGCGCCAGGTAAAAAAGGAACGAAGCCTAAAACATCCTGTATTCCTAGGTTGGCCCCCGCCAGCACAGCGGTTTCCACCACGCCCAGCCATAGGTAGGGCGTGTGAATAAAATGTTTATTGATTCGAATATAAGACAAAATTGTTTCCTTCAGATGTACACCAAAAGGCATCAGCCAGGCATTATAGCGGGAATTCTCGCCGCTTCACGAGGCCTAGCACGGGGTGGCAAGCCTAACGCCAAATCCGTTTGTGTGCTGTGATATTTTCCCCGCTAATCCTCTTACCACGGCTAAACCACTTGTTTACCTATAGATGCGGCTTTTTAACCGCGTAAACATAGGCACGAAGAAAGCCAAGGAAGAAAGCCAAGATAGCAACATAAAATGACAGCTATGCTAGGTTCCCATTGATCGATTTACGCAGATGGAAACAGCCCCTAGGCTTTTCCTGCCATCGCCAAACCCGCTACACTCCCTACTCATCCTGTCATTGAGCACGCGTTATGAAAGTTCTAATCACCGGCACTGCGGGTTTTATCGGTTCCTCCTTGGCCCAGCGCCTGCTTGCGCGGGGGGATGAGGTGATTGGGCTGGATAACCTAAACGATTATTACGATGTGAATTTAAAAAAAGCCCGCCTGGCGCGGCTGACCTGTCAAAGCGGGTTCACCGATATTCGCGCCAATTTAGAAGACAAAGCCGCCGTTAACGACGTTTTTATCCAACACCGCCCAGACCGCGTGGTGAACCTAGCCGCGCAAGCGGGTGTGCGCTACTCACTGGAAAACCCCCAGGCTTATATCGACGCCAACATCACCGGGTTTTTGAATATTTTGGAAGCCTGCCGCCATTACGGCTGCGAGAATTTGGTATACGCCTCCAGCAGTTCGGTGTACGGCGCCAATACTGCCATGCCGTTTTCGGTACACAATAATGTGGACCATCCGGTTAGCCTCTACGCCGCCAGCAAAAAAGCCAACGAACTTATGGCACACACCTACAGCCATTTATTCAAATTGCCCACCGTGGGCCTGCGCTTTTTTACCGTGTATGGGCCTTGGGGGCGGCCTGATATGGCGTTGTTTTTGTTCACCCGCAAAATTTTGGCCGGTGAACCGATAGACGTATTTAACTACGGCCACCACCGCCGCGACTTCACTTATATAGATGACATAGTAGAGGGCGTAACCCGCACGCTAGACAAAACCGCCACCGCCAATGCGCAGTGGAACAGCGACCTGCCGGACCCTGCCACCGCTAAAGCACCCTACCGTCTATACAATATCGGCAGCAACCGCCCGGTTGA
>JBEGTZ010000296.1:0-29834 GCA_041179125.1 Pseudomonadota bacterium | reverse complement strand
ATTAAACCCAGCAATCGGCACAACGAGTGTACCGTTCGGCCATGTTTTAAATCACCGATCATCGCAATGCGCAAACCATCTAAACTGCGGCCAAAATGCTGTAATTCTTTAGCGATGGTATATAAATCCAATAACGCTTGGCTGGGGTGTTCGTTAGCGCCATCACCACCATTAATAACCGGCACTCGGCTGGCCGCAGAAAACTCTGCCACAGAACCTGATGTGGGGTGGCGCATACAAATAATATCGCTGTAACCGGATAACACCCGGGCGGTATCATAAAGCGACTCCCCCTTAGTTAAAGAAGTACTTTCAAGCCCGGTCGTTTCACGCACATTGCCGCCTAATAAATTAAACGCGCAACCAAAACTAACCCGTGTTCGGGTACTGGGTTCAAAAAACATATTGCCCAAAATAGCGCCTTCCAGCACACGCGTTACTTGTTGCCGCAAAGCGTAGGGCGCCATCGCATCCGCCACAGTAAAAATACGCTCAATATCCATACGCTCAAATTGATCCACCGACAATATATGTTTGCCTGCAAGGGACATATCGATCCTCGTTAAATTAAATTAAATTTTGCGCCGTTTTAACGTGGCAAATAATAATCCTAGAAACCTCAGTTGAGCGCCCAAAAGCTGTGTAAGCTGCGGGTATCGAATAGTGAATGTTAAAAATGAAGGGCAACCTGATTGGTTGTTCGAATTTTTTAACATTTGCTAGACGGATCAAGGGATTGCGCAGACTTGGGTGATCCAACTGAGATTTTTAGGATAATCTACCAGCAACACTTAGGTTTTATCCGATAGGTTACAGCCAAATCTTCGGCATAACGGTACAACTGTTGTAAAACTATTTTTTGGTTTTTATTTAGCTCCTGCGTTTCGTCAATTTCTCTAATTCGCATTTTTAATTGGTCACAAGACAAAATACCAGGCTCACCATCAGATAACCGAGTATGACAAAAATCAAACCACTGGCTGCGCTCGTGTTCATTCAGGCTATCGGGATAATTGCGTGCTTTATAACGCAGCAGCAGTGTTTGTAGGCGTGTATCACTAAAACGAAACTGGTCAGCATTTAAATTTTGCGGTGCTGTTTGGCGCAGTGTGTGCGCCAACACCATGTCATTTTTCGGCAAAAACCCATCGTACAGTTTGCGCTCTGGATCCTCTCGCGGGGGGAATTGACTAAGCGTAAATACCGCCTGTAATTTTTCAGTTAAATTCAGCACTTTAAATTGCTGCCAATGGGTTTCACAAAGCTGCTTGTTAATATGCAATCGAGCTTGTGCTTGCTCATCCAATAATTTTGGTGTGGCAATGATCGGGCATTTATTAATATGAATGGCTTTAATGCCAGGCCTCGGCGGCGCACCTTCGCTGTGTGGCGTAAATAAACGCTCAGCAAGCTCCTCAACACTTAAATGAACCCACTCATCGGGAGCTTGTAATAAATTCACCGTGATTACAGCATTTTTGTTCAGCGGGTGATAACACACAGGCATCACCAATGCCGCATTGCCATTTTCAATGGGAAATCGCGAGCTGACATGCAACAAAGGTTTTTTATTAATTAAATCGATCTGTGCCGCAACATTATTTTTTAAGCGCAAGGTATAACAGTAATCATACAATTTAGGCTGCCGCGTTTTAATCAGCCTTGCCATTGCGAGGGTAGCTTCCACATCGGAATAAGCATCATGTGCCGCACCGTGCTCTATACCATTAGCCTTGGTGAGCAATTCCAATTTAAAACTCACGCGGCCTTCCCATTCTGGCCAGTTAAGCGTTTCAGGTTTAAGCGCGTGAACCAAACGCAGCATGTCTAAAATATCCCAGCGCGTGTTGCCATTTTTCCATTCGCGCTCGTAGGGGTCATAAAAATTGCGGTACAGAGTGTAACGAGTCACCTCATCATCAAAACGCAAACTGTTAAACCCCACACCACACGTATCCGGTTGCGACAGCGCAGCGTGTATGGCGGCAATAAATTCAGCTTCTACAAGCCCGTCTTGCTGGGCCTTTTGCGGCGATATACCCGTAATTAAACAGGCCTCAGGCGTAGGCAAAATATCCACTGCGGGCTGACAATAAAGCCTCAATGGTTGTTCGATAATCGTAAGATTTTCATCAGTGCGCACACCCGCAAACTGACAGGGCCGATCGACACTTGGGTCGATACCCCAGGTTTCATAGTCGTGCCAATAGAGGGTTTTCATAGAAAGCCTTTGCGGAAGTGCGCTTAATTTATTGCGTCGCAATCTTACCGTAATAGTACGCATTGGTTATACTCGCAGGCTGATTCTGCGAGGTACTTTTGATGAGTGAACTTAACTTTTTGTTTGAAAATAATGCCCGCTGGGCCGACGATATCAAAGCCCGCGACCCGGATTTCTTTAAAAAATTAGTCTCGCAGCAAACCCCGCAAATGTTATGGATTGGCTGCTCCGATAGCCGGGTACCCGCCAACGAACTACTAGGCTTGCTGCCAGGCGAGCTTTTTGTTCACCGCAATATTGCCAATGCGGTCATTCATACAGACTTAAATTGTTTGTCAGTATTGTATTACGCCGTTTCTGTTCTAAAAATTAAGCACATTATCGTATGCGGCCACTATGGCTGCGGCGGTGTTCAAGCGGCCATTGGCGATAAACAAATTGGCCTGGCCGATCATTGGCTGCGCAATATCCGCGATGTCTATTACAACCGCCGCGCTCAATTCACCGAAGCATTAAGTGAGCGTGAGCGCGTGGATTTACTGTGCGAGCTCAATGTGAAGCAACAAGTCGCGAATGTAAGCCATTCCAGCGTGGTACAAAATGCCTGGGATCAAGGGCAAGATTTATCTGTCCACGGTTGGATTTACGATATTGGCGATGGCTTATTGAAAAAAATAACCGACGTGGTGGATTCTGCTGAACAAATACCCGAACAATACCGGGCAAGGAAATAACACCCCAAAAATCCCAACCTACATTAAGGGCGCCTTCCGAAAACTCCTAAAAGGACACCTTCCGAAAATTCAATTTCCGAAGGCGCCCTTAAAAACATTATTAAAACGGAGTTTTAACCCAAACTTAAAGCGCGATTACTGGCTTTAATAAATTCCAATTTTAAATCTGCATAAGTGTGTACAGCGGGGAATTGCGGAAACTCTCGGATAACGTTTTCCGGTGCATGGAATAAAATTCCAGCATCCGCTTCAGCTAACATCGTGGTGTCATTATAGGAATCACCACACGCAATGGTGCGGTAATACAAGGATTTAAACGCACATATCGCTTGGCGCTTAGGGTTGGCTTGGCGCAAGTTATAATCAATTACACTGCCTTTTTCATCTACTGTAAGTTTATGGCACAACAATGTGGGGTAGCCCAATTGCGCCATCAGCGGGCCGGCAAACTCGTAAAAAGTATCCGATAAAATCACCACTTGAAAACGCTCGCGCAGCCAATTTACAAACTCCAACGCACCATCCAACGGGCTCAAAGTGGCGATGACCTCTTGGATTTCTTTTAACCCCAATTGATGCTTAGCCAATATAGCCAAACGCATTTTCATCAGTTCATCGTAATTGGGAATATCGCGGGTGGTGGCGCGCAATTCGGAAATCCCCGTTTTTTCGGAGAATTTAATCCATATTTCAGGCACCAACACACCTTCAAGATCTAGGCAGGCAATTTCCACAGTAAGTCCTCATGGGTTAGTTTAAACGTGAGCGCAGGACTACATGTGCGGCACAAGTGCTAAGCCGCCCCATGTAAAATGGCCGCCATTTTCACCAATTCCCAGCCTGGATGCAATTTTTTAAATTGAGCGGAGTTTTTTAGCCCTATTCAAGGCCTTGGTGGTATTCTGCGCCTTTTATGCAGGTGATCCCATGAGCCAAATACCTCTAGTTGATATAGAAGCCAAATTGCAGAACGCCTCACCGTTTACCGTCATGGAATATGCGCTGCAAGCACATCAAAATATTGCGTTGTCATTTAGCGGCGCAGAAGACGTAGCACTTATTGATATTGCCAGCCAAATTCGCCCGGATATTCAAGTGTTTTGTTTAGATACCGGGCGTCTACATGCAGAGACCTATCAATTTATTGAGCGCGTGCGCGACCATTATAAAATAGCCATTGATATTCTTTATCCTAATGGCGAAACGCTTAGAGAATTTGTGCGCGCTAAAGGTTTATTTAGCTTTTACCAAGATGACCACGGCGAATGCTGTGGCATACGCAAAATTGCCCCTTTACGCACAAAATTATTAACCCTCGACGCATGGATCACCGGCCAACGCAAAGACCAAAGCCCCGGCACACGCTCAAACCTTCCTGTCGTGCAATTTGATACCGCATTCGCCCGCCCAAACGAAACACTCACCAAATATAACCCCCTAGCCAATTGGACATCGCAGCAAGTTTGGGATTACATCCGCGCCTACCAAGTACCTTACAACCCATTACACGAGCGCGGTTTAATTTCCATTGGCTGCGAACCCTGCACCAAAGCCATTGGGCCTGGCCAGCATGAACGCGAGGGCCGCTGGTGGTGGGAGGCTGCAACTAAAAAAGAATGCGGCTTACATGCAGATAATAATAAATAATTAGCCTTTGGCAGAGATAAAAACTTTATATTCACCGCTGCAATATCTATGAGTTTTTTAGATTTTACCGACTTAAAAACATATAAAAATTCACAGTTTTATGGAAAAAACCCAGCTCATTAACGATAAATATTTTAAAAATTCAACCCAGTTATTCAGCCATTAAATTTTTACACCCAACATATTTACGCACCCCTATGAATATTTCCCTAGCCGATATAATCACCACCATCCCGCCCTTGGTTGCCTGCGCCCTTACTGAAGACATCGGCAGTGGCGACATCAGTGCGGAATTAATTCCCGCTGAGCGCATGGCAACGGCCTATGTCATTACCCGCGAAGACTGCATTATGTGCGGCCAAGCATATTTTAATGAGGTGTTTCAGCAATTAGGCAGTGTAGCTATTCATTGGCTGGTGGAGGAAGGCGCTCAGGTTAACGCCAATACCCGTTTGGTTGAATTAACTGGCCCTGCGCGGATATTACTGACGGGCGAACGTTGCGCACTTAATTTTTTACAAACCCTAAGCGGCACCGCCACGACGACCGCGCACTATGTAAATTTAGTAAAAAATGCCGCATTTAAATTATTGGATACACGAAAAACCATCCCAGGCTTACGCTTAGCGCAAAAATATGCAGTCACCATTGGCGGTGGATTTAATCACCGTATTGGGTTATACGATGCCTTTTTAATTAAAGAAAATCACATCGCTGCCTGCGGAAGCATAACCCAAGCCATAACCCAAGCCCGCTTAATAGCCCCCAACAAACCCATTGAAGTAGAAGTAGAAACCTTAGAGCAACTGCAAGAAGCCATCGCAGCCAAAACTGATCGTGTCATGCTGGATAATTTTACGGTTGATGAAATACAACTGGCTATCAAAATAGCCCAAGGGCAGTGTGAAATTGAAATATCGGGCAACCTTAATCATAGCAATTTGCCCAATTTACTCAACACTTCAGTCGATTATGTTTCATCCGGTGCGCTGACAAAACACATACAAGCGATAGACCTGTCGATGCGGCTTGAAATGATTTAGATTTTTTTGCGGATTTTATTTGGCGCAATCTGTTATTTTTTTACATTGCATTTTTTTGCACCTCATACATATCCCACATCGGCAGAAAAATACCCAAAGCTAAAATGGTCACAAATATCGCCATAATGACAATTAATATCGGCTCAATCCTATCGCTGAGAGTTTTTAAATCATAATCCACTTCGCGCTCATAAAATTCTGCCACATCAGTTAAAAGCTGCTCCACCTGGCCAGACTCCTCCCCCACCGCAATCATTTGCAACACCAGAGGTGAAAACATTTGAGCCGCCGCATGGGTGCGAATCAAGCTATCACCCCGCTCTACCCCGCGACGAATGGCATCAATTTTTTGCGCCAAATACGGATTATCAATAGCGCGGGCGCACAAAGTTAAGGAAAAATTCAACGGCACGCCAGCACGTAACATTAAACCAAAACTTCGGGTATAACGCGCCATTGATGCTCGATCAATAATATCGCCCACCACCGGTAAGTTAAGTTTTCTTTTACCCCAAAATTGCGCGCCGTTAGGGGTTTTTAAATACATCACAATACCACTTACAGACCCCACCACAACAATCAGCAACAACCACCAATAGTGTACAAATACATGGGATGTACCAATTAAAATTTTTGTCACCAAAGGCAAAGGCGCCTTAAACTGGGAAAACATTTCTGCAAACTTAGGAATCACCGCCACATTCACAATAGTAATAGCAATTGCCAGCGCTATCATCACAAAACTCGGGTAACGCACCGCCGATTTAATTCTTTTTCGCGTCTCTTCATCCCGCTCCATATAAAATGCCATTTGCAAAAAAACATCTTCTAAATTACCGCTGCTTTCACCCACATTAATCATGCTAACAAACAAATGGTTAAATACCTTAGGGTGCCGAGACAGTGCCACAGACAAACCAACACCGGTTTCCAAACTATCCGCAACATCATTTAACACCATTTGAAAATGCGCATGTTTAATACTGGCCGCCAAACCACGCAAGCCACGCACCAACGGAATTCCAGATTTTGTAATGGTGTACATTTGGCGGCTAAACATAATCAACTCAATTGAGCTGACTTTTTCCGCCCCCATTAATTTACCTAGCTGGGCATCTAAGGAGCTTACTTCTTTTACCGCAACAATACTGATGGGTGTTACGCCGCGCCCCATTAACTGATTTGCAATAACCTCAGCCGATGCGCCATCAAGCCGCCCTTCAATTAATTGCCCTTGGTGGTTACGCCCTTGATAAGTAAAATTAGCCATAATCCACAAAGCTCGATAAATAATGTTTTACGTAAACATTTTAATTTAAGAAATCAGCACGCCTGGTGTTTCTTCTTCCACCTGAGCAGAAACTCTCAGCACCTCTTCAAGCGTGGTAATTCCACTAACGGCTAAATCTAACGCCGCTGCTGCAAGCGGCCTATAGTTTGGATGCTGATGCGCCGCATCGTTAAATTGTCGAACAGAATTATCACGCAACGCATTCGCCATCACGCTATTAATTTCCAACAACTCAAAAACCCCTGCGCGCCCGTGGTAGCCCGTATTATAACAATGCGGGCACCCCTGCCCTTTGCGCAAAGCAAGTGGTTTTTGCGTTAAATAACTCTGGTATTGACGCAACACAGCCAGATCTTGTTCATCCGGTGTGTGGGGCTGTGCGCACACATCACAAATAACACGCACTAAACGCTGCGCCACAATAGCTTTTAAACTTGATGCCACCAGGTACGCATCAACACCCATATCAATTAAACGCAATGCAGAACCCACCGCATCATTGGTGTGTAATGTTGACAACACCATGTGCCCGGTCATGGCTGCGCGCAAAGCAATTTCTGCAGATTCAGAATCGCGAATCTCACCGACTAACAATACATCAGGGTCTTGTCGCAAACAGGCGCGCAGCACTTTTGCAAAATTTAATCCTATTTTTTCGTGTACCTGAACTTGGCTTACTCGGCTTAAACGATATTCCACCGGGTCTTCAACTGTAATTATTTTCCGTTCAGCCGTATTTAATTCGGAAATAGCACCATAAAGTGTGGTTGTTTTACCGCTACCGGTAGGGCCGGTTACTAAAACCAACCCATGTGGGCGGGTAATAATTTGACGAAATCGCACAACATAAGGCAGAGGCATCCCCACAGCATCTAATTTTCGTACACCCGCACTGTGATCTAACAACCTCATTACAACCGCTTCACCAAACTGCACCGGCATGGTAGACATACGAACATCTATATTGCGTTGCCCTATTTTCAAATTAAATCGCCCATCTTGCGGCAAGCGCTTCTCAGAAATATCCAAATTAGCCATCAGTTTTAGACGCACAACCAAAGCGCCGCTAATTCTTTTTTCGTTCATTACCTGTTCGATTAACACACCATCAATACGCTGACGAATACGTAAAACAGATTCATCCGGCTCAATATGAATATCAGAGGCCCGCGTGCTTAAAGCTTCTTCGAATATTTTTTGCAACAATTTAACTACAGGCGCATCCAAATCTTCTGCTGACTGCAATAAACCCGTTAAATCTACAGCATCCGCGCCTAATTCTTCGTCTAATTGCTCTGCCAATGAGGCAATTTCACTGGCTCGGCTGTAGGCGGTATCCAATATATCCATTAATTCAGATTCGCGCACCACCGCAGGCCTAATAGATGTCCTCAGTATTTTTTGTAATTCATCCAAACAAAAAATATCCGTAGGGTCCGCCATACCCAATAAAACGCCTTCCTGATCCTGTTTTAAAACTAAAACTCGATACCGCCGTGCGTATGTTTCAGGCAAGGTTTGAATTAAATCGCGATCAAATCGAAACTGTTTTAATTCTACAAATGGGTAATTAAGTTGTTTAGACAAAAAGGATAAGAGTGTATTTTCTTCAATAAAACCCATAACAATAAGTTGTTTTCCCAACTTATTCCCGGTATTTTTTTGCCCCTCCAGCGCCAAACGGAGCTGATCCTGGCTAATAATTTGCTGGGCAACTAAAATATCACCTATGCGTATACGCTGCTGCATAGTATCCTCTGGTTCATTTTCACACCTTAATGCTTAAAAATTAATTAGGTCTCACCACGCAGATGTTACCTACCTGCAACCTTTAATTTCCCATCAATAAAATCGTTTACAGCCTTAGAATGCCCGCCTAATTGACGCGCACGAAAAAATGCCTCTTGAGCTGCCGTTTTATTGCCCAAAGCATCCGCACTGATTCCAAATGCCAACCAAAGCCCTGAGTTTTCAGGATGCCTTGCAACCAATTGGTTATAAATAACAAATGCCTGATCTTCACGACCTGTTTGTTGCCATGCCACCGCCAATATGCGCATTAATTCCGGCTGATCCAAATTGTTACCCTGCCCAAGCCACACAATAATGTCTTCATATTTTTTTAAGCCCAACAAACCTTGCGCACGATAAACCCCCCGCTCTGTTGCGGGCAAAGCACTGGGCATATTCATTAAATCCAATAATTTCTGCCAAGCCTGTATACCAACCCATTTTTTTGCTAACCATCTAACCGTATCATTTGCGTCCGCATGTGTTCTTACATAATTAAATGCCATCGCTTCGCCATCTCGTGCAGCCCCCAATGCAGCAATAAAATCCTTCTCCGTATTTTTTTTATTGCCAGACAGCAAGCTAACACCGGTTTCATTTTGAGCAGAAAAATCATCAACAGCCCCCCCCAAAGTAACGGCCTGCTCATTCGGCTGCAACGTCAGGGATGAATCTTGCCGAGCTGCACCAGCCACAACATGGTTATTTATTTTTTCGTATCCATTTTGAATATTATTTTTTTTTGGATCTACATATTTATGCTCGGTTTCAGCCTCCCCAACAATTCTATATTCATTAGCAATAGCATCTTCATATAAAATATTATTCTCACTCGATTTAAACGCAAGCAAACTTACACGCAGCAACTCAAGTGCTGCGGCATCAACTCCCACAAATTCAGCCCGCTCGATATAACGCTGCGCCTTGGCACTTTCACGGAGTGCTATCGCCTCTTCGGCCAAAACCACATAACGTTGTTTTATAGCTGCAATTCCATTTAATGCCATTTCATGGGAGGCGTCTTTTAATAAAATTTCACGGTATAACTGATAGGCATTATTCATCGGCGGGTAGGTTAATCGGTCAGCCAAAAAAAGTCGTTTAGCTAAAAGAAGCGTTGCCTCATGCTCGCCCTGCGGCTCTTCCATTTCTAAAGGCTTTAATGTCTCAGGCAATGTTATGTCACCCACAGTGCCAACACTTAATGTAGTGCCGACACCTAATGTAGTGCCGTCACTTAATGTAGTACCGATATTTAATGCAGTACCAGCACTCAATAAATCGCCCCAATATGCAGGACGAGCTTCTTGCGCACCTAAAAGCTCAACACCTGCTGACGAGGAATTTATAGTCAATGCCCGATGGATAGAAACAGCACCGTAACCACAGGAAAATCCGAATAGCGCTAAAAATCCGACCTTAACCCAAGGAGAAATAAAAAAAATTTTAATACCAGGGTTTATGCCGCCAGCAGATTCAACATAAACGCGCTCAGGTTGCGCCACCGGAACACGCGCATCTAACTGCTGTAATACATCGTTAATCAAGCTCATAAAAAGTCTCTTCAGATGGTGGTGTTGCACCAAAATTTACAGCTTTAATTTTTATTATGTAATGACTGCAAAACGATATATGCGCTAATACCCCAGCCAATTAACCACAGCTCCTCCTACCGCAGCAATGCCATAAGTCAGCCAATAGCCCACTGAATTGCCACCAATAATCCATCGTCCAAGCCGTTTAGCTTCAGGGGTATCCGCCACAGCAGTGCGCATATCACACCATTTAATATGTAGCTCATTGCGGCCATACGCCGCCCACAAGGCCTTGTGCGCCAATAAATTAATTAATCTAGGCACTCCACCACTGGCAATAAACAACAAAAACAATGCGGTCAATGTAAATATACTGCCCGCTTCAGAATTCACTTCTTTAAGCCTAAAACGAATATATGAACACAAAGCGATAAAATTAAGCGGTTTTAATTTTTCAGAAAACACGATGCGCTGTTTTAATTGTCGCAAATCTTTACGCGCTAATAAATCATCCAACTCAGGTTGCCCCAGCATAACCACCTGTAATAATTTACGTTTTTCTGTTTCTAAATTGGTGAGTAAACGCAGTGATTCAATAGTTTCTCGCGGCATCGTTTGCGCTTCATCGAGCACGAGCACAACACGTTTTTTTTGTGTTGCCAGCTCAATCAAGCGGCTACTTATATGCCCCATCAATTGAAAATGTGGCACATTGATGCAATCTTCCACACCAATTTCTTGGGCCAAGGTTAATTTAAGTTCGTCGGGGCTCAAATGCGGGTTGGGGATGTAGGCTGTTACAAAATGCTCAGCGTTCAGTTTTTTTAACAGGATCCTACCCAACAAAGTTTTACCCGTTCCCACCTCACCTACAACCTTAATAAATCCTTCACTATTACTTAATGCAACAATCAGAGTATTGAGTGCATTTTGATGGCTATGGTAGGCATAAAAAAAAGTGGTATCCGGTGTTAATGAGAATGGCAGCTCTTTGAATCCAAAAAAATTCAGGTACATAACTACCTCTTGTGCAATTCATCAGTCAAAGTTTTAAACCGTTCCGAATCTTCTTGCAATTGATCCTGCCAGGTATTTTCTGTAACCACTATAGGGCGCATCAAAATAACCAACTCCGTTTTATTGCCTGCTGAACTTTTAGTTTTAAACAGTGTATTAACCAGTGGAATATCGCCTAGAAAAGGTCTTTTGCCATTCATTTTTTTACTGGTTTCCTGCATCAAACCACCCAACACCACCACCTGACCTGATTTAGCCCGCACAACAGAATCGCTTTCTCTCACCTCTCTTAACGCCAGCGGCAACGAAAATTTTTGGTCCCCCACCGTTAAGTTTTTTTGCTGATCCTGCACATCGCTAACCATCGGATGTACATGTAAAATTACATCGCCATTTTCAGCAATTTGCGGTGTAACATCCAAAGAAATTCCACTAAAAAATGAAGCCAATTCGATATTAGGCGAATTGGTAGTAGTGGCTGCACTTGAGGTGGTATTGCTGGTTATTCCAGTAACAAAATATTCATCCGAGCCAACACGAATAACCGCTTTTTGGTTATTCACCGTACTGACCCTCGGGCTAGATAAAACTTGGATATCACCCTGAGTTTTCAAAAGTGATAATAATTTTGATATGTCGTTTACTTGCAGCATGGAAGCAAACACGCCGCCTGTTTTTTCCGCATAAGTACTGCCTATAGAGGTATCAACTCCCTGAGCATCGGTATAACTTCTGTTGCTTTCCCCCCAGCTACGCCAACGGTCTACATTGGCACTATCGCCATTAATACCGAACCCAGGCTTAATGTTATAGCCGTAAATTAATTGCCCACTGATGGCATTCCAATTAACACCCGCTTCAAACCCGCTGTTTAAACGCACTTCAAGTATTTTTGTCTCCAAAATAACTTGGCGCTTTATACTCAGCTCCGATTGCTCCAAAAAATTACGCACAGCATTTACATCTTTTGGTAAAGCCTTAACAACTACCAAGCCCGCAGCCGGGTTAACAATTACAGAGCGCCCCTCATCATTGCCCACTATAGCGTTTAGTGAATTTTGTAAATCCTCCCAAAAATGGCTTTCATGGCGTGTTTGAACGCGTGCGCCAGAGTTGTTTTCTGACGTGTTGGTATTTTTTGATTGTGAGGATTCACTAGAATTATTTTTTGACGATGAACTGGAAGATGAACTCTCTGTAGAGCCAATATTGACCTGAGTATCCGTTTGCCCGCGACGCAAAACGTCAATATTATTTATCTGGAATACCTGCGTCCGCATTTGTCGTGCATACACAGCATAAACTGAGTTTTGTTTATGGTATTCGTACCCAAACATATCACGAGTGATATTCATAACCTCATCAAGGGTAACTTGACGCAACTGTAAACTTATTGTGCCTGACACATCAGGGTCAGTCACAATATTAACCCCTGCATCAGATGCCAACGCATTAAAAAACGACCGCGCCGACATACCGTTCACAGAAACATCAAAACGACGTGGTTTATCTCTGGTATCCAACCGGTTATCTACAACTGCATTTTGCACTTCCTGTGGAATTTTTGACTGCTCGGACTTTCCGAGCTTGTTAATTTCGTCATCCATTCGTGTCGATTCTTTTTTATTATTAGCACACCCAAATGACATTAATAAAATGACGGCCACAATAGACGTTGTCAGCCATCTGCCCCAACGACCAGGCTGGCACAGAACATACAGAGCGCGACAGGTGTTTTGTTTCATCTGCCGCCCCACCAAGCTGCGGTTATTCCACTGTTTTAACTGCATAACCGTTAATTACTCCGGATTAAAATTTTCAGTATTCGTCGTTAAGTTGGGATACATAAAAATTCGTTTAGATGCTTTATTACGCTTAAGCAAAACAGATGAGGCTTCTATTAATGCCACTTGCCACTCACCCACATGCTCCAACTCTTTATACCAGCGCCCGTTTAACAATACTTTTTTACCGTTCTCGCTCACAATGATCGCATCTAAAACCCACTGAGGCTTGGACGCTTTGACGTGTATTTTTGAGCTATTTTTTTCCACTGTATAGCCGCTATTAAAAGGCAGCGTTGGGTCTTTTAACTCTGCACTTTGTTTTGTATCATCGCCCCTCGCATGACAACACCAAAATACTATTACTGCGGTTACAATACGGCTATTCATCTGAATGCCTTTCTATGGATAAACTGTATACACGAATTTCAACTTGCGCATCGGGGTGTTTCCCCACGCGATAAAAAAGCGCCTCCCAATAAAACCGCCAGCGCGTAGCCTCCAAACGTTTTAAATAATTCAAAATTTGGAAATAATTCCCTTTAAGCCTAAGGGACACATACTGCTTATAAATATGCAACTGCGCGGGAGCGGCTTTATTTTGTTTTGCCAAAACATCAGTAACACTCGAAGACTCTACACGGTTATTCGGCAAGGGTATTGATTGCGGCAAATCGGTTGTTAAACCATCAAGCTGTAGTCCATCCGCCAACAATAAGACCTCCTGCAACATAACCGCTAATTGATTCGCGGATACCAACCCTGCGGAAAGCTCAATAATCTCTTTATCTAAGGCATCCAGCTGTACAGTTAAATTTCCATGTTCTTTTTTTAAGTGCAGTGCGGGATCGGCAGTTAATACCTTAGTTAACACCACCTCTTCTGCTTTTAACGATTCAAATTGTTTTTTTTGTGTATCAACATGAGCCGATAATTGTGTATAGTTTCTTTGTGCCGGCCCTAACAACAACAAATCAAACAGCATGTATATAGCGGCAAATACCGTAAAAGCTAACAACAATCGCTCGCGAACCAAAAACCCATTAAATTTTTTTTCCCAGTGTTTTATGTTCGCCAGCATATTGCTACCTACTCTGCCCGTTAGATAGCGCGTTGCTTGGCTCACTAAAACCACCCATTACTTTTTCATCCCACTCACCAAAACTAAACTCTATTTGCCCGCTAGAGTTTTTTGTTAGCTTTAGTACACCTGGATTACTATTCGCCAGTGCTGCATCTTGCTGCAAAGCTTTAATATATTCGGGAACAGCATCAACACGAGTAGTCATGCCGTGCAAATACAAATTACGCCCACCAGCGCCAAGACCAAATTCGCTTAAAAATAAATCTTTAAGTGCATATTTTGCCAACGCTGTCATCAATACAGAAAACCCTTTATCATTACCAAAAGCATTATCGCTAATAAGCCGTTTAATATAGACACGATTATCAATAGCTACGCGCACCTGACTTGCCGACTCTTCTAACTGTGTTTTATCACCCGGCTTACCCAAGGCTTTTAATCGAGTCAATTTTGCTTCTTCGCTGGCCACATCTGCCGTGGCGGAATCTAGATCTATTTGCATTTGACGCACACGAGACTGAGAAAAAGCCGTCCAAAATGCCATAATCAGTACAAATCCCCCCACAACAACCAACAATGATCGCGCAGCAAATGGATCAAATTTAGGCCTTAATTCCGTTAAATAAAGATTAACTTGCTGCATGCTATGCGAACTCCTGCCGCATCGCCGCGCCCAACGCACCTAAACTCAATTGCATAATTCCGTTATCAAACTCCGCACCCAAGGTGACTGCGCCAGAAAAATCTAAGAACTGTACCGGCACGGATAATATTTTACGCAAATCATCTGTTATTTTTTCATCCATGATATTTTCTCCGCAGACATAAATTACAACCGGGCTTAACTGCCCCATCTGACGCTCGTAATAATCCACTGAGCGTTGCAACTCAAGCGCAAGCGCTTCTATTGGCAAATCATCAAGTAAGCCGCCACCGTAAGCCAAATCAAAATGACGGGATAAATACATATCGCCCGCACGATAAATGGATATTAATCCCGCTCCCTGACGCAAACGCGCTATCGCCACACCACGTTGCTCAAATTGCGGGTCTATTAAATGAATAGCTAAATTTCTAAGTGCCAACTCTGCAATATCAATAGCAAGCAGCTTTAAACCACTTTGTTGTACGTGCTCAATTAATTCCTGCAAATAAATTTTATTCACCACCACAACATAAATCATTTTGCGGTTTCCACGGGCGCTATCGTTAGGCACATAAAAAACGTCTATAGCTAGTTGGTCCAGCGGCTGGGTCACAAGATCCTTAAGGCGCCACTTCATCGCGTTAGATAATTCTGCCGGGGGCACATCTGGCGCTTCAAGCAAATATAATTGGTATCGACTTTCAGGAAGGACTAAATTACATGGTTTATTTTTAAGTTTATTTTTACGAACATATTCATGCAGTTGCTGAAATCGCACAGAGTCATCCGCGCCAGATAAAAACGTCAGGCGCGAAATATGAGGCAATTGATTCTGGAATACTTTTACCGCCAGAGCCAAGCCGTCAGCTTGTAACTCCAAACCAATTAAACTTTGAGGTTGAGCGCGATTTACCCTTAACAACACGGCGTAGACCCCTTTTACTTCCTGCGCAAGTATTTTGTTGTTATTTGTTCAATTACCAATACATGGAATTGATATTGATTTAATATCCCTTAGTATAGCCAGCACTTTGGATTCCGCTCTTTTTCTGCAGTTTTACTTATATATGATTCACTTAGTTTTATTTGAGCCAGAGATCCCCCCCAATACAGGCAATATCATCCGCCTGTGCGCCAATATTGGCTGCCAGCTTCATTTAATTGAACCGCTAGGGTTTGCATTGGACGACAAACGGCTTCGCCGCGCAGGCTTAGATTACGCAGAATGGAAAGACATAAAAATATACAAGGACTGGCCAAGCTTTTTGGCTGAACTAAACCCACCGAGGTGGTTTGCTGTAACAACAAAAGGGGCGCGCAGTTACACCGATGTAACATTTGCACCAGGCGATGCGCTCGTTTTTGGCCCCGAATCACGCGGGCTGCCCCGAATTGTTTTAGACGCGGCAACACCGGAAAGGCGCTTACGCATCCCTATGCGCCCAGGCAGCCGCAGTATGAATCTATCTAATGCGGCGTCCGTAATGGCCTACGAAGCCTGGCGGCAACTCGGCTTTTGCGGCGCCCAAAAACATCAAGATGCTTTTTCGCCCCCTTTGCAGAGCGGTGAAACAGGTGATTGCCCCAGCCACTCCTCCGGAGCATAGGTATGTAGCGCTAGCGCGTGTACGCCGTTTTGTAACTCATTTTGAAGAATGGCGTATACAGCTCGATGGCGCGCCACAGCGCTTAAGCCAATAAATGCCGTGCTCACGAGGGTTACTTTAAAGTGTGTTTCACTACCCTGGCGGCTACTATGATTATGGCTTTCGTTTTCGACGCTGAGCAAAAGCGGTAAAAATGCCGTATGAAGTTTTTCACTTATGTTTTGCTCGATCATTGGGCTGCGTCCAAATTTGATTGACAAAAGTTTTATCCAAGCCATTTTCTCAACTAGCATTTACATGAGTAAGGCTGGCCAATATAGGTTTGCATTCCACCAACGTTTGAGGATGTTATGAGTTCAAGCATTATATTTGTGAACCGCCGGAAGGGGGTGGATCGTCGCCAAGAGGCTGACCCCTGCAAAGAAATGCCCCTAGATTTATTCCATCGAAAGCGCCGCAAATCTAAGGAGCGCCGCGACACAAGCAGAACGCTCACGGACGATTATTATGCATCCATGCAAAAAACACTGGATAGCTTACAGGGCCATAGCAATAAACTTTAAAACTTGGGCAGACAGGACAGACAGATAGTGCCGATGACAGTGCCGACCGTTCCGTGTCGGCACTCTAGGATAAAAGAGGCCCACAGCCTCATCAATTAGCCTTTGGCGATTGGCTTGCCCACCTCTACAATTTTTAAAGTGTTGGTACCACCAATAACGTTGGCCACATCACCTTTAGAGATAATAACCAGATCCCCCTCCTGCACTACACCCATAGCCATAAGCTGCCCCACTGCCCATTCATTGGCATCAACATAACTTACCGTATCGCTTGCAAAATGAATCGTCTCGACTCCACGATACAGCGCTGCCCGCCGCAAAGAATTGACGTGGCGAGAAAAAGCAAACACGGGAAGATGCGTGCCATAACGGCTCATAAGCAGTGGTGTTGAACCGGTCTCAGTCAAGCAAACAATTGCTTTAACACCTGGCATGTTGTTGGCGGTATACATAGCTGCTTGAGCTATAGCCTGGTCAATAGCCATGTGTTTGGGCATGGCTCGAACAAGCGCTTTATTTGACTGCGGATGTTTTTCGGCACCGACAATAATTCGCACCATAGCTTCCACAGTTTCAACAGGGAATTGCCCCGCAGCGGTTTCAGCGGACAACATCACGGCATCGGTACCATCCAACACCGCGTTTGCAACGTCAAACACCTCTGCCCGCGTGGGCAACGAACTACTAATCATGGATTCCATCATTTGTGTAGCCGTAATAACCCCACGATTTAGCGCGCGCGCGCGGTCAATGATATTTTTTTGCACGCCGATTAACGCTGCATCACCAATTTCAACGCCCAAATCGCCACGGGCAACCATAACTGCATCTGAAGCTAAAATGATGGCATCCAACACTTCATCGTTTTCGACCGCCTCAGCCCGCTCAATTTTTGCCACCATAGCGATATCACCGCCCGCTTCCTTGACCAAATTACGCGCCAAATTCATATCATCTGCACTGCGCGGAAATGACACAGCAAGGTAATCCACACCAATTGCAACCGCTGTTTTGATGTCCGCTAAGTCTTTGTCGGTCAGTGCTGGTGCGGTTAATCCGCCACCTTGACGATTTATGCCTTTGTTGTTGGATAACGTTCCGCCAACGGTCACTTCGCAAAAAATTTTAGTGCCGGCAACCGATTCAACCCGAAACACCACGCGGCCATCATCTAGCAACAATAAATCACCCGGCACAACATCATTGGGCAGCTCTTTATAGTCAATTCCCACACAATGCTGGTCGCCCGCATCTTTAGCTAAAGCGGCATCTAGCACAAATTTGTCACCTACGGCCAATTTGATTGGCCCGTTGGCAAATCGCGATACGCGAATTTTCGGCCCCTGTAAATCGCCCAAAACAGCCACATAAACATTGTGCTTGGCGGCCAGCTCGCGCACGAGCAAACAGCGCTGGAGGTGATCCTCCGGGCTGCCATGTGAAAAATTAAGGCGCACAACATTGACCCCGGCCACTATTAGCCGCTCAAGGACACCCGGCTCATCAGAGGCAGGACCCAATGTACTTACAATTTTTGTACGTCTAATCATTTTATTCTCCAGAGTGAAGCAGACGCCTAACGGCATCTGATATTTTGTAGCGTGATAAAACTAAAAAAGGCAGTGCTCACACTGCCTTTTTTAGTTTTATCACGCCAAAAACTTGTTTTAAACCATAAGCCATCGCGCAAAACATCCAAGCACCTCTCGAAGGCCAACAGATGTTGCACATGCTGAATAAACTAAAATGAACCATGAAAAATTCCAATAAAAACAATACCAACCTACAAACATCAGCCAACACCGGGTTTATTCACCGCAGGCTTTAAGGGCGCATACGATAATGAATTAGCCCCGCAAAGAGCAAGAAAAACCCACTCAAATCACAGTAATCACCGTAATTTTGCAGTGCAGAATTGCAGTCTGGCTAACTCTTAGGCGCAACTGTTCTGATTTTAGGCAGGTGCAGTGTTACACTCGCAAGCCTTACCGCTGTAAAGCCCTACCCACCCAGAACCCCATTTAAGAAACTATGCGCATTTTAATGGCGCCCATGGAGGGCGTAGTCGATCCGTATTTACGCGCCCTTTATTGCCAAATAGGCGGGATCGATTTATTCGTGACTGAATTTATTCGCGTCACCAACACATTATTACCTGCCAAACTTTTTTACCGATTCAGCCCTGAGCTGACAACGCCACTTACAATCCCCGTGCGCGTGCAGTTGCTAGGCAGCGATAGTGCCGCATTGAGCGAAAACGCCTATCGAGCTGCAATGTTAGGCGCGCCCGGCATAGACCTTAACTTCGGCTGCCCGGCAAAAACCGTCAATAATCATGGCGGCGGCGCCTACCTACTTCAGGAGCCAACAACGCTGTTCAACATAGTTAACGCGGTGCGCAAAGCCACGCCATCAAACATACCCGTAACAGCCAAAATGCGACTTGGTTTAATGGCGCGCCAAGGCTATGTGGAAAATGCACTCGCCATAGCTGAAGCGGGCGCCCAAGAGCTGGTGGTTCACGGGCGCAGCAAGGCCGACGGCTATAAACCGCCCGCATTTTGGGATGCGATAGGGGAAATAAAGGAAGCACTCAATATCCCTGTCATTGCCAATGGGGATATATGGAGCCTGGAGGATTTTATTCGTTGTCGCAGTGAGTCAGGCTGTACCGATGTAATGCTAGGCCGCCCACTACTGGCAAAACCCGATCTCGCATTGGAAATTAAATCTTATCTATCCGGGGAGCAATACACGCCCATGACCTGGGAAAAAACCATAGGACTGGTATGGCAATACCATTTAGCCACACTTCCTGAATACCCCAGTAAACATATTGGCAACCGGTTGAAACAGTGGTTGATGTACCTACAACGGCAGTTCCCACAAGCACAACCGTTATTTGAGCAGATAAAAACACTCAGGGATGCAGAATCACTTAAGGAAGTATTTACCCCCCTAATCTAACCGCCTCAATGCAACGCCCCTTGGGTTAAAAAGCTAACCATTCATTTTTTAGCGTCCTTGCCGCTAAGCGGATAAGGAGATATCAATGCCCCTCGAACAGACACCGATTGACCCAAAGCTGCCGCAAAAAAGACGCGCAGCGCCCATCGCCTGAAACTCCGTTTCAACCATAACAACACCAAAAGTTGTTATATCTCTGAAAAATCTAACCGAAATGGAACTGCCCACCACACCTAGAACGACTAAACGAGTTGCGCCCGAAGACGCAACTCCAGAACTTTATCAGGCTAGCAAGCCAGGAAAGTAAGGTAGTCGACCACGCAGGCCTGAAGAACCGGCACGCATGTTTGTCGCTTCACTGGCGCTATCGGAAGTTGTGACGGAAGCCAAAACTTCGTTAACGGGGGTGTGCCAGCTATCTTCTTTTGAAGTTTCACCTGTAGCTATTGCTGAAGTGAATATTGATAGTAACTTTTTCATGGAAAGTTTCCTCATAACTAAGGTCAGTTGCACCGATCTGCCCGGTAGACAGCCGGCAGGCTTGTGAAGATTTGTTACTTCACGTTACAAATGGTAACACCATATCGAGATATGGCAAGTTTTTTTTCCTGCGGCTTATAATTTTTTCGCGCAGCAGCAAACCACAGACTAAATACGCAACCAAGGATATAGTTAACTTAATCTGAAAAATACAGGCTAAAAACCCAAACACACGGGTTACAAATGGCAGCAAAAAATCAACCTTACCACCCACATCTGGGAATACAGGTAACACTTAGACAGACGCTCAAGGCATCGCAGCAGACACAATTAAAAGTACATTTTGGTAAAAATTAGCCACAGCGCTTCCCAGCCAGCAGTAACAAGGTTAGTCTTGAGGGCTTCGCTTATTCGCAGCCACTATGCAACCCATAAAAACCAAAGCCCAAATCCGAGCTGAACTCGCTCGCGATATAGCCCAGTATCTGACTCAGGGGGGGGAGGTCATGGATGTTCCTCGTGGGATTTCTGGTTTCCGAGACAACACAAACCCCTATCACTTCCAAAGCGAAATGGCGCCAAAACAAGAGCGCACGCCACTGGATGAAGTGGTTCGAACATTAGAAGCACGCAAACGCAGCAAACAATCCGTATTTAAACCCAGGCCCAAAAAGAAGCTCATTACTGATGATTTTGGCGAGCCGCTGCGGTGGGTGTGGGTGCAGGATGAATAATATTCATCAACCCAGCGCCATTAATAATTGGCTATTTAAAACAGAACCCCACATCTACTCGGTGAATGATCTTGCCACGTCGGACAATAAAATCGCCAGATGGGATGGTATACGCAACTACCAAGCGCGAAACTTTCTGCGCGACGATACCGCAATAAACGACCGCGTATTTCTCTACCACTGCCAATGTTCTAAGCCAGGGATTTACGGTGTGGCTCGTATTAACCGCGCAGGCTACGCTGATCCCGCTCAATTTGACTCAGGCTCCGCCTACTTTGACGCCAAAGCACGCTCTGATCTTGCGCGTTGGTATTGTGTAGATATCCAGCTGGAGCACGCTCTTGAGGAACCCTTATTACTTCCACGGATCAAGGACGATCAGCGCCTCTCTCAGTTAGGGTTATTTAAGCAGCCGCGCTTATCTGTTGTACCCATCACCGAGAGTGAAAGTACTCACTTAATGGCCTTAATACTGCCGCAGCACGCATGAGGCGCACCCATCAAAAAACCAAATTTACTTAAGATGCAATTTTTTAGCTTTTTAAAGGTCGTCAATGAGAGCATTTTGTTACGCCCACAGCGAAGTCTCGGCTGGATAAGCCACGCGCTCGAACATTGGCAGGAGGATGAAATGCACTATGTTATAGTCCCCCGGTTTTTTTGGTCAGCGCACGAACCCCAAAACGCCATGCACCTTTAAGCCCTGCGCATTGCCAACTGCTGCACGAGGCGATAAAAGTCATCCGTATTGGGTTATCAAATGCCGTAGTATTACTTAAACTTAAATACCACTTTGGCTAGGCCAAGCGCTGTCGGCGCAGGCCTATGACAACAATTTTTATGGAACCCCCTCTTGCTAATGCCTAAATATTTACTCGCTATCGCACTCAGCAGTTTTTTGAGCCTTGCCAGCTACGCCGAAACCGTAAGCCAACTGCAACCCACCCAGGTTCAATCCGCCACGGTCAAAGACGTTGTGAAAATGCTTTCAACACGCCACTACCGCAATTTACCTATTGACGATCAACTGTCTGAAGCGTTTTTGGATAAATATCTTGAAAGTCTTGATGCCTCACGGATGTACTTCTTACAAACCGACATCACAAGCTTTAATCGTTTCCGCCGCCAGTTTGATGACGACATTAAAGCGGGCAATTTGGAGAATGGCTTTGCCATTTACCGAACATTAAAACAGCGAATGGAATCTCGGCTTGAATGGGTGGTTAAATATTTAAGCGAACCCAATAAAAAATTTGAATTTACCACTCAAGAAGTTATAGAAGTTGAACGGGATAAATCCCCCTGGCCAGCAAATACACAAGATGCCGATACCATTTGGGATCAACGTATTCGTCTGAGCATCCTCAATCAAAAACTCTCAGGTAAAACCACTGAAAAGTCAGTAGATACATTACTCCGCCGTTACAAAAACCAACTGGCGCGCATACAACAACAAAACGGTGAAGATGTTTTTGAAACCTATATTAACTCTCTCACTATTTTGTACGACCCTCACACCAATTATTTTTCCCCTCGCGCCACTGAAAATTTTTATATCAGCATGAGATTATCCCTTGAAGGAATTGGCGCCGTTCTGCAATCAGAGGATGAAAATACCAAAGTTGTGCGCCTGGTTCCCGGTGGCCCAGCTGCGCGCCAAGGTCAACTAAAACCGGGCGATAAAGTCATCGGCGTAGGCCAAGGTAAAGATGGTGAAATCACGGACGTAACCGGCTGGCGTTTAGATGAGGTGGTGGATCAGGTTCGCGGCAAAAAGAACACTCAAGTTAAATTGGATGTTTTGTCAGCAGATAACCAATCAAAACAAGTTGTCATTACCCGCGACACGGTAGACCTTGAAGACCAACATGCTCAAAAATCTGTTTTTGAAGTAAAAGATGGCGATAAATCGAAAAAAATAGGTGTGATTTATTTACCCACTTTTTACACAGATATCGCCCCTAAAGATAGCAACCGCATTAATACCAGTGCAACACGGGATGTGGCGCGATTAGTAGGCGAATTGCAAAAAGAAAATGTAGAAGGAATTATTCTTGACCTGCGCAATAACGGTGGCGGGTCTTTGCAGGAAGCGGTGCAGCTTACAGGCCTATTTACAGACCCAGGTTTAGTCGTGCAAATCCGCGATTCAAACGGCCAAATTCACCGCGAAAACCGCTCCTACGCTGAAGCACTTTACAAAGGCCCGCTGGTGGTAATGATCAACCGGTTAAGCGCTTCCGCATCTGAAATTTTTGCCGGTGCAATTCAAGATTATAAGCGCGGGCTTGTTGTTGGCTCGCAAACGTTTGGCAAAGGCACCGTACAGGTATTAAGTAAACTCCCCGAAGGCGAACTTAAACTTACGGAATCAAAATTTTATCGTGTATCTGGGGGCAGCACGCAACACCAAGGTGTAGTGCCGGATGTAATTATGCCCAACCAAATAGACAATGAAGAGGTGGGGGAATCCACTTACACCACGGCTCTTCCCTGGGATCAAATACGCCCTGCCAGCCATGAAAGCTATTTTGATTTCACGCAGATGATGCCGACACTGACACAAAAACATCAGCAACGCGCCGCAGTGCGCCCGGATTATGTTTTTTTAGAAGAGCAAATTAAGCTTGCATCAGAAATTAAAAACAAAAAAACCATATCCTTAAACGAAAAAGTGCGCGAGCAGGAAAAAACCGACTTGGAAACAAAATCAATGGCGCTAGAAAACAAACGCCGCAAGATTAAAAATGAAGCAGAATACAAAACCCTTGCGGAATATCGGGCCGCGCAAAAAGCTGAAGAAACCAAAGCCGAAGCAGCACAATCAGCCCCTCATAGCAAAATTGATCCTAGCAAAGATGTTCTGCTAATAGAGGCCGGTGCAATCCTGGTGGACTTCTCAAAATTACTTAAAGAGCAGGGGCAGAAAAAAGTCGCCAATTTTTAATTGTTTCATAATCCATTTAATACATTAAGCCCGGTTAAGCCGGGCTTATTTTTAATTTTAATTAGGCCCGCCATGAAATGTATTTCCTTTAATACCAATAGTATCCGCATAAGAATGCATCAATTGGCGGAAACGATTAGAGTTCACGCACCCGATATCATTGGCATTCAAGAAACCAAGGTGACGGATGCCGACTTTCCCGTGCAGGAAATTAATGCTCTGGGTTATCACTGCGAATTTACCGGGCAAAAAACCCATTACGGCGTCGCCATACTGTCAAAAACCCGCCCCTTATCGGTAAGCAAAGGTTTTATTACCGATGACGGTGAGGCGCAACGCCGTTTTATTTCTGCGCGGTTTAAAACAACCGATGACAAAATAGTACATATTCAAAATGGATATTTCCCTCAAGGGGAAAGCCGCGATCACCCTATAAAATTCCCCAACAAAGAAAAATTTTACAGCGATACACTGGCGCAATTAGCTGAGGTTTCTCCGAGTGATTTACTCGTATTGATGGGCGATATGAATATCTCTCATCAAGATTGTGACATTGGCATTGGCGAAGGAAACCGCAAACGTTGGCTTAAAACAGGTAAATGTAGTTTTCTGCCGGAAGAGCGTATTTGGTTAAACAAGTTACTTGACTGGGGATTGGTCGATACATTTCGATCGTTAAATCCTGATATTTGCGATCTTTATAGCTGGTTTGATTACCGCAGCAAGGGTTTTGAAGCTGAGCCTAAACGCGGTTTACGTATAGATTTAATCCTGTCCAGCAAAGGCCTCTCACCTTTTTTATCCAATGCAGGGATTGATTATGCCGTGCGAGGTATGGATAAACCCTCCGACCATTGCCCTATTTGGGCTGAATTTAAAAATGTACAACTAATTTAGGTGGGCCTATTTATTTATTGTTTCTCCCAGCTTTGGCGCATCCGCCCTAACATTAAAATTCAATGCTAAAAATGGGAAGATTTTTATCTGCGCGGCGTTTTATTCTAATTGCAGCCGCAAAAGCTAACTTTTCGCCAAAGCTGTGTTATGCTTCTGAACCTGCCTTTGACTGAGCTTGTACTCCTTCAAAGCCTTCGCATGCTCTGCACCCTCTCGCAGACACTTAATCTCCCTTCTTAATTTCACGCGATGGTTTTGCTCCGGTGTTTTCGCTGGCAGTGTTTCCCCTATTTGATATTGCGGCCTACAGGCTGCCGCAAGTCCCTTGAGACGACATGATGACTGCGTTTGCCCATCTCGGCCTGTCCGATGATTTGTTACGTGCTATTGAAGATAAAGGCTACACAGCCCCCTCCCCTATTCAAGAACGCGCCATTCCGGCCATTTTAGAAGGTCGTGATGTAATGGCGGCCGCCCAAACCGGCACCGGCAAAACAGCGGGGTTTACGCTGCCTTTGCTACAGCTTTTACGGCCAGGTAAAAGTGCGGCCAGCAACCGCTGCCGCGCCCTGGTGCTAACCCCCACCCGTGAACTGGCCGCTCAAGTGGGCGAAAGTGTCGCCACGTATGGACAGCACATGGGCTTGCGCTCCACGGTGGTGTACGGTGGCGTAAAAATAAACCCACAAATGATGGCTCTGCGCAAAGGCGCGGATGTGCTCATAGCAACACCTGGCCGCTTGATGGATTTGCATCAACAAAACGCGGTGAATTTTAACGATGTGGAAATCCTGGTATTGGACGAAGCCGACCGAATGTTGGACATGGGGTTTATTCACGACATTAAAAAAATCCTCGCTCTACTGCCTGCCAAACGGCAAAACCTGTTGTTCTCCGCTACCTTTTCCGATGACATTCGCCAGCTGGCTATGGGCATTTTGCACGAGCCGATTGAAATTAATATCAGCCCGAAAAACTCTACCGCTGAAACCGTAGACCAGTGGATTCACCCAGTGGACAAAACCCGCAAGGCCGAGCTGTTAAGTCATTTGATCACCAGCCGCGACTGGCGCCAGGCCTTGGTATTTACGCGCACCAAACACGGCGCCAATAAACTTGCTGCTTTTTTAAATAAAGAAGAAATCCGCTCCAGCGCCATTCACGGCAACAAAAGCCAGGCTGCGCGGCTGAAAGCATTGGAAGACTTTAAGCGTGGCCGAGTGAATATACTGGTAGCCACCGACATAGCTGCTCGCGGCCTCGACATAGTTGAACTGCCCCAAGTGGTGAATTTTGACCTGCCCAACGTGCCGGAGGATTACGTCCACCGCATAGGCCGCACGGGGCGTGCTGGTTCCAAAGGGCGGGCGATTTCCCTGGTGAGCGCCGATGAATTCCACCAACTGTGGGATATAGAAAAACTCATCGACCGTAAACTCACCCGCGATACCATTAAGGGCTTTGAGCCTGAGCACGCGGTACCGGAGAGCAAAGGCCTAAAAGGCGCCCCCGCCGTGAGTAAACCTAAGGTTAAAGCACCGGCCCGCACACCTCGTCCGGCAAGAGCCAAACCCCAAAGCGCATCCCCGGCTGTTAAATTGGAGCGCGCAGATACCAAGTCGGATACTGCGACCAATGTTGATGGCCAAGCTCCATTACGTAAAAGCTTAAGCCGTAACTTGCCGCCCCCCAGCACCCAAGCAGCGGCTGAAACAACCCCGGTTCGGCGCGAACATACACCACGGGCAGATCAGCCACGCCCCCAGCACTCCAGGGGTGATCGTGGCGACAATACCCAGCCTAGGGGAGATAACAACAACCAGTCTCGGCCCTATCCTGTACGCAGTGAGCAACCGCGTGGTGGTTACACTCAGCCCAATAATGCTCAGCCCAAAGGTGATCAGCCCAAGGGCGATAACAGCCATAACAAGCCAAGAGACGAACGCACTCAGTCACGAGGGGATCACAACACCTTCAAAGGAAACCCTAAAAAACCCCAGCACAAACACTACGAAGGCAAACCCAAGGCATTTGAAAACGGCGATAAAAAACCACACGGTGGCGAGCCTAGCCCGCGTACCTGGCAAGACAAGCCCTACTCAGGCAGCAAACCGGCCCATGCTGGCGCGAAACCCGCTCACAAAACCCACGCAGGTAAACCCACCCACGGCGGCAAACCGACACATACGGGTAAAAAACCGGGCCAACGTCCGGCTTATGTGGGTGTTTACCAGCGCCCCGCCGAAGGCGATTACCGCACCGAAGCCAAGCTGCAATCCTTTGGCAACCGGGCGGATATTCCTGCCGACAAACTCAAGGCGCTGGATGAAAAACCCCAACAAAAACGCCATTACAACAACGCTCCACGCAGCGCACACAGTAACGGTGGCGGCTCGCGCAGCAATGGGGGCGGTGGTTATAGCAATGGCCAGCAGCAACCCTACTCCGGCGGTTACAAAGGTAAATCGGCCTCAAACGGCTACCAAGGGGCGAAAAAACCTTACTCGAACAATAACAATGCTGCCAAACCAATTTATACCAGCGGTTCAGGAAGCTACGTAAGCCCCGGCAGCGCGCCGACAGGCTCCAAAACCGACACCCATCATGGAGGCGGTTACAAGGGCAAAAGTTTTAAAAAACCCTTTAGTGGCGATGAGATTTAACCTTGCGCCTCACATGGGGCTTGCCACGTAAAATGGCGCCCCGCACAACGGGTTCAGCTGAGGTTTTTTTAGGATAATTCCACGCCATAGCCACACAGACCTTCGAACATGTATTTCCAAACTACTTGTCCACGCGTACCATCGCTGGATTTTTGGCGCACTGCGCCGTATTTGATGCGCGTCTGGCGCGAGGAGCACCCGTGAAAATTGAAAATAACCATGTAGTATCCATCCACTACACCCTAACTGACGATGAAGGCCAAGTCATTGATTCCTCTGCCGGTATGGAACCGATGCACTATATCCAAGGCTTGGGCAGCATCATTCCCGGCCTTGAGCGTGCCATGGCGGGTCGCACAGCAGGCGACACATTCAAAGTTATCGTTCAACCTGAAGACGGTTATGGCGAATTCGACCCAGAAATGATCCAAACCTTGCCTAGAACAGCGTTTACTGGCGTTGAAAATGTAGAAGTCGGTATGGAATTCCAAGCACATGCCAACGATGGCCATGTGCAATACGTGGTAGTGAAAGACGTAACCGAAGATGAAATCACCATCGACGCCAACCACGCCCTTGCAGGCAAAGTGTTGCATTTTGATGTGAGCATTGAAGCGGTGCGTGAAGCGGATGAAGACGAACTCGAACACGGGCACGTTCACTAAAACCCGCCAATGACATGCACCATCCACGAAGCCCTCGCAAACAGCAGCATAGTAAACTCCGACACCCCACGGCTGGATGTTGAATTGCTGCTCTGCCACTGCCTGGCCAAGCCGCGCAGCTACTTGCGCGCCTGGCCGGAACGGGCGCTAAGCCCGCAACAACACACTCAATTCAACCAACTCCTGGCCCGCCGTTTAGGCGGTGAGCCTATGGCCTATATTCTAGGTGAACGCGAGTTTTGGTCCCTAGCGCTAAAAGTCTCCCCGGCCACCCTAATCCCCAGGCCCGAAACAGAACTTTTAGTAGAAACCGCCCTGGAGCTTGGCCCTATAACGCCCTGCCGCGTGTTAGACCTCGGCACCGGTACCGGCGCGATTGCACTGGCACTGGCCAGCGAACGGCCCCAATGGCAGCTCACCGCTACAGATTATTCCCCCCAAGCCATAAGCCTTGCCCGTCAAAACAGCCTACTGTTGGGCCTGCCTTTAGAAGTTCTGGAATCCAATTGGTTTAGCGCCGTCACCGGCCCCTTCGCGCTCATTCTCAGCAACCCCCCCTACATCAGCGCTGATGATCCCCACCTTGAACAGGGCGATGTGCGCTTTGAGCCAGCCAGTGCTTTGGTGGCAGAACAAAACGGTTTACAGGATCTGTTCACCATCATTCAGAATGCTCCCAATTATTTACTACCCGGTGGCTGGCTGCTACTAGAACACGGCTGGCAGCAAGCAGAAACCGTTCTGACCAAACTCACTCAACGCGGTTTTGAACAAGCTCACTGCAAAGCAGATTTAAACGGCCACCCCCGCGTGAGCCTTGGGCGCTGGCCGGAACAGCTACAAACATGAATACCCTCAGCGACACCGAACTACTGCGCTACAGCCGCCACATACTGCTGCCGGAAATCGACATCGCAGGCCAAGAAGCCCTGCGTGCGGCCCGAGTACTGATCATAGGCCTTGGCGGCCTGGGCTCACCGGTGGCACTGTATCTGGCGGCGGCGGGTGTCGGCCATTTAATCTTGGCCGATCATGACACCGTTGACCTTTCCAACCTACAACGGCAAGTGTTGCACACCCAAAACAGCCTCGGCCTCAACAAAGCCCAATCTGCACAACGCCAGATAAAAGAACTCAACCCACACTGCCAAACACAGGTGATAAAAGACTATTTAAATGAAGAACATTTAGCGCACTGGGCGCCCAAGGTAGATGTGGTGGTGGACTGCTGCGATAACTTCAACACCCGCCAAGCGGTTAACCGGGCCTGCGTTAATGCCCAAAAGCCCTTGGTTAGCGGCGCCGCCATCGGCTTTAGCGGGCAAATCGCCGTATTTAACCGCCAGAAAAATTCACCCTGCTACGCCTGCCTTTACCCTGAACTCCCCGAGACACAACTCACCTGTAGCCAAAACGGCGTCATCTCACCGCTGGTAGGCGTGATAGGCAGCTATCAAGCACTTGAAACACTAAAAATTATTATCGGCTGCGGCGATCCACTAGACGGCAGATTACAAC
>JBEGTZ010000295.1:0-15891 GCA_041179125.1 Pseudomonadota bacterium | reverse complement strand
TTTTGTTCTCAAGCAGCCATTTAAATTGCTGAATAAAATCCGCTTTAAAACCACCATTGCTGTCTATTACACGGAATTTAATTAATTGGCTGGATGGTTCTGAGTGTAAAACACTGACATTTAGGGCTAAATCACCTTGCTCACCATAATTTAATACTTTGTTTATCAGGTTGCCCAATACTTGCTGGAGGCGGCGAGGATCGCCGAGCAAAACTTCACATACATCAGGCTGAATAATAGACAGAACGCGGCTATTTTTTGCAGCCGCCAGTGGTGCGTAAAAAGTTAAAGCATCGTGAATAACCTGGCGTATTTGTATGTTTTTAACTTCCAGCTGAAATTTGCCGTTTTCTAAACGAGAAAAATCCACAATATCCTGCGCAAGACCAATTACTCCGCGCAGGGTAATTTCTAAGTTGTGCATGTAGTCGGCTTGTTCGGCGTCCATGCGCGTAAGTGCGAGTTGCCCAATGGCGCTTAGGCACTGCCTGAGTGGGTCTAGTAAATCTGAGCTGGCATGAATTAAAAATTCGGATTTAACACGCTCCGCTTGCACGGCAGATTTGCGCGCAAGGTTCATTTCAACATTTTGCACCTCTACCGATTCTAACGATTCTTTAAAATCATTTAATGCGGCCTCATAGCTAAGCCGCATGTCATCTTGCGACCGGTTAAGGCCGTCAATGAGTTCGTTAATGAGCAGTGCGCAATTGTGTAAATACGTAAGTTCGGTTTGGCTGGGTATGGCGTGGTGCGGGGTTAATTTAAGGGATAATAAATAATGTGTTAGCGCGCGAATGGGGCCAAAAAATTTTGTTTTGGTACGGCTGTAAATAAAAATAAAAAATAAAAAAATTGTACCGAATAGGGCGAGGTGAATTAACAGGTTTTGATAAAGTGCAATTTCAATGCGTTCGTCATCTAGCGCCAGCACCCAGGTTTGGCTGGTATTAGGTATTTTGATGATTGTGTTGCCGTCATTTTGAAACGCGGTGCTGATATTTTTTGCATCTGTGAACGATGCGTGTAATTGCGCGGGAATACCCGCCTGGTGAATAACATGGTTTTTATCGTTAATGAGGCTTACGCCAACGATGTGTGTATCACTGAGCAGAATATTGGCAAGCAGAGTGAATTGTTGGGTGTCTACCGGGCGTTCGGTGAGCGCTTCTATTTTCGTAAGTAAACGCTGGGCCAGTTCAAATGAATTTTGATAGGCGCTGCGCTGCGAATGGTGTAGTGCAATAATATCCACCGCCAACAAAATACAAGCGAGCACAATTAATGGGAGCAAACTGGCCCGCAGCAGTTTTCTGCCAAGGTCTGTTTCAAAACGATTCATAAATTAGCGGTAATTTTGTTGGGTGGGCGGCGCCACCTTACCATAAAATGGCGTAGAATCCGCAGCCTTTAATTCGACGTTTAGCGATGGGTGTATGGTCTATGTTTAACGACTCAAATACGGGTGATTACCCAACCATTGACCAATTTATTGGCAACACGCCCTTGGTGCGCTTGCAGCGTTTGCCGGGCAATACCCGCAACCAAGTATTGGTGAAATTGGAGGGGAATAATCCCGCAGGCTCGGTTAAAGATCGGCCTGCTTATTCCATGATTTCACAGGCCCAATTACGCGGCACAATTAAACCGGGCGACACCCTCATCGAAGCCACCAGTGGCAATACGGGTATTGCCTTGGCGATGGTGGCGGCCATTAGGGGCTATAAAATAATTCTCATCATGCCCGACCACATGACACAAGAGCGCAAAGACGCCATGCTCGCCTATGGTGCTGAATTAATTTTAGTGCCGCGTGCCGATGGCATGGAGGGCGCGCGGGATTTGGCTTTGGCCATGCAGGCAGAAGGGCGCGGCAAAGTGCTGGACCAATTTGGCAATACGGATAACCCACTGGCGCATTACACGGGTACCGGGCCTGAATTATGGCAACAAACCCAGGGGCGAATTACCCATTTTGTCAGCTCAATGGGCACCACGGGTACTATTGTTGGTAATTCTAAATTCTTGAAAGAACAAAATCCTGCCATTCAAATTATTGGTTTACAGCCTGCCGATGGCGCGAGTATTCCCGGTATTCGCAAATGGAAACCCGAATATTTACCCGGCATATTTAATGGGCAAAATATCGATAAAGTGGTTGAAATGACACAGGCCAGAGCGGAACAAACCATGCGTGATTTAGCGCGTTTGGAGGGCATTTTTTGCGGTGTTTCCTCCGGCGGTGCGGTTGCTGCCGCGCTGGATATTAACCAGTCCGTTGAAAACGCCACCATCGTAGCTATTATTTGCGATCGGGGCGATCGTTATCTTTCTTCGGGGTTATTTTCGCAACCTTAAGATTTCGGCCTAAAAATAGTTTTTTCGCAGTAAAAATTATTCAACCTAAAAACCTCAGTTGAACGCTACTGCGACTGTCTAATGCTTGAATCTGAACGTTTTTTTGTGAAAATTCGGCTCACCGTAGTGGGACTACTGCTTTCACCCAATTTGGACAAAAAAACGCCCATATTCAGCGCCTTAGCCACTCTCGCTACGAGTTCAACTGAGGTTTTTAGGTTTAAACGAAATGTTAGATGTGCGCAGATTGTTTTGAGTGCGCCTTCAATTTATTGAGTTTTAGTTGATATGGTTAAAGTACGAGAGGACAGGCCAACCACCACCGATGGCAATGTTGATATTGTGGCGTGGATTGATTATTTGCGTGATAAAGCTAAGTTGCCGACAGATAGCATTCTTGAATTACAGCGCAGTTGTGAATTGGCCCAAGCGCTTGAGGGTGCACCGGGGGATAAAACCGATGGCTGGGGGGAGATGTATTCGTCATTTAGTGCAGGCCTTGAAATGGCCGAAATTTTGGCGGGTTTGCAATTAGATAAAGACAGCTTGGTGGCAGCCATTTTGTACCGCAGCGTGCGCGAAAATAAATGTATGCTGGCCGATATAGAAAAACAATTTGGCGTTACGGTGGCTAAATTAATAGATGGTGTGCGTCGCATGGCGGCCATCAGCAACCTCACCAACCACACCGGAGATAAAGTATTAGGGCAACCGAGTACCGACCAGTCGGACAATGTGCGCAAAATGCTGGTGGCTATGGTGGATGATGTACGGGTTGCTTTAATTAAATTAGCCGAGCGCACCTGCGCCATCCGTGCGGTTAAAAGAGCCCCGATTGAAAAACGCCAGCGCGTAGCCCGCGAAGTATCCGAAATATATGCGCCCTTAGCGCATCGCTTAGGCATTGGCCATATTAAATGGGAGCTGGAAGATTTATCGTTCCGTTATTTACAGCCTTACGATTATAAATACATCGCAAAATTATTGGATGAGCGCAGGCTTGACCGCCAAACTTATATTGAAGACGTAATAAATATTCTCAAAAATGCCTTAACACATGAGCATATTACGGTTTTGGATGTTAATGGCCGCGCTAAACATATTTACAGTATTTGGCGAAAAATGAAACGCAAAGGAATTGGGTTTTCTGAGGTGTACGATATTCGCGCTGTACGTATTTTAGTGTCGTCAGAACAGGATTGTTATCGCGCACTTGGGGTGGTTCACTCGCTGTGGCGCAATGTTCCCAATGAATTTGACGATTATGTGGCCAACCCCAAAGAAAACGGTTATCGCTCGTTACATACCGCCGTAAAAGGGCCGGGCAGCCGTGTTTTAGAAATACAAATTCGCACCCGCGCCATGCACGAAGAAGCAGAATTTGGCGTGTGTGCGCACTGGCGTTATAAAAAATCCGATAAAGACGGCGCGTCTAATTCCTACGAACAAAAAATTGCTTGGTTGCGCCAAGTGTTGGAATGGCATGACGAAATTGGGGGCAACCCACTGGATGATCATTTGCATCGCGGTTTTGATCAAGACCGTATTTATGTATTTACACCCGAAGGCCATGTGGTGGATTTACCGGAAAATGCAACGCCGGTTGATTTTGCTTTTCGTATACATTCGGATATTGGTATTCGCTGTAAAGGCGCCAAAATTAATGGCCGTATAGTGCCTTTAAATTATTCACTGCGCACGGCGGACCAAGTTGAAATAATTACGGGCAACCGCGAATCCCCCAGCCGAGATTGGTTGGTGCCAGCACTGGGTTATATAACCACCTCGCGTGCGCGCAGCCGTTTGCAAGGTTGGTTTAGGCAGCAGGATCGGGACCAAAATATTGCGGACGGACGCGCTTTATTGGACCATGAATTTTTGCGTTTGGCGGTGGATAATATTGATTATGAAGCGCTGGCCAAAAAATTAAAATTACGCACACTCGACGATTTATACGCCGCTGTAGGCACGGGCGATTTAAGTGTTGACCGCATTATTAATGTGGCCGAGCGCCTGTTTAAACCGGAAAAAAACAACGAATTAGTAACGTCTTTGGTGGGGCGTGCGCAATCAACCGAGCCTGATGGTTCGGATATTTATATTGATGGCGTGGGTAATTTAATGTCCCATATTGCCCAATGCTGCAAACCCATTCCGGGGGACCGTATTACCGGCTACATTACGTTGGGCCGGGGCGCTTCTATTCACCGGCAAGATTGCAGCAATATTTTGCACCTTGCCGCAGAGGAGCCAAACCGCATTATTAAAGTGGATTGGGCGCAAAAACCGGAACAGCTTTATTCGGTGGATGTCATTGTAGAAGCCTTTGACCGCCACGGTCTTTTGCGTGACATCACCACATTATTAGATAAAGAGCGTATTAATGTGAGTGCCATGCAAACCTTGTCGAATAAACAAAAAAATACCGTGGATATGTCGTTCCGCGTGGAAGTGGCCAGCTACGCTGATTTAAGCCGGGTGCTGGCGCGTTTGAGCCGCCTGCCTAATATTTCCCATGTTAAACGGAGAATTTAATATGCCCCAACATACCCTGGATGATTTAATTACATTAATGGCGCGCTTACGCGACCCGAATGATGGCTGCCCTTGGGACATTAAACAAAATTTTTCCTCTATTACACGGCACACCTTGGAAGAAGTGTACGAAGTAGTGGATGCCATCGAGCGCAACGACCTTACGCAATTGCGTGATGAGTTGGGGGATTTATTATTCCAAGTGGTTTTTTATGCGCAGTTGGGTGCAGAAGTGGGTATTTTTGATTTTGCAGCCGTAGCGGATGCCATTACCCAAAAATTATTACGCCGCCACCCACACGTATTTCCAGACGGCACCCTAGCCAGTAGGCGGCAAAATAGTGCATTAAGTGATGAAGCCATTAAAGCGCAATGGGAACAAATAAAAGCTTCTGAACGCACCGAAAAAGGCGCAGCACATTTATTAGCGGATATTCCCACCGCATTACCTGCATTGCTGCGCGCAGAGAAATTACAAAAACGCGTGGCCTTAGCGGGGATGGATTTTGAGCATGTAAATGCAGTGATTGCTGGATTAAAAAGCGAAATAGACGAGCTGCAAGCGGCTTTGGCGGTAGGTGATTCTGATGCGGTGGCCGATGAATTAGGTGATGTTTTATTTAGCACTGTTAATTTATCCCGCCATTTAAAACTGGATGCCGAACACTGTTTACGCGCTGCCAATACTAAATTTGCGCAAAGAATTGTGGCTATGGATCAGTTAATTGCGGCGCAGGGGTTTAAATGGGATGTGTTAGGTGATGCGGAGTTGGATGGGTTTTGGCGTGCAGCTAAGGAGGTTGTCCGGCAAGCTTAGCTTCCACTATTCACGACATGTGGTTACGCAACTTTTGGGCGTGAACTGAGGGTTTTAGGTTAAAAGTTGTTTTTTCGAGAGTTTACAAAATAGTAAAGCGCAGCCAATAAAACCATCAAAAATAAATGCCATTCAAGATGCATTAAAAAATGGTAAATATCTCGCCCTGCAAATCCGTTTTCATCCGATGTGATCACCCAATAATGGTTTAAGTGGTCGGGCGAGGTGATGGTGTATTTATTGTTCGTCGACGGGGATTTTTTTAAAACCAAAAAACTGGTGGAATCATCTGGCTGGGTGATTTCTGCGGTGAATAAATCCCCCAGTATGAGCAGTGGTAAAACGAACGCTACAGCAATAAAACTACGGTTGCAGCAGGCCATGTTTTTTTCTCATTTTAGCCATTACATTCATTATTTGATTGCCAGGGCAGGTATACCCCTTTCCAGGTAAATACTTTTTACACAATGCTATGTTTTTTATTGATAGCTGCTCTTGTTTGTTCTTGTGCGGGTGTGGCCATAATTATTTCTTCAACAATGAAAGATAAAATTCTGGTTTTGTGGTGGGTTAGGCGTAACCCGCGCAACAAGTAATCCGTTAAGTGCTAAATTTTTTAACAAAAAATATGTAAAAAATAAATTGCCCGGTGCCGTGAGGCCTGCGCTCCCACGCGGGGCGTGGGAGCGTTTTTTATTATTACCAGCGAATCACATCAAAGACACCATAACCGCCCAGGTAAAGATATTGGTAGCCGCCTTGATGGAATGTATTGAGTGCGTGAACTTCAAAATAAGGGCCGAGGTTTACTGTGTTGAATGCGCCATTATTGCTCAGGGCGGCAATATTGCCGCGCAGTTCGCCATTAACTTTGCTAAACCCGCCCCCCACGTACAAGGAGGTTTCCGTATTGGCCAGGGCATACACGTTATAGCCATCAATTTGGGGGTTCATTGAGCGGAGGATCCCATCTGCTTTGCCAATTGCAGCAAATCGATTGCGCGGTTGGCTGTTTACCTGGGTGAAATACCCCCCGGCATAAACAGTATCACCCTGCATCGAAAGTGTGTTCACCAAACCATCGGCATCGGGATTCCAGTCGTTTACCTCACCGAGATTACCTGCTGCAATGCTGATCGCGGCGAGGTGGTTGCGTGGGGCGCCGTTCGCTAATGTGAAATAGCCACCCACATAAAGCGTGTCGCCGTCGATGATTAAACTGCTTGCCCAGCCATCAAGGCGGGGGCTCCAATCAGTCAGCACACCATTAACGCCTATCGCGGCAAGGTGAGGCCGGTATTGATCGTTAATGCTAGTGAAGCCGCCACCTAGGTAAATAGTATTTTCTTTGATCGCCAGGGTATCCACACTAAAACCCTGAACACTGGGCGCCCAGTTGGTGAGGGTGCTGCTGCCATCAGCGGTGACAGCCGCTAGATTCGTTCTGGCCTCACCTTTTACCCTGGTAAACCCACCGCCAAAAAACACGGTGCCGTCATGTACGGCAAGGGTATTTACGGTGCCGCTTACATCGGGGTTCCAGGGGCTAAGTTTTGTTCCGTTGGCATAAAATGCGGCTAGACCGTGACGGGTGAATCCGTGGCCGACTAGGTTGAACACACCGCCGGCATAAACCTGAGTGCCTGCAATGGCTAAGGCGTTAACGCTATAACCCCCGATGCTTGGATCCCAATCCTTAAGGGCGCCACTTTTACCAATGGCGGCAACATTACTGCGCAGTTTGCCACTTACGGCAGAGAAATCGCCGCCTGCATAAACCGTTTCGTTTGCAAGGGCCAGGGCTGTCACTTCTTTGCCCAAGACATTGGGATCCCACGGGGTTAGCGTGCCGTCGGTGCTTATTGCCGCTAGGTTATTGCGGGTAATGCTATCAACAGCTGAAAAATAGCCGCCTACGTAAACGGTGTTATCCGATACCGCCAGAGTATTCACCCAGCTATCTACACTGGGATCCCAGAACAGGGGTATTCCGCTGGGGCGGGGATTCCAGCTGGTTAAGACATCCTCAATGCTAATGGCGGCCAGGCCTTTACGTTCCAGGTTGCCCACTTGGTTGAAACTCCCGCCCACATAAACAATACCACCTGCCACAGCTAAGGCATTCACTTTGGCATTGGCGTTGGGGTTCCAGCTGGTCAGTTTGCCTTCTGTGTTGACGGAGGCCAGGCGGTTGCGTGTCTGCCCGCTGAGATTTGTGAAGTCGCCACCTACATAGATGACATCATTCGCGATGGCCAAAGCCCGCACGACATCGTTAGCGTCGGGGTTCCAGCCATTTAGCTCGCCGTTTGTGCTAACGGCGGCCAGGTGGCGGCGTGGTTGTTCGTCGATTGCTGTGAAATCACCGCCGACATAAACGCTATTCCTGCCCACCACCAGCGCACGCACAGGGGCATCGGCGCGGGGCTGCCAGCTATCTAAGGTGCCGTTGGCTGCGATATGGGCCAAATTGCTGCGCGCTTCACCCCCTACGGCGCCGAAATTGCCACCGATAAACCAGCCGCCGTAGCCGTCTGCTGCCACCGCAAATACATGGCCGTCCACCCGAGGGAAGTTGCCCGGCAGGCCGGTTGTGGTGTTGATGGGTACACCGGAGCCGCTGAGGGTGCCCATGCGGGTAAAGTCGCCTCCTACATAGGTGGTGCCGTCGGTGCCCTGGGCGATGGTGCGCACGGTACGGTCTGGCACCAGTTTGTCCGGGTGTGCCACTACTTCGCCTTCAACTTCGCCATTGGTTGTTAGCTGAAACCAATAGTTTTGGCCGTTGGTTAAGCCTGTCACCGCAAGAGGTGTGGTAACGCTGGTGAGGTAGGTGTAGCCAGGGCATTCACTGTGTTTACAGTTAGGGTCTGAGGTGTAGGCCAGGTTATAAACCACGTCATTGCGAGGACTCCAATTGAGGATAACTTGCTCCGATAGGGCTTGGAAATCCCGTTCAAACACCGCCTCGGTAGCAAACTGCCAGCTGTGTGCCAGCTCGCTTGGGCCTCCCTCGTTTAGGGTAGTAGCTGTAAAACGAACGCTGTATTCGGCATTGCCCGCCAGTGGCGTATCAGGGCTGAAGGTGATGGTACGGCCATTTACTGAGGCTTTGCCGATCACAGCACCGTTCGGGCCAGCCACCGCGAAGGCGTAGGTTGCTAAGCTGGCTGGGTCGATACTCGAATCAAATTGCACACTGATGAGGCTGTTGCTGGCCGATGCTGTGGTGTTGTGGGCTGGGGTTATGGCGTTGATAGAGGCCGGTAGGAGCTGGCCTGAGCTGGAAGTGGAAGAGCTGCTTGATGAGCTGGAGGATGAACCGCTCGAACCTGATGATGAGCTAGAAGATGACGGACTTACATAACGTACCGCCGCTTCAACGCTGGCATTGGCGGGGCCGTTGAGGGCTTTGATGTTGGCAAATAGTACAGAGCCTGCTTCTGACATCCAGCCTGGGCGTATAAAACCTGCGTGTTTTACGGCGATGAAGGTGTGTTGGTCTTCGTCAAATTCATCGGTATTTAATAGCGCTTCTGGCAGCGCTATTTTTATGGCGGTTGCATCGGTGGTTAGGTGGGGCAGGGTGAGTGTTGCCCATGTTCCGGTAGCCAGCAGTACCGAGGTGCCGGTTGCGTAATCTCGTTGGTAAAAACGTACGGTTTTTTCTGCATTATTAACAATTTGCGCCCCGATATGTTGTGTGCCCTTCCACGCGCTGATCCCCACATCTTTGAAGCCAGTTTCATTCGGATCTACGTCTGCGGAAAAAATATTTTCAATGCGGGTACTTGCGCCTTCGTAAATACTCCCTGGCCCCCAAACATCAAGAGTTTCACAGTTTCCGCCGTAATCTTTGGCATTTTTATCGCTATTCCAAGGGCACACGCCAGTGGCATCGCCCTTTTCAAGCCACAACTCATATCGATCGCCCTTCGCCAATATATCCAGGTTATAGGACTTGGCGCCTGCGCCAAAGGTAGCTATGGGGTTGATAACCTTCGATAGGTCAGATGCATCACCATGAGTTTGAAAGTAATCCACCACTTTTTGCCCGGCCAGGTCTGTTACTTGGGTGGTGACTAGGTTGAGCTGGCCGCCATCGCTATTGCTGCTTTGAATCGTAACCGAGCCATCGGGGTTAAAGCTGCTGACTTTGATAATCCCAGTGGTTTCGATCCAGCCAGCACTGCCTAGTATCAGGCTTTCACCTTCGTTGTAGCGGGAGTCCTCTACAAACTCGGTGCCGTTGTAGCGGGAAAATACTTCGTCTGCGGTGCCGACTAGAGCGCTGCGGATAATACTGCTTGGGTTTTCATCTACGCCATCATTGCGGGTGTCGAACCAGTGCAAACCGCCTTCGTCCCGAATCAAGGCCGTTGCTGTATTGGGTAGGGTTTGGCCGGAGGAGCTGGAGGATGAGCTGCTTGAAGATGAGCTACTTGAACTTTGAGGGGGTACTTCCTCCGGGCGGAGTGTCCTGGCCAGACGAAACCCGATGTAGTAGTACCGTTCATTGGTGTAGTTCCAGAAGCGGTAGGCCGTGCGCAGCCCCCCGGCGTAGCTGAGCCAAGAGCCGCCGCGCAACACCCGGTAGGTGCATTCACCACCACCTTCCTGCTGCCAGGCAGCACCATTATTTGGCGCATCTTTGTAAGACTCGTGCCAACAGTCCTGGGTCCATTCGTACGCGTTGCCATGCACGTCTTTTAGGCCAAAGGGGTTGGCTGGATAGGCACCGACTTCGCTAGTCTTTCCTAAATAAACCGACTCGGTCGGGCAATCGCCATATTGGTCGATGGAATAAAAGTTGGCCTGCTGGGAATTAATACACGCTCCGGTGCTAAAGGGTGTATTGGTGCCTGCGCGGGCGGCGTATTCCCATTCGGCTTCCGACGGCAGGCGGTACTGGGCGCCGGTTTGTTGGCTTAGCCAGGCGGCATAACCAATGGCGTCGTTCCAACTGACGTGAATCACCGGTCTTAGCCCACGGCCCCAGCCGTAGTCATCTGGCAGTGTGGCGCCCACGGCTTTGGCGTAGCGGTCGTACTGGTCGAAGGTGACTTCGGTTTCCCCCAAGGCAAAGGCTGCAAGGGTGACTTTATGTTGCGGGCCTTCGTTGCTGTACCTTTCGAGTTCGGACTCTGGCGAGCCCATCATAAATTCACCTGCGGGGATAATAACCATGCGGGGGCCTGGGGTGGCTTGTTGTTGGAGGGTGTCTTGGATAAACAGGATTTGGCCGGAGGAGCTGGAGGATGAGCTGCTTGTGCCGCCCGTAGCGATACGCACACTGAGCGGTGTGGTGTCGCTGTTGTAGTCCCCGTAGTTGCCCACTACAAAATCCAGCGTATCGCCTTTGTTTAGGGGCAGCCCGGAGGTGCTGAAGAGGGGATCGGCGCTTGTGATGCCTATAGCTTTCAGCGGTGTTTGAAATGCGCCGTTTTTCACTACCCAGGCTTCTGTTTCGCCGATATGGCCTGTGAAAAATTGTACATTCACTTCGTAGATGCCATCAGCCGGGGCTGTAAAACGGAGGATGGCGGCGTCGCCGTTGGTGGCTGGGCCGGGGTGTAGGGCAACCTGGCCTGGCTGTGCGCCGTTGAGGTTTGCGGTGCCGGTATTCTTCCAAAAGGTGGGCGTGTTAGATGTTGTATAGGTGCTGTCTTGCCACAAGGCCTGTTCGCCTAGGTTATTGATGTTGAAGGGTTTCAGCTGATAGCCGTCGATCGAGGCGGGGTCGTAGCCGTAAGTCCATACGCTATTTGGATTTGCCTCAGTAGAGAAATCGGCTGCTGCATCCCACACGGTGATTGGTTGCGGTGGTAAACCGCTGGAGCTGGAGGATGAGCTTGAGCTGGAAGAAGAGCTTGAGCTTGAAGACGAGCTACTGGAACTAGTGGATGAGCTGCTAGCGCTGGAGGATGCACTACTTGAACTTGAACTTGAACTTGAAGAAGAGCTTGAAGAAGAGCTAGAGCTAACCGATGTTCCGGTAGCCGTAACCTTGAGCACTTGTATTTGCCCGCCCACATTCAATTTAACCTGTAATTCTTCACCCGCTGTATTCGGCGCTTTGGCCAGCAGGCGAATGCTTTGCCCTGGCCCCACCATACCGGCTAAGTCGGTAAACGGCCCTTCATTAATTGAATAAAACCCGCCGCTAATTTCAATCGGGCTGGGGGCGTTGGTGTCTTGGATCACAAGGGGTGCTGTGGTGCTTTCGCTGCCTGCTGGGGCGCTGATGGGGGCGAGTTCAAAGTTGGCGGGGGTGGTTTTGAGGGCGGGTGGGATGGGGGTGCCGCTGACGGCTTGGTATACGTCCAGCAACAGTTTGCCATCAAGCCGGGCATCGGTGGTTTTATGCCGGTCATCTGCGCCTGCCATGCTTAAAACATTGGCGTTTTTGAGGATGCGTTTGCGCACTTCGCTGGCGCTTAATTGTGGGTTGGCGGCCCATACCAAAGCCGCAGCACCGGCCACCAACGGCGCGGCGTAGCTGGTGCCGGTTTTTAGGCTCCAGGTGTTGTTGGTATTCAGGCCGAGCATATCTTTGCCGGGTGCGTACAGGGTGCTGTACAGCGTATTGCTGCACTGGCTGATCTCGCCGTTGCTCCATTCCGCCAGGTTGTTTTGGCTGTCGGTGGCGCCCACAACAATCAGGCTGTCTTTGAGGTTGGCACCGTTAGCACAATTGCTTTCTTGAATGAACCGAGGCGGGTAAACACGCTGCATTTGACAGTTGTTTTTGGCCTGCGGATTGCCTGCGGCGACCACCGTCAGGCGGCCCTGATCTGTGGCTTGGCAGAGTGCATCTTGAAACAGGTTATTTTTGTCGATGATCGTGATGGCACTGATATTAATCACCCGCACCTCCGGCTGGCTGAGGCTCTGGGCGATCAGTTCGCTCATTTTGTATTGGCTGCCGTTGTCGTTATGTAGGCTGTAGGCGTAAAGATGGGTGTTATAGGCGATGCCGGACGTGGCGGTGCTGGCATTGGCTTTTGCACCGATAAACGCCGCCACACTGGTGCCGTGGTCAACCGGGTCCTGTGGGCTGCCGTTGCAACCGAGCAGGCTAAGTGCGCAGTTCACGCCGAAGTCAATCACCGCCACGCCGCGCGCTTTGTCGCCGCCACCGGCAATTTGCCAGGCTTCAGGGGCGCGGATGCGGTTTAGATACCACTGGCAGTTTTCGCCTTGGGTACAGGGCGCATTGGCAGAGAGATTCGGTGATGTTGTTTGCACATTGGCGAAGGCGGCGGTGATACCCGCTTGTAGGCGCAATATGGCGAGTTTTTGTTCTAATTCGGCGGCGGTGGCGGTGTTTATAGACACCAAGCAGCGGCCTACATTGGGAATACAGCCAAGGACGGTGCCGCCTACGGAGGCCACCAGTGCGTTCAGTGTGGCAAGGGTTGGGGCCACGCCTGCGCCGAGTTGAATCACTAATTCATTGGCATATATGGGGCTGTTTTCGCTGTCGAGGATCGTGAGCCGGGCATCCGGTAGGCGTGTGGTGGTGGGCACATCACTGATCCAATAAGGAACCGTGTTGGATATCCGTGCGGCGCCATTTATCTGCGTTCGAATACGGAAATACCGGTTGGCAGGTGCGGTATCAACAAGCGTAACTTGCAGGCTATACAACCCATCCCCTCGGCGCGCATCCCCGCCTTGGCCGTCATCGCTGAGGACACCCAGCAGTGCCAGGCGGTTTCCGCTGGCATTCACCTCTTCAAGCTCCAGCGGTTGCGATGGGCTGCCGAGGCTGACTTGGGTGAAAAACGTGATGGGATCGCGGCTGTTGGGTTGGAGCGTGACGGGGAACGCTGAAGGGGCGGTGAAGGTGATGTTGGCATCCGGCGGTGGCGTGGGTTTTACGCTGCCCGAGGATGAGCTGGATGAGGAAGCCGGTGGCGTTGGGCTAGGTTGGGACGAGGACGACTTGCCTTTGCCGCAACCGCCGGTGGCGAGTACGAGTGCGAGTACAAAAATGTGGGTAAGGGAGGTAAAGTTGCGAGGCCCTGACATAAAAAATCCTACTGAATTGGGGGATGGTTGAGGGGGTGTGGGTATGATGTTTTGAATGGGGCAGTGTATAGAATTATGCAAACAGTGTGACCAGTGGGTTACAGGGTTGAACCTAAAAACCTCAGCTGGATCACCCAAGTCTGCGCAACCCCTTGGTCCGCCTAGCAAAAGTTAAAAAATTCGAACAACCAATAAGGTTGCCCTTCATTTTTAACTTTTGTTAAACGTGCCAATGAGTTGCGCAGACTTGGGTGATCAACTGAGGTTTCTAGGTGCGCTTCAATTTAGAGGGTAGCCTTCTGCCTTAAAGTGCTTTGCTTCCAAACAACACCATCTTTAAAAACAACTTCGATTGTGCGGGACGTTTTTAATGATTTTAAAAGTGTGATTTGGTCTGAAACCCCGTAATTGATAATTAAGTCATCGCTATCGTTCGTTTTAATTGAGCGGATTTGAGAGGGAAGCACATCGACAAATTTAACTATGTTGTTGGTTGAATAGGTTTCGAGTTCCACCTCGATTACATCCACACCATCGCCATTTGCGAACAGGTAGGTATTCACTCCGCTCCCTCCAAAAAATTTGTCGGAACCTAAGCCACCTGTGAGGTTGTCGTCTCCGTTACCTCCATCGAGCTGATCATCGCCAACGCCCCCGTTTAGAATATCCTGGCCATCTTCACCGTATAGGGTATCGTTCCCTATCCCGCCAATGACAGAGTCATCGCCTTTGCCACCAGCTAAATAATCGTTGCCGGACTCGCCATCGAGTATGTCGTTACCTGTTATGTTAATGGCGCCGTCGCCACCTAGCGTATCGTCGCCCTCGCCACCTTTTAATATGTCATTTCCGCTTCCGGCGATAAGTCTATCGTCACCGGTTCCGCCGATTAAGGTATCGTTCCCTGCGTGAGTGTCGATTTTATCATTGCCCCCGCCTCCGTCGATCACGTTTCCAAAAGTACCTAGTATTTGGCCCCGATATAAATCATCGCCGTCGAGTAAATTCCAGGTGTTATTCCGATTCTCCAGTGCGTAAACATCGTCCCTCTGTGGTGTGCCCTGGGTTTTCGTAATGGATTGAATAATTTTATTTCTGTCCCAGCGTGTGTTGTCTGAAAATACAATATCGATGCGGTCTAGATTCAACTGATAAAAAAACATCGGAATATTAATTTGGTCCGTTGAGCCGTATTGAATTACAAGTGCCGATCCAATTTGTTCCAGGGTTCGTAAACCTCCCGGTGTAACATTTTCAAATTGAATTATGGAAGGCTCGATGCTTGTGCCATATACCACATCATTTCCATCTCCGGGGCGGAACACAAATGTATCGGAATTAAAAGCCTGTTCGTTGATTCGATCTAGCAGGTAGTTATTGCCCCCCCACATCTCGTCATTACCCAGCCCCCCATTTAACACGTCGAAACCCTCTCCGCCGACAAGTGTGTCATTACCCTGTTCACCATTTATCACGTCGTTGCCACCGCCTCCCAAGATAACGTCATCGCCTGCGCGGCCATAAAATTTATCTGCGTTCCCGCCAAATACTCCGGGTGAAGTTGTTCCAAATAATTTGTCGTTTCCCTCAGTACCTTCAATTACAGATAGACCTGAAGAGCTGCTAGAGCTTGATGAGGAGCTAGAGCTTGATGAGGAGCTACTGGAGCTTGAACTACTCGAAGAGCTGCTTGAGCTGGATGATGAAGAGCTGCTGCTTGAGGAGGATGAGCTGCTGCTCGAACTGGACGATGAGCTTGAGCTGCTTGATGAAGAACTGCTTGAGCTGGACGATGAAGAGCTGCTGCTTGAGGAGGAAGAGCTGCTGCTCGAACTGGACGATGAGCTAGAGCTGCTTGATGAAGAACTAGAGCTTGATGAGCTGCTAGAACTTGATGAGGAGGAGCTACTACTTGAACTAGAAGAAGAGCTGCTACTTGAACTGGACGATGAGCTTGAGCCTGCCGAGCTGCTGGAGCTGCTCGACGATGATGAACTGCTACTACTTGAGGAGGACGAGCTGCTGCTTGAACTGGAGGATGAGCTTGAGCTGCTTGATGAAGAACTAGAGCTTGATGAGCTGCTAGAACTTGATGAGGAGGAGCTACTACTTGAACTAGAAGAAGAGCTGCTACTTGAACTGGACGA
>JBEGTZ010000294.1:0-3311 GCA_041179125.1 Pseudomonadota bacterium | reverse complement strand
TAGAAACCTCAGTTGAGCGCCCAAAAGCTGTGCAATCCATTGATGTGAATAGTGAAAGTTAAAAATGAAGGGCAACCTTATTGGTTGTTCGAAATTTTTAACTTTTGCTAGGCGCGTCAAGGGGTTGTGCAGACTTGGGTGATTCAACTGAGGTTTTTAGGTTTATACCTGCCCTGCAATATTCCTAAGCACCTGATTTTTTTGCAGCCATTTTTCAAATTCGGCTTTGGGCAGGGCTTTGGAGAATAAATAACCCTGGTAAAAATCGCAGCCCATCGTTTTTAAGTGATTGAGTTGTTGCTCGCTTTCTACGCCTTCGGCCACAACTTTAAGCTGCATGTGTTTGCCGATGGCCAGCATGGATTCCACCAGCGGTTGGTGGGGGTTAAGTGCCACTTCATCCACAAAACTTTTATCAATTTTAAGAGCGTCCAGGGGTAAATCGCGTAAATAGGCCAAGGAGGAATAACCGGTGCCAAAATCATCCAGCGCTATTTTCACACCGAATTCGCGTAATTGATTTAATTTATTCACCACTTCTTGCACGTCGGACATCAATGCACTTTCAGTGACTTCTAGCGTGACGCGCTCAGGCGGCACGCCGGATTGCTGAATAACCTGTTGGGTATTGCGCACAAAATCGGGCCGGGCAAATTGCCAGGTGGATACATTAATGGCCAGGTTGCCGTTAAAAGGCACACCTTTTTGAATCCATTCCGCGAGGGTAATCAGCGATTTTTGCATCACCCAGTCGCCAATGGGATTAATTAAACCGGTTTCTTCTGCCACGCGGATAAATTTAATCGGTGAAATAAAACCCTGCGCCGGGTTGTTCCAACGAATTAACGCTTCAGCGCCTACTTGCTGGCCGGAGGAATCCACTTGGGGCTGAAAAAATAGCGATAATTGATCTTTTTGCAGCGCATTGCGCAGGCCTTTTTCCAGCGATAAACGCTCGTTGGCTAATTCACGCATTTGCGGTGTAAATACAAAATAACTGCCGCGCTGGCGTTTTTTGGCTTCAAATAATGCAATATCCGCTGAGCGCACCACGTCAATTACGGTGTCCGCTTCTGAGGGAAAGGTGACAACGCCGATGGAGCAGCTTACATCTAAAACGTGGTCGCCCACATGCAGGGGTTCGCTCATTACTTCCAAAATACGCGTGGCGGTTAATTGAATTTGTTTGCGCGGTTCGCCTTCAATGCGCTCTTCTATGATGGCGAATTCATCGCCACCAATGCGGGCAATTAATGCGGCGGTGTTGATGTGTTGGGACAAACGCAGGCCGACACAGCGCAGGACTTCATCGCCAAAATCGTGGCCTAATGCGTCGTTGATGGTTTTGAAATGGTCTAAGTCCAGCACATAAAATGCGGCGCGAAACTGGGTGCTGTGGCGATGCTGTAATAAATCGGCGAGATGTTCATGCACGACCATGCGGTTGGGCAGGCGTGTTAAATAATCTTCAAACGCCATGCGGCGCACGTTGTTTTCTGCAATTTGGCGTTCGCGAATTTGCAGTTTTAAATCGGCTTTGTTTTCCCGCAGGATTTCACCCTGGTGTACTGACTCTAACGCCAGATGCGCTGTGACCCAGACAATAAAGAACACAAACGGAAAGCCTGCTACATCGCGAAAAAATATGAGGGGTTGGCCAAGCCCGCACGCCAATAAAAGCGCGGCTTCGAATAGACAAAACACGCCAAACCCCAGCACTAAGCGCATCCGGTGTTGCAGCCAGGCATTGCGCGCGCACACCAAAGCCCAGACCATAGCCACCACCACGCCCAGTACACATATCAATAAACCCGGCGTTAATACTGGCTGCACGCTGCCACCTTGTTCGGTGGTGGGCCAGGATAGGCGTATGGGCACTTGGGTTAATGAAGCCAGATCATAGCCAAACCATGCAGGTTTTAGCGCGAGCAGCAACGCACTCAGCAGTGCAAACCCCAGCGCAAAAATGCCATAAATACGGACGCGTGTTTGCCGCGTCAGCACCGCTAAAGAGATCACAAAGGCTGGGATTAAACAAAAGCCAAACAATAACTGCCACAACCCGGCCTTTTGCGCATTTACAAGCTGCACTGAATTAAACAATGCCGCAGAGGCCAATTGATATCCGGCGATAAAAAAACTCAGCAGTGTAAGCGCAGTAAAAAGCGCGCGACGGTGGGGCTGCCGTACAGACAGCGCGATGGCAAGGCCAGTGATAGCAAGTGAAAACGCGCAGCCTGCGGTGATATAAAACGCAAGTGAAAGCGGCGATACGGGCAATGATGCGGTCATATCAAGCGATGCGCGTTGGGCGTTGGTCGGCTAACAAGGCTCGGTGCGCAGCTGAATCAACGGTTGTTGGTTTATTTGGCCGCCAGGTTCAAGCACGGCAAATTGCGCGCTGTAGCTGTCGCGAATCACCACCACGGCGGGCAATTGTTGGCGGCGTACAAACCACAAATGCCAGCCGAAATATTCCATGGTGCGCAGGGACAACAACTGCGCCTGGTCTAACCAATCGCCCGGTGTGGCGGGGATTGCGGGCGTCACTCCACGGGGTAAAAAGCCTGTCGGCAGAGGAATAGTGCCGATTTCCTCTACCGTTTGTGCATCGTAACGACTCATGGCCGAATAGCCCTGTATAGGTTTAGACCTATTGAGCTTTGACCTTAACGGGCTGTTTGTCAAAAAAGGCTACGCAGCCTTTTTAAAACGATGATGAATGGGTTTATTTAACCGACCGCAGGCGCAGTTCGGGTTTCATGTTGGCCCAGCCGGTATCTTCTAACACGGAAAATTTACCGGAATCCTGGTGGCGCAGTACCACTAAAGGCGGGTTGCTGGCTTCTCGCCGGACGAATTGCAAACGCCAGCCCAATAATTCCATCTGGCGCAAAGTTTGTAATTGCGCTTGGCTAAGATAATTTTGAATATTGCGCGGTATGGCATTGGACGTTACCTGTCGGCGCTCGGATTTGGCGGTGGCAGAAATAATTCGGGTCATGATAGCCCCTGTTTTTGTGGTCGTTTGTTATTGTTATTTTGCGTTGATAGTCGGTGCAAACTTCGTTTTTGTCAAACGACTTATCTGTGTACTGTGCTACAGATTAGACACCTTTTTTCAGTTGCGATAGGCGTCACGAATATTATCCTAGAAACCTCAGTTGAATCACCCAGGTCTGCGCAACCGCTTGGCCCATCTAGCAAAAGTTTAAAATTTCGAACAACCAATAAGGTTGCCCTTCATTTTAAACTTTCACTATCTGAACCAATGGCTTACACAGCTTTTGGGCGCTCAATTGAGGTTTCTA
>JBEGTZ010000293.1:0-42934 GCA_041179125.1 Pseudomonadota bacterium | reverse complement strand
CAAGAAAAGCGAATGGCTCTGCCGCAAGCAGGAAATCCGTCGCTTAGTGGAAGACCACGCCTTAGGCAAAAAACCCATCCCTGAAAGCACCACCGGTACGGTTTCAAGCAGCAGTATCTCGGTTAAAGTTAGCCACCAAGGCAAAACAGCCAGCTTCAGTGCCACCGTAACCATGCCTAGCGGTACAGGCCCATTCCCCGCTGCCATCGTATACGGCACAACCCCTACTGCGGCTAAATTCCAGGCCCAGGGTGTAGCGGTTATCAACATGAACCCAGAATCTGTTGCTACCGAGAAAAACAAAACCGGCCCGTTCTACACTGTCCACGGTTCAACACACCAAGCATCCGGCGTATTAGTCGGCTGGGGCTGGGGCGTTAGCCGGATTATCGACGTATTAGAAAAGGAAAAAGCCGCTGGCAACAACAAGTTGATCGACCCTGCACGTATTGCCGTTTCAGGTTGTTCTCGCTGGGGTAAAGGTGCGTTTGCTGCGGGTGTAATGGATGACCGCGTTGCACTAACTGTTCCTGTAGAACCTGGTGTAGGCGGCACGGCTATTTGGCGTGGTGTTCCCGGTGAAAGCGGTGCGCAGCCCTTAACCAGTGCATTTACTGAAGCAAAATGGCTTGGCGATGTATTCTCTAAATACCAAAGCAGCCCCAACACCAACCCAGTAGATACCCACGAAATGATCGGCATGATCGCACCTCGCGGCTTCTTGTTGTTAGAGCAACTTTCTGCTGATTGGTTAGGTTTAACCTCCTCAGCTAACGGCGCACTGGCCGGGGCTGAAATTTACAAGGCGTTGGGCGTACCTAATAACATCACTCAAAGTGTTGGCCCAGGCAAAAGCCACTGTTCATTCGATAGCACTTGGGATGCACCGTTAACCGCCAACATTAAACGCTTCCTGAAAGGTGAAAGCGTGACCACTGGTGGCATTAACCAACAAAGCAGCAAAAAAGGTGATAAGAGCAAGTGGGTGGATTGGGCGACCCCAACACTCGAATAAGCCATTGATCTAGTGTTAAAAAGCCCGGTTTACTTACGTAAACCGGGCTTTTTTTTGAGAGAGGAAAATGTGCGCGTGACAAGAGTTTCCCATCCAAACATTTTGCCCACTAAAAACCAATCCAGTATCTCCCCTGAGCAACCAACCGAAATAAATCTTACGTTATAAAAACAAACAGCGCCCAAAACGCCGTTTTTCATGTGTATTTTTTAAACCTAGAAACCTCAGTTGAGCGCCAAAAAGCCGTGTGAGCCATTGGTGCGAATAGTGAAAGTTAAAAATGAAGAACAACCTTATTGGCTGTTCAAAATTCTTAATTTTTTCTAGACGTGCCAATGGGTTGCGCAGACTTGGGTGATCCAACTGAGGTTTTTAGGTTAAAGAAGAGCGGGCACAAATCCCCACAATTTGGCTCCACATCTCATAACAAAACTCAAAAACACCTAACGCAAAACCATAGCCTTTATACTGCATCACCAGCCACCTACCCTATACCCATACAATAAAATATGGGCACCCACATGAAAACCACCATAGAACTTTCAGATTCGCTACTTCATTCAGCCAAGCTATTAGCAAGTAAAAACAAAACCACCCTGCGCGCCTTAATGGAAGAAGGTTTACGTCGAGTATTGAGCGATACACAAGCGCAAACACAACCGGCATTCAAACTTAAAAACGCCAGTGTTCATGACGGGAGCGCGTTAATTACAGAGCCACATAAATGGCAGCAATTGGAAGACGAGCACCTAACATCAGGCCTGCGCAAATGATTGAGGTTGATACCAATATTCTGGTCTATGCACACCGAGCCGAATCGGTGTTTTTCACACAGGCTTATGAATGCATTAAATCATTGGCGGAGGGCAAACAGATTTGGGGTATTCCCGTCAGCTGTATACATGAGTTTTTAGCGGTTGTGACCAACCCTAAAATATTCAACTCTGCAAGCACTCATGAGCAAGCCCTCGCTCAAATTGAAGCCTGGCTTGAATCGCCACACGTACAAATACTACACAGTGGTACACAACACTGGGCAATTTTGTCGGCGCTAACACACAAAGCTAAATTGCTAGGAGGGCAGTTTCGCGATGCGCGAATAGCCGAAATTTGTATAGAAAACGGAGTATCCATACTGTACAGCGCCGACCGGGATTTCGGGCGATTCAAAGATTTAAAAACATCGAACCCTCTGGTATAGATAGCCCCACACTTTTAGGCAGCAGACGGAAAGCATGGAGCTTTAAACCCAAGAAAACTTCTGAGACACAAACCACATTACCAACCAAATACGTAAATTTACGTATAGATACCCGTTTAACTGGGTTCGATAATTAGCACTTACGTGTAATGGGTGGGTTTTATGGATGGCATGGGTGCGGAATTCGTTCGGGCAATCAACCAGATGATTGAACTGGTGGCGACTGTGGTCATTCCATTTGAAGTCCTGATATTAATCATCAGCCGCCGCCAAATTTTTCAACGAGAAGTTTTAATCAATCTATTCTGTGCCCTGTCTATTTATTGCATTTACCAAACCGTTGATTTTGGCTACAAATTTAAAACGATTGACCTTGTGCATGAACACGCGTTTTTTTCCTTGGCGGGGCATACCGCTCCAATCGCGTTAGTTGCCATTTTTTTAGCACATATTTTGATGGGGGATTTGTGTTTTTATGTTAGCCACCGCCTGCGACACACTAAATATTTATTTATGTTGGAACACGTTGTACACCATTCATCCACTGAACTTAACTTTGTCACCAACCTACGCAGCAGTTTTGTAGTGATTTTTTATGGTTGGCTGCCCCTCCTTGTGCCCTTGATGCTTGGCTTTGACCCAGCCTTGTTATTAGCCTGTTACGCCTTGGCCAATGCGGCACCATTTTTTATGCATCATCACCTGATTAAAAAAATGGGCTGGGTAGAATACATTTTTAATACTCCCTCCCATCATCGGGTTCATCATGGCAGCAACCCGTGTTACATCAATAAAAATTTTGGTGGCCTATTTATTATTTGGGACCGTTTATTGGGCACCTATGCGGAGGAAGTAGAACCCGTGGTTTACGGGCTAAGCTACATCAAACCCAGCGCCAACCCACTTAAGGTGTTATTCGGCGGCTGGGTTTCTGTATACAAAATTATTAAAAAAAATTGGGCCAAATCTTGGGCTAAAGATAACAGTATTTAGTTTTTTTAGAATCAATCCGTTTCATTTTGTGAGTGATCTTTATACTGCGCCTCCAGCTCAAAAGAACATTCGGCATCTTTGCAATTACAGACCAAATTTTGCAGGTCCATCTTCCGTCGCAACAGATCATTATATAAAAAGTTTTCATGCGTAATCGGGTCCGCGTGCATAACACCCAATAAAAAACCTGAAATATCAGACGCCAAGCCTTTATTTCTGTTGCGCACATGCAAAAAATTTGTCCCAGTTTCTGTAGCTGCATGACAGCCATTACACGTTCCTCTAGCCAAAATAGCGCGGGCATTGGAAGACTGTATATTTTCGGCGCTCCAAACAGGGAAGGAATTTAACGCAGCACCTGCACGGAATGCCATTCCTGAAAACACTCTAGGAACTCGATAATGCCCAGATAAAATTTTAGGTTCATAAAAATTAATAAAATCACCCAAAAAAGAAGAATTATTCCAGCTAAGATCCGGCGTATTTTCAACTGCCACCTGTTTTAACGCTGTAGCCGTGCCAGGAATACGAAATTGTCGCAATTCCCAAGGCGATTTCAAACTGGCTTCATTTGTTCTTATGGTGAGCAATGGTTTAAATTTAGGCAGAACAGGGTCATTATATTTTGAAACTATTTGTTTGGTTAACCGGGCAAGACTTTGATTGTATTCTTCACTGGGGAACGACAATGCCGCCAGAGTATGCCAGCGGTCTGCCAATTTTTTTACTTTAATTTTATTGTACGCAGGGACTTGATATTCAAAAATAAGATTAAAGGGCAGCGGCTCCCCATCAAACTGCATTAAACCAAAAACAAAACGAAGCTCCCCGGCCGAACTACGTTTTAAACTTCGCAAATCCATTCTATTCACAATCGCCAGCAAACGGAACGGTGATTTTTCCAAATTTAATCTACCGTCCTCCAATCTCGGCCAGAGCGCAAGCACTTGCCAATCAATTTCAGAACGAGACGGCACGGTAAAACCATTAACTTTTTGATCCGACATCCACAAATTAAAAAATTGCTCCGTAAACTCGGATGGGTCAACGCCCTCCGGTGCAGCTTGACTCATTAAATACCCAAACGACCACACACCGGACTGAGGATGACCGGGATGCTCGTAAGTGGTTCGAATAGTGTCATCAACTACCGAAATATCGTGAATAAATAATTCTCGATCAGGCAACACCTCACAAGAGTGGCGAGGCAATAGCTCATAACTTAAAGGGCGCACAATAATTTGGTTGCCATTGCGCTCACGAAAAGTTAAATCCACTGTATGCAAGCCCTCTAGGGTTTTTGCATTGCTGGTGAGCGCAATATGCACCTTAGCTGATGCACCAGGTTTAAGCGTAATTAAGTTTGGCTCTACAAAAACAGAAAAATCAGAGGTGGGTTTGCGCACGTATAAAATTTGATTGTCTTTACAATCGCTTGAAGAAGTATTGGTTATTTCAGCAAAATACACAGCAGTCTCGTGCATTTTAAACTGACCAACATCAGAAATTTTTGAAATTGAAAAATCAAAAGCGCTACAATCCGTGCTTAAATCATCTATTTCAGCCGCCCCCACCCATTCACTTAAAAAAAACAAACCAAATAAAAAAAAGGGCGCCAACCAATTACCTATTATGAACATAACGCAGCCATAACTATGGATATAATTTCTACCAAAAAATTTAAATTTATAAAATACGCCAGCAGCGATATTTAACCCCTGCTGGCGCGCACCACTTAGGAATATTTTCGGCTTGCGGTATTTTTTATACCAAAAACAGCTAAAAATGCAGCCAAAAAGCCTAAGGCCCAAAAAGGAACTGGCACAGGAACAGGCGTCGTTGAAGGTGGCACAGTTGTTACTAAAGGTTTTACAAGTTGTCCACCAATTTGGCAACCGGACAAAATATTGCTACAGGTTCCATTGGTTATTGCATTAATCACATCCTGAACATTTTTAGATCCACCACCGGCCATCGCTTTGGATATTCCAGTATCCGAGGATGACAGTGATAATTTAGGCTGCGGGAAACCGGCTGGACGAGTACAACGAATAATATTACCTAACTGGGCAGTATCACAACGAACCGGGTCATTAGGGAACAAAGCAAATGTAGAATTTAATCTATCCTTAAGAGATGCCACAACATTTTGCGCTGCCAGACCAGCAGATGGACTCGTAATAGCGGTTATTGTGCCGGTACCCGCTATATTGCTCACTTTAATTTCCACTTCTGATTGGCCGCTATCAACCAAATCCACACCAGTGGCCGTACCTTTTAAAATAATCATATTGGAAACAGCACCATTTCCTGATGTTTCATCACCTACGGAATCAGGAATGATAGTGTCTCTTTCATAGTCAGCTAAAAATGATCCGCTTACAAATTGGCTTAACGCATCTACGGAGTTTGCCATAGCCAAACTAATTCCATCACCGGGATTAATGGGTTGCTGGCCCGAACAAGCTTTGTGGCGAATCATAATAGTTGATTCACCTTCTGCACAATTTTCAATAATCTCCAACCGCGTATCCGCCAAAAATTTATCGGCCAAATTACGGCATTTTTTGGTAAGGGTATGATCAACTAACGGCGCAGTAATCACACCGGCATCACCACTATATGCACTTGGAGGAAACGCAGCGGGCGAAGGCATTACACAGGGTCCCCATTTCAAAAATGCATGAATTTCAGCCTGCCCATGAGGAAACCGCTCCATTTTTAAAGTTAATTTATAGGGGTCGCCAGCTGCAACCGCAGATTGCGCTAGTGTACATACTCCCATTGCGATGAATAAAAAGCCCACTCCATTTTTTAACAAAGTCGAATTTCGTAGAAACATATAATTTCTCCAATTGAGCGTATCGTAAATTGATGAAGGGCAGCCTCTAAACTTTCTCTTGGCCAGCCTTAGTTCAACCATTTTCGAAACTCCTTTTTGTGCAACCTGCAAATACAGTCTTTACAGACCTGTCTTGCGCGATTGAAAAAATAGAAAACAAAGGAGCTACCCACAAACTTTTAATGCCATTAAAGCAGCACTGCATTGGTATTTTATTCGTTGGTGTTCGATACATTGGCGACGTAGCGTGCAAATCCAAAACGCCAGACACAAGCAATAAATTTTCAAGCCGCTCAACATCCCAATTTATTTTTTATGCGCAATAAGCAACTGCATATTTTTATTAATTAAACAGACTATCAACAGGCAATTATTTTTAGCTTACCTAGAATCTCACCGCCTCCATTCAGCCTCGCGCCATCCAGATTCACATCACCCACAGCCCAACCAACAAAAAACCGCAGCCTTTTTTACTTTATTAACATGACAAACAGATGTAGGATATATTAACTAAATATTAACTTCATATGACATTTAGCTTTTTATGACAAAATAGGCGATGTGGTCAGCATTAATTGCTGTAAATAAAACTGAAACAAAACGCTAAAAACATGCCTGAGGGCGCCTTGCGGAAATTCAATTTTCGCGATGATCGCGAGGTATTTTTACACGGACGACTGCATGGATGCAGGACGACCCCACGGCCACGGATGGGGGAGGTGGAATTTCATCGGGAATGAAATCGGGGTAGAGCGACGCAGGATGCCCAAGCCGAAGGAGGGAGTTTATGCGGTATAAATGACCGACTGAGTACGAAAATAACGAAGTGAGCACGCGAAAAGTGGATTTCCGCAAGGTGCCCTTGACTATGACATCGCAAAAATTGAGGCATCAATTTGAAGAGGGGAAGAAAGATTTCCGCCGCTAAAGCGCAGCTTCATGCAAAGCAGAGATAATAGCGTTCCAGTGTTGGCTCAAACGTGAATGCTCTTGTGCCAAACACGCGGCAATGGCATCAAAAGTAATGGGCGCGGTGCTTTTTCCTGCCGCCCAATTGACACTTAAACATAAGCTTACATAAGCCATTGATAATTCTGCCGCTAAAGCCGCCTCAGGCATCAGTGTCATCCCCACCATCGTGCAACCATCTCGCTCTAAACGTTGAATTTCGGCGGCGGTTTCAAGGCGCGGGCCTTGTGTGCAGCCATATACGCCAGCGGCAATAACATTTAATGATGTGGCATCCAGCACTTGGCTCAGCGTATTAATCAAGTGAATATTTAATGGCTCTGTAAATTCAATATGATTAATTTTCTGGTTAAAATCATCATAAAAAGTATGCTCACGCCCATAGGTGTAATCAATAATTTGATTGGGTAAAAACCAAGTACCGGGAGGGGAATGAATACTCCCCACCGCATTAAGTGCCAGTATTTTTCCAACCCCCAAGGATTTAAGTGCCCAAATATTCGCACGGTAGTTGATTTTATGCGGGGCGACGGTATGGCCTTGCCCATGACGCGGCAAAAAATACACCCTGCGTGCCCCATGTTCAGCACTCGCAATAATGCCTGTGGCCACACCATAGGGGGTATTAATGGCGGCCACTGAATGCGGGCATAATTCCGGAAAACCGTAACAACCGGAGCCACCAATAATGGCTAAATGATGAGAATTCACGGGAGACATAAAAACCGCCTTAAAAGCCACCATAATAAAGCGTAAACCTATTATGAGGCACTCATTTTACGGATTTCACAATAACTAACAGGGTGGAAGAGAAATAGATTAATTTGAAATGGGCTTTACACTTTAAACATGTCGTTTGTATAGCCACTTATTATCCGCCCGATTAACAATCACTATTTATCATTTTAAACGCTGATAGGTGGGCGGTGGAGGGTCGTCAGGGATAAGGGTTTGCGGCTCCTGTGCGCCCATTAAATCCTGGCTGGAAATTCCAGCGGTACCATTACTCAACGCATCAGAAACAGCTTTTTTAAGTGCAATAATAGCAATACGACGGTTAATGGCAGCGGCAGGATCAGCAGGTGTAAAGGGTGCCGATGACCCCATACCCTGTACGGTTGAGACTTTTTGTTCCGGATATTTACCAAGAATAAGCGCCCTGCGTGCAGAATTTGCACGGTCTGCGGATAACTCCCAATTAGTGTAGGTTGCCCCTGCTCCATACGGATTAGCATCCGTATGGCCGGTAATACTAATTTTATTGGGAACTTTATTTAAAATAGTGGCCAAGCCTTTTAAGGTATCAATCGAATAGGGTAATAATTTCGGGCTTCCCAAATCAAACATTGGCCTCTTTTCTTTATCAACAATTTGAATACGAAGACCCAGAGCAGTGAAATCAATCATAATTTGCTCTTTTAACTCAGCAAAAGCAGAATCTGATTTTTTTATTTCTATTTCTAATTTTTCTTTTAACTCTTCCAGTTGCTCTTTTTCTTGCTCCGCCATAGCTTCAGAAATCACGTCTTTGTTCAATTCTTTTGCGGTATTATTGGCTGCATCATTAGGTTCAATATGGCCTTGCCCCGCGCCTTTATTTTGTTCTGATCCGGTTGCATCTTTTGTTATGTCGTTCGACACATTGCGACCAGGGTCAACCGGTTCATCTGTTTTATCATCCGCAGGATCCGACTCGTGTTGCGTAGGATTCATATCAATAACGCTGGAATCGGCTCCGCCAGGGCCTATCACAAAATTATTACCTGGGTTTTTAAAATAACCAGCTATGGCTTCTTTTTCTTTGGTCTTTGTACTTTCAATTACCCACATCAAAAGGAAAAACGCCATCATAGCGGTCATAAAATCCGCAAAGGCAACCTTCCAGCCACCACCGTGGTGGCCGTGGCCGTGGCCTTTTTTTTTCTTGATGATAATTATTGATTGAGCGTCTTTTTCCATAAAATTTAATGGTCAGCCATTTATTTGTGGCGGCACTGTTCTTCCAACTCTTTAAAGCTGGGGCGAACACTATGGAATAAAACTTTACGGCCAAACTCCACCGCAACTTGAGGTGGCACCCCGCTCATGGAGGCAATTAAACAGCTTTTAATACAGGTATAAAAAAGCGCTTCATCACGCAATTTATGTTGTAAATAACTGGCAAAAGGCCCTATAAAACCATAAGCCACCAAAATACCTAATAATGTACCTACAAGAGCAGCACCTACAGAGTGACCCAACGCCTCCGGTGGGCCACCCAATTTACCCATCGTAATTACAATACCTAATACGGCGGCCACAATTCCAAAACCGGGCAAACCATCCGAGGCGCTAGTTACGGCTGCGGGAACTAATGCACTTTCTTGGTGGTGACCATCTAATTCTTGATCCATGAGCGCTTCTAATTCATGAGGGGCCATACTGCCAGAAACCATGATACGCAAATAATCACAAATAAAATCCATGGCGTGATGGTCTTTTAAAATATCGGGATAATTGGAAAATATTGGGCTATTGGCAGGCTCTTCTATGTCGTTTTCTATCGCCATCAAACCTTCTCTTCGGGTTTTATTAAAAATATCGTGCATCATTACTAACAGTTTTAAAAACATATTTTTATTATATTTTGACGGTGTCATTAGCGCGCCAGCAGACTTCATCACGCCGATAGATACGGATAGAGGGTTGCCTATAATCATGGCACCAAAAGAGGCACCACAAATAATCAACACTTCATAGGGCTGGATAAGTGCCGCTAGACTACCGCCATGAGCCATGTACCCGCCAATAATACAACCGAATACAATGATCGTTCCTAAGATAATATTCACGCGAGACTCCTATTTAATATATCGTCTACAAACAAACCAAGACTCTCCCCTTTTTGTTGTTGATATTTCGCCTGCTGAGCCAGCAGGCCGAATGGTTAAATTGTGTTGGCGTTTATCACAACGACATTGAATATTTTTCAACAATTACCGCATTAAATGATCATACGCTATCGGTAAAACTATAGTGATAAACTGCCATTAGTGTAGGACAGATTTCGTTATTTTTATATCGCATTGTTATAAAGAGCCAAAAGCTACACCCTTACAAAAGAGAGAGGCACTAACAAATAGATAACAACTCATATCGCAACACTGCGTTTAACTTATAGCAAAAACGCCACCATCTACTTGGCTTAACCTAAAAACCTCAGCTGAACGCATAGCGAGGCGGCTAAGACACAGAACTTAAAGATTTCTTGCCCAAACTTGGCGAAAGCAGTAGTCACCACTACGGGCAGTAAAATTTTAGCAAAAAACCTTTAAATTCAAGCATTAGGCGTTTGTAGTAACATTCAACTGAGGCGTTTAGGTTTAAGCTGATATTTTAATGATTGGTACAATTTTTTGGCGCCACCTGGATATAAATAAGAACCAGTATTGCAAGCGTCAAATTTATAGCAATAATTTTTATACCCATAGATCAAAAATCGATACCATTCTTTTTTTAATAATAAGATCGTAGGTTAATTACAAAACATGCGCTGCTTGTCAATAATTGACACCGCCTGTCACTACTCATGGCGACCAAACTAATAGTGCTCTAGTGTTAGAAATGTAATGAATGCTCTCGTTAATTGGGAAAAACTATGCGTGTAGTAGATGGTAGTGTTATGCAGTGTATTAACCAGCGTGGTTCATCTTTGTTAGAGGTCATGGTTGCACTGGTAGTATTGGGCGTTGGCCTGCTAGGTATATTGGCCATGCAAATGCGGTCAAATCAGTACGGGCAAAGTACTTATTATTATGCTCAGGCCGTTTTTTTGGCTAATGATATTGCCGACGCCATGCGCACAACACCGGCTGTTGCTGGCGGCTACAACATATTATTTGAAGATCCAATTCCTACCGCAAAAACCTGCGATAGCACTACTATTTCGTGTACAGCAGATGAATTACGCGATTGGAACCTTAATAAATGGTTGACCAACGTATCCCGATACCTACCTCAAGGTAAAGCCTCTATAGCCGTTGTGGGCGACAGTACAGTTATTACTGTTCGCTTCAATGATGCACGCGCACAAGCGGACGGCGGAGAAAAGTTTTTTGAATATGTTTTAGTAACGGATGCGTAATATTATGGATACTTATATTTACAAAAAATCACTCATTTTAAAAAGTTCCATAGGAAATAAATCGGGTGGATTTTCGATTATAGAATTACTCATTGCGGTAACAATTGGCCTTATTATTTTATCTGGCGTTATTAATGTAGTGCTGAGCGCCAAAAACAATAAACTAGAACAAGAAGAAATTTCATTTATTCAGGATAATGCACGTTTTGTAGTGGAAACCTTATCCGCTGAAATCCGTATGGCCGGTTACATGGGCTGCTCTTCCCCGCAATCCTCATACGTTGCCAATTCAATAGATGGCTCATTTTCTGGCTTTGTCAGTACAGAGGGTATTGAAGGGTTTGATGGCGCGACAAGTGTGGCGGCATTTCCGTTGCCATTGCGCACGCAGGCAACTATTGGCCCCGATGCATTTATTGTGCGCCGTGGTGATAACAGTAATGAATTGGCGGTGAAATCACACGTCCACACTTCGGCGACAATTGATCTGTACAAGCAACATAATTTTAAACCAGGCACCCCCTTAATGATTAGTGATGCTAGTTGCCGGTATGTTGGATTGTTTCAGGTGAGCGGGCCAGCTGCGGCATCATTACCCGCAGGGAAAATTGTACATAACACAGGTTCTGGCACTAATAATTGCACCAAAGTAATTAAAGCCAGCACTGGAAGCTTCGTATGTGATCCCAGCTGCACAGCAACGAAATGCGGTGGGGCTGATGCCACCAAAACACCTGGCTATACCTCTGGCTCTAAAATAATGAGTTTTATTTCACGCGCTTATTTTGTTGGCCCTTCAAGCGTTTATGCGGGCATGCCTGCACTAAAACGTCAATCGCTCATCATGAGCGGCACATTAACCACCCAATCTGAAGAAATTGCTCATGGCATTGAAGATATGCAATTGCTGTATGGCGTTGATACCAATGCCGATGGCGATGTAAATCAATACCGCACGGCGGCACAAATGGATGTTGACGCCAACGGTGTTATTAACAATGTTGATTGGCAAAAAGTAAACAGTGTGCGGATGGCACTTATTTTTCGCTCCCAAGCACCGGTTTTTAGTTCCAATCAAACCCGTGTATTAAATGGTATTACTTACAATGACCGTTATTTGCGCCAAGCGGTTAACACCACCGTGGTTATTCGCAACCGCTCCTAACATAAAAGAAAAATCAATTCAATGTAAAATTTTTAATAAAACCTGTAGCTTTAAAGAAACCGAACAAGCAGTTGTATAGAGAAACCACAAATATGAAACGGCAGCATTTAAGCATGTTAATTCACTCAAAACAAAATGGCGCAGCTTTGGTGGTTAGCCTAGTTTTGCTGGCTGTGGTTACACTGATTGGCGTTACCGGAATGCAGAACGCCACAACAGAATTAAAAATTGCTACAGCGGCGCAGGATCATGCAACGGCGTTTTCTGCTGCGGAAACAGCTTTGCTTCAGGTGGAACAACAATTAGCCTTAATGCCACCGGATCGTGAAAAACTGCTGAGCAGCTGTGTGGGTGAAAACTGTTTTACTAAAACATGCTCTACGGGGCTTTGTTTCCAGGGTGCTTATATCAATGCGGATACCCAATGGGATTGCAAAACAACCAGTGGCGCAGCTGAGGCCATTAACTACTGGAGTGATGCCACACTGAATATTTGGAAAACAGCATCTCGTCATAAATCAATTAAAATAAACCGGCTAGATGCCGATGTTAAATACATTGTAGAGTTTTTATGTTATGTACAAAGAGATCCTTTAGCACCTTTTAATGCAACCACAATTTCAACAAAAAACAATGGGGCACCACTATTTCGCATAACAACCCTGGCGGAAGGCAATGGCGCACGGGGCCGGGTGATGCTGCAATCGACTTACAAGGTGTTGTCTGGAAGTTAATAGGTTTTTATTTATGAAGCGCTATTTTTATAACGCTTTGAAAAATATTTAAAATTTAAATTGCTAATTTAGCGTGCAGCATAGAGCAAAAATTAGCAAAAGCAGTAAAACGTAATTATTCATGGCCTTAAGGCAATGATCGAGGTAAGTATGGCTAGGCGTATTATGCGTGTATGTATTAAATATTGGGTTGCAAGCTTTTTTATAGTTGCCCAGGCGGCAGTACATGCATTGCCCACTGTGAGCGATTATGACTTAGTACCGCCGCTTTTAGCTGAAAGCGCAAAACCCATGGTGATGCTGGCCATATCAAAAGACCATCAGCTTTTTTACAAAGCATTTACTGATTATGATGATTTAGATAATGATGGCATTGTAGATACCAGTTATAAACATTCCTTTGAATATGCGGGATATTTCGATAGCTTTAAATGCTATGAATACGATACTACCCTTAGCTATTTTGTCCCAATCAGCATTACTGTGGATAAATATTGTTCCGGCAGCGCGCAGTGGAGCGGTAATTTTTTAAACTGGGCAACTATGTCGCGCATTGATGAAGTACGCAAAGTACTTTATGGCGGTTTGCGCGCGGTTGATGATGCCACCACCACAGTGCTGGAGCGCTCGTATTTACCTAACGATGCCCATAGTTTTGCCAAATATTATGAGGGTGACGACTTAGAACAATTAACACCTTTCACTTTGGGTTCTAATTGTGGCGCATTACCCGAAAAGGCAGCCGCTACCTATGCAGCTTACCGCTCCTGTAGATTAGGGCGCGGTGTTACTTTGTGCAATACAACACGACACACCGGTGCGCTATTGTCTCAAGCGGTAACAAGCCCCCCCTTAATGCGTGCCGTAAATGGTAATTATTCGCTCTGGGCTGCGAATGAACGTATGCAATGTTTATTTTCTGGTGAGGCATCGGTTGGCGCAGGCAATGGTAATGACCCAGATTTAACGGGTATTTTTGCAGCTAGCAGTAACCCAACAGCCAGCGCCGTTGTTACCCAACGCAATGGCGTTAAAGTGGGTGACTATCAGGTAAAAGTACAGGTGTGTGTGAGTGAGGCACTTAAAGGTCAGGAAGACTGTAAAAGCTACCCGAGTGGTAATTTAAAACCCGTAGGTATTTTGCAGCAGTTTGGTGATGATGGCTCAGCTTTATTTGGCCTAGTAACCGGAACCTATAAGAAAAATAAATCCGGCGGTGTATTACGGAAAAATATCTCGGCATTTTCTGACGAAGTAAACGCATCTACGGATGGTATTTTTAAAACACCACCAGTCTCAGGGGGGATTGTAAATTCCTTAAATCAGTTAAGGCTTGCCAATTACGATTACTTGGGTGGAACAGGGTCTGATCCTGGCACCTACAACAAACATGACACTTGCATTTGGGGGAAAAGCAGTTTTAATAATGGCGAATGCACCAACTGGGGAAACCCATTTGCGGAAATAATGCTTGAGTGCTACCGCTACATGGCAGGAAAAACACCCAATAGTGCTTTTGATGCCGACGATACGAGTTTATTTTCGGGATTAACACGGCAGACAACTTGGTCAAACCCGCAAAATGCCACCACCGCGTGCGCCAATTTAAATGTTATTGGATTTAATGCCAGTACAGTTTCTTTTGATGGCGACGAGTTAAGCAAGGTTACAGATTTAGCCACCACTAAAACAGCTCAACAATTAACAAAAGAAGTCGGTGATGGTGAAAACATTACAGGTAAATATTATTTTGTTGGCGAAAATGGCGGCGCGGGTGCCTCGGACAACAATCAACTGTGTACCGCTAAACAGGTAACAGATTTGGGTTTGGCAGAAGGCACCTGCCCTGATGCACCTCGGTTAGATGGTTCTTATCGTTTGGCGGGCGTAGCCTACCAAGCACATATTGCAGATTTACGTTCGGATATTGTAGACAAACAAAGTGTGTCGACTTATGGCGTAACCTTATCCCCCGCCTTACCCAAAATTAAAGTTGAAAACCCAAGCAGTAAAAAAGTCGTATCGATATTACCCGCCTGTCGCAATAATGGTTTTCCACTTACACCAACAGTTTTGGGTAATTGCGCCATCGTAGATTTTAAAATTGTAAGCCAAGTAGTTACGGCCACAGAAGCTCGCGGTACATTTTACGTTAACTGGGAGGACAGCGAGCAAGGGGGTGACTTCGACCAAGATATGAATGGCGTTATCAGTTATGTTATGACCGCCACCTCGATTACTATCACAAGCGATGTATTTTCGGAATCCACCGTTTACAGAATGGGTTTTGGTTTTGTGATAGGTGGCACTACAGAAGATGGATTTCATGTGTTGTCAGGTATTGAAGGATACACAGGATACGAATGCTCTAACTGCAATACTAGTGATCCCGCCGCTAGCAAAGTATTTACATTAGGAACCACATCAACTTCGGGATCTTTAGTTGATACGCTCCAACAACCTTTATTTTATGCCGCCAAATGGGGCGGCTTTAGGGATTCCAATGCCTCTACCACACCCGATTTAGTTACAGAATGGGATAGGAAAAACAATTCCAACGGCAATACCGGCCCAGATGGCATCCCCGATAATTATTTTTTAGCCATTGACCCGAAACAATTAAAAAATAATTTAACGTCAATTTTAATCAGTATTTTAGAGCGAACATCTTCGGGCACTTCCGCTGCATTGGTTTCCAATACGGGCGCAGGCGAAGGGGCTTTATTTCAGGCTTTGTATAACCCCCGCGTGTCGGATGCCTCAGGCGCTAATAGCGTGGCCTGGGTAGGCTCACTTAACGCTTATTTTATTGACCGCTGGGGCAATATGCGCGATGACAATGCGGCGCCTTACGGCACATTAACCGCCAGCGATAGTATTTTAGATATTTATTATGACCCTTACGCTAAGCGTACTTATTTCCAACGCTATCAAATAACTAGTGCAGGCAAACGTGGCAGCCCTGTGGGCGCAGCAGAGGATATTTTAAAACTTAAACCCATCTGGAGCGCACATAAAAATCTTGGTGAACTCACTAATTTAACCACGCAACGCAATTATACGGATGTAGCTAATACAGGCCGGTATATTTTTACCGGCATAGACCGCACCGGTGACGGGCAAATTGGTTGGAATGCTTGGTTAAATGAGGTTGAGCCCTTTGTGCCCGCCACTTTTCCGAATGGTGCAACGGACAATCAATTTAGGTTATTAGGCCTAACCAGCGCTAATAAATCTGAGACCAGTAATTTAATTAATTTTATTCGCGGGCAAGAAGGCTTGCCAGGCTATAGAAATAGAACGGTGGATTTCGTTAATAGCGGTACACCTAAGCCTTGGTTGTTAGGTGATATTGTTAATTCATCCCCTGTGAGTGTTGGCAGGCCTAATAATAGTTACGATGTATCCTATGGTGATGATACATATTTAGAATTTAAACAAAAGTACGAAAAACGACGCCAAGTGGTTTATGTGGGTGCGAACGACGGCATGCTGCACGCATTTAATGCCGGTTTTTACAACGCCAATACACTTTCTTATGAATTATCCTCGGGTGCTAGCGAGGTAGAACATCCATTAGGTGCAGAATTATGGGCTTATGTTCCTTATAATCTTTTACCGCATTTACAATGGTTAGCAAAAGCAGATTACCCGCATGTTTATTACATGGACGGGCCAGTTAAAACTTATGATGTAAATATTTTTACGCCGGATGCTAAACACCCTGGCGGCTGGGGCACCATTATTGTGGCGGGTATGCGTTTTGGTGGCGGAGATTTTAAGTTAGATCCTAACAGTGATGCAGATGCAACCGATGATGACATTACGTTGCGCTCAGCATTTGTGGTAATGGATGTTACCGATCCAGAGCAACCGCCTGTTTTAATCGGTGAAATCACCAACCATACATTGGGATTTACTACTGCCGAACCTACTGTATTAAAAATGCGCGTACCCAATAGTGCTGATGGTTCTTTTGCTTCCCCCGAGGTTAACCGTTGGTTTTTGTTGGTTGGAAGCGGCCCTGGTGGTTACAACGACAGCACTAAAGCAGCCGCGCTTAATTCGGCAGAAACTTCTCTTAACGCATCTATTTTAACTTACGATTTAAAAGCAAAAACTTTAGATACTACACTGGCATCCATACAACTGGTTGCTTTTGTGGGGGGCATAACTGCCACCGATTGGGACCGGGATTACGTAGATGACGGTTTTTATTTTGGCACTGTCAGTGGTACACCCGCAGCGCCCAGCGGTAAATTATTCCGAGGCGAAGCTGCGTTGTCTGGCTCTTCGGTAACTTTTTCAACTTCACTTTTATTTAATGCTAATCAACCGTTTAGTGCATCGCCCACTACGCTTACCGACCATTTGAATAATTTCTGGGTATATGCAGGCACAGGGCGATTTTTTGTGGTGGACGATAACAATTCATCTTCCGTGCAAGGTTTTTACGGCATAAAAGAACCTAAATCATCGGGCGTGATGACTAAAGCGGCTGTCACAACGGGCGATTTAATTAATACTACAGGCATTGAAGTGTTTACCGATGGAAAAATTCGTCTGGGAGGATCAAGCCCTGCAACATTGAGTAATGGCGCAACGGCAAGCACATTTTATGATGTGGTAGATGAAGTCAATAAAAAATCGGGTTGGTATTTTAATTTTACCCGCTCAGGTTCGCGCAATACGACGCAGTCAATTATGTCGGATCAGTCGTTAATTTTTACCGAATATCAACCCAGCGGTTTAAAGTGTCAGCCCGAAGGACAAGGATTTTTAAATGCACCGCATTTATTTGCCGGCATTCCTGGCCATTTTGCACCGATTGGGAAAAACTCTAGTGTTCAAATGAATGGCAAGGATTTGGTTCTGCTTTCCGCTTCATTAGGTTTAGGTGCTCCATCTTCACCACAAATTCACCAGAACTCTAATGGTATACGCAATGCCGTAGTGCAAACCTCCACAGGACAAATTACCTGGCAAACTATTACCGCAGGTGCGGTGCAGGGCAAGCGTCAAACTTGGCGGGAAATTCCTATTACCTGGTGATGTTTATTGGCCGGTGTATGTTGTAGATCCAAAAATCTCATCCGAACGAGGTTTCTGGATCTACAAGCCTGTTAACATCCAGGCTAAATTCACATCGAACAGCCCACACACCTATGCGCCATCTTCTTTACCTTCACGGCTTTTTAAGCGGCCCACATTCACAAAAAGCACAGCAAACAGCTCAATATCTCAGCCGAGTGGCCAGCGGCTGGCAATTTCACTGCCCGGCTCTATCCTCCTATCCGGATAAAACCCTGGAACAAATTAACGATTTTCTCACTTCTGTTCCTCACCAAAACCTAGCCTTAGTGGGCAGCTCCCTAGGTGGTTTTTGGGCCACATACTTAGCCGAGCAGCACAATCTACCGGCAATATTAATTAACCCCGCCGTCTCGCCCGGCCAATTATTAAGTAAATACATTGGCCAACCACTGCAAAACTATTACAGCGATGAGACCTACCAGCTCACCGAGCAACATAGGGCATTTTTAAATCAGTGCGACACAGCAACACTCATACGCCCGGAAAACCTCTGGGTATGGTTGCAAACCGGTGATGAAACCCTTGATTACCGTCAGGCCGCCGCCTATTACGCCGCTTGCCGTATAGATATAGAAGAAGGTGGCAACCACAGTTTTGCAGGCTTTGATGCGCGCCTACCCTCCGCGCTGCAATTTTTTGCGGATTTTTGGGCTAAAAAAGGTATATTGCGCGCCTAAAATAATCCTGGCAGATGAGCACCGCACGCATTTATGGCCACCTATACCGCAGAAGATATTGAAGTACTCACGGGCCTAGACCCGGTTAAAAAACGCCCCGGCATGTACACCGACACCACCCGCCCCAACCACTTGGCGCAAGAGGTGATAGACAACTCGGTGGACGAAGCCCTCGCCGGGCACGCCAAAACCATCGACGTAATCCTTTATAAAGACGGCTCAGTCAGCGTTGCCGACGATGGCCGAGGGATGCCGGTGGACATGCACCCGGAGCAAGGTAAACCCGGTGTTGAGGTGATCCTCTCCACTTTGCACGCTGGCGGCAAATTCTCCAACAAGAATTACCAATTCTCCGGCGGCTTGCACGGCGTGGGTATTTCCGTGGTGAATGCCCTCTCCAAAATCCTTGAAGTCACCATCAAGCGCGACGGCCAGGTGTACCGCATCGGCTTCCAAAACGGCGATAAATCCAAAGACCTGCACGTAGTAGACACCTGCCCCAAACGCCAAACCGGCACCTCCGTGCGCTTCCTGCCGGACCCGCACTACTTCGACACCGCCAAGTTCTCCGTCTCCCGCATGCGCCATGTACTGCGCGCCAAAGCGGTGTTATGCCCCGGTTTAAAAGTGAGTTTTCTCGATGAAGCCAGCGGCGACCGGGACGACTGGTACTACGAAGACGGCCTAAAAGATTACCTAGCCGCCAGCACCCAAGGCTATGAAGTGCTGCCTCCCTCACCGTTTGTAGGCCACTTTGCCTCAGAACACGCCGCCGTAGACTGGGCCGTGCAATGGCTGCCCGAAGGTGGCGAACTGGTGCAGGAAAGTTATGTGAATTTAATCCCCACCGCCCAGGGCGGCACCCACGTCAACGGCCTGCGCACTGGCCTGCTGGACGCCATGCGGGATTACTGCGAAATGCGCAACCTCATCCCACGCGGCATCAAACTCGCCCCGGAAGACATCTGGAACAACCTAAGTTTTGTGCTCTCCAACAAACTGGCAGACCCACAATTCTCCGGCCAAACCAAAGAGCGTTTATCCTCCCGCGAAGCCGCAGCATTTGTCTCAGGCGTAGCCAAAGACGCCTTCAGCCTGTGGCTTAACCAACACACCGACCAAAGCGCCGCCCTGGCCGAATTCTGCTTGGCCAACGCACAAAAACGTGTGCGTTCCAGCAAAAAAGTGGAACGCAAAAAAATCACCCAAGGCCCCGCCCTCCCCGGAAAACTCGCCGACTGCTCCAGTGCAGACCCAGCACGCGGCGAATTATTTTTAGTGGAAGGCGACTCCGCAGGCGGCTCCGCCAAACAGGCGCGGGATCGCGAATACCAAGCCATCATGCCCCTGCGCGGTAAAATTCTTAACACCTGGGAAGTAGAAAGCGCCGAAGTTTTAGCCTCCCAAGAAGTTCACGACATCTCCGTGGCGATGGGAATTGACCCCGGCAACGACGACCTCTCCGGCCTGCGCTACCACAAAATTTGCATCCTGGCAGACGCCGACTCCGACGGCCTACACATCGCCACCCTGCTGTGCGCCCTGTTCGTGCGCCACTTCCCCGCCCTAGTACAAGCAGGCCACGTATTCGTCGCCATGCCGCCGCTGTTCCGCATCGACATAGGCCACGACGTGTATTACGCCCTAGACGAAAGCGAAAAACTCGGCGTGATTGAACGCATTGCAGCGGAAAAGAAAAAGGGCAAAGTCAACGTACAGCGCTTTAAAGGCTTGGGTGAGATGAACCCCCTACAACTGCGCGAAACCACCATGTCCCCCGACACCCGCCGCCTGGTTCAACTGCTAGTTGAGGACAGCGTCGCCACCAACCAAATTATGGATATGCTACTAGCCAAAAAACGTGCGGGGGATCGGAAGTCTTGGTTGGAAACTAAAGGGGATTTGGCGCAGGTGATTTAATGGACGGGCATGGATACAGGCGCCTAAAGGGATTTAGGCGGTAAAGCGACACAGGATGCCAAGCCAAAGGAGGAAATTAATGCGGTGTAAATCGAAATTAACGAAGCACACACGAAGAATGGATTTCCAGATGCACACTAAAGCTTTGCAAACAAAGTAAGCCTACTCACTCGAATAAACGTTTGTTGCGTCGCCTCTAACACCATAGACTGCTGAGATAACCGCGTAGCAGCTTCGGCATAATCTAAATTACTTAAATCACTTAATATTTTTTTACCCACAACCTGTGTATCCAAATGTTGTGCATCGGTTGAATCTAAAGTATTAATCCGCGCACCAATGGTAGATACCACATTGGATATACTGGTTTGTACATGGTTTAAATTATCCAAAGTGGTTGCCACCATTTCAGTAATAGCACGGCGCGTATCATTGCTGCCATCAAAAGCTTTTAAGGTCTCACTAAAACGTGCCAGCGTTGTTAATACATCTTGCCGGTTAGATGAATCAATAAATGCTCTATCTCCGGATTTTGCCAACTCACCATCTACACTTTGTGTCCCCGTTGTAGTATTTAATCCCATCACGGTATCCACACCAGGGGAACTTGAATCAATCGAAAAATTAATCCCCTTGTCCACGTGTAATCCCTGTGCATCAACGCGCATTCCCAAAGCGGCCAGCTTAGCTGCATTACCATTGCCTGGATTATTAAGCAGTACAGATAAATCAGCGGTATTAGTAACATTACCGTCCAACAATAAAGTTTGCGTAATTCCCCCCACACGAATTTGAACCGACTGCGGTAAAGCGGTGAAATCAAACGGGCCTGTAGCCGCCTGGGCACCAAACAATTGTGTTGCAGGAACTGCCGCTGTTCCCGATACAGGGTTGCCACTTATTTTTACCGCCACACCTTTAATCGTAATTTCTTGGCCTGGAATATAGGGTTTATTTTCCAAAATAATTCGGCCTGTGGATTTTTCTGTAGCGGTAAAATTTTTCCCATGTGGCGCCACATTGCCGTCGGCATTAAATGTTATCACTATGTCTTCTGGATAAAATTCATCGTAAACTTTTTGATCCAATACCCGCCCTACTCCAATTTTAACAGGAGGAGAAGACATATTTGCCGGGCTGGCATACGTATTAATGGTATTTTTACTGCTTACCACATCGGTAAAAGCTGCCTTACCTGAATCAGATGACGGAATAAATGTATTATTAGCCACTTTAATATGTTGTTGCCCTTCATCTCCATTATATCGAAACCCACTTAAAGCATCCCCCGTAAAGGGTTGTGTGTGGCTTTTAAAGCCTGAAAATATAAAATCTCCATTCGAATTTTTAGTATTTGTTAAGTTCATAAGTTCTTGCAAACGAGAATCCACCTCACTGGCCAGTGCAGTATATTCGTTTTTGCTGAGCGTGGCCGTATTTCCCGCCTGTATAGCCAACTCTTGCACACGGTGGATAATACCATTAACCCCATCCAAACTGGTTTCGGTCAAACTCAAGCTATTGCGCGCAGAGCTAATATTGGCAGTAAATTGTTTTACATTAGCCAACTCTTCGTTTAACTGTAATATCTTAGTGGATGCTACCGGGTCATCCGCTGGTGTTAATACACGTTTACCAGAAGATATTTGCTCCTGTGTGTTCACTATAGCGCCGTTTAAATCACTCATACTGCGATTAGCGATATCAAAAATTTGAATCGACGATATACGCATACAAAACCCTTATTTAATCAGCATGAAAAATTTATACATTAGAAAACCACTAGCCAAAAGATTGCAACAGAGTATTAAACAAGTCTCGGGCAACCTGGATAACACGAGCATTAGCCGAATATAACTGTTCAAATTTCACTAAATTTGCAGCCTCTTCATCCATATTTACCGCCGAAAGAGAATCGCGCAACTGTGTAGTTTGTGCCAAAACTTGTTTTGCCGCTTCCGAGTTTATTTTGGCAGCATTGGTTTGTATTCCTACAGATTCAATCACAGCGCCATAACTATCATTAAAACTAGCCAAACCGTTGGACATGGTTTTTTTAGCCTGAAGATTAACCAAATCCAAAACATTTCGGTTATCCATAGACGCATCACGATTAAAATCTAAAACAAATTTATCGCCCGCCTTGGGCGTTCCATTAATACTGGCTTGTATCCCCAAATAATTGCTTTTACTAAAACCTGCCGCCTGTGTGTTACCCAATATTAGGCTGTCATCAGGGAACGTCGTTAAGCTTAAAGATTCATCCATACTAATATCTAAACGTCCACCCACAGAAATCGCCATAGCCAATCCATTGCCCCGCCCGGCTAAGGTGGAGTCAGGATTTTCACCATCATTAATAGCAATGGACTCACCTGCTGCACCGGTAAACCCAATGGATAAATCATCACCGTATTTTGCATAAAGACGAATTTCAGGACGCCCGGTTTTTGCATCAACACCAGCACTGGAAAAAATACCCGATTCAGAAAGGTAAGTGTTTTTATTAATTTGCCGGGCAATAAAATCATTAAATTCATTGATTTGAGTTACCGGGTCTGGAACCGTATTAGGTAAAACAAATACACCCAAGGCGGAATCGTATACATAAGGGATTAAATCTTCGCCATTAAGCTGCAACTGCAATGGCTCTGAATGGGTAATATTTAAACCGGTAATATTCGCCTGAGTAAATGCAGTAGCGGAAACCCCTGATACATTATTTAATGCAGCGGCAATAGATTTAGCCGGTGCATTTAATCCGACAGCCAAGTCGTACACCACAGGTGTTCCACCGGCTATATCCGAAGCTCGCGTCAGTGAAATAACTTCAGCAGGATAACCATTGGCAAGATCACCAAAGCCTGACACGCCTTGCGCATTAGCAATACTGGTAAAACTATTTGATTCAATATTAAAACCCAATAAATTATTAGCGGCTCCCACAGGTGCCGAACCGCCAGCGCCATCAGGGTCGGCATTATAATTTTCAAGCGTAATATTGCCATAACCTGGCGTTTGCATTTTAAACGCTAAACTACCATCATCCGCAACAAAAGCACGCGCGCCCGATGACGATAACTGGCTATTAATCGCCTGCACTAAACTCACCGCATCAGTCAGTGCAGGCTGATTTATACGAACCGAATAAGTACCATCCAAAGTGCCAGAGAGCGATTCGGTAATTTTAATATCAAATGAAAATTGTGCCGATGGCGCAGAAAAATCTGTTTGTGTAAAACTTGGCGCAACACCTGCGGGCATAACTGCCGCCTGAATTACAGGCCGTCGCCCTTCAGGCAAACCTAATAAATCTCCACGGGCACTTACCGAATGAGCAAATTTATCAGTGGGGAACAATGAATTTTCTGTACCCGGCACAAATACCTGGTTTCGAATAGGCGGGTCTAGCTGAACAGGATTACCAGGGTCTGTATTATTTAAAATATCGTAGGTGGTAGGCGATGTAAAATACACCATCAACGGTGGATTCATAACACCCGATTGGGCAAACAATGGCAGAGGCTGATCATTTTTATCTGTTAGAGATAGTACAGAGCCAGAACTGATTTTTCCACTGCCCAAATTACCCAAAACAGTTGATGTAGATAAAGGATTCGCAAAGGCTAATTCTTCAGGATTAATAATTATTTTTTGAAACTCTCGCGCCGCATCCTGTGTTGGCCTTAAGGTAAATTTATCCCCATCTTGAAATATGCCTCCATCAAACTGTAATTTAAGGCCATCAAACTCAGTAGTAAATGGAAAAAATCCAGGTAACAAACCCGATGCCACCTCAACCGAATCGCTATTACGTTTCACACGAAATAAACCACCACCTTCAATAGATATCTCATAGTTACTCAAGCCTAATTGATTGGCATCGTCAATATAAAGTCCCATTTGCGGGTTGCTTAAAGGCGCATTTGTTGCAAAAGCCAACACACGTTCGGAAGCCAAAACAGGATCATTCATATCGGTGAACAAATCAGAACCAAACTGATTTTGTAAATTAATACCCTGATGGTGCTGCTCGTTTAAGCGATTGCTCATGGAAATGGCAATGCGCCCCAACTGATTAAAACTAGAATTTAATGCCTCATCACGAAACTTAATTAAACCACCTAAATTGCCGCCTGAAATATTAACAGGAAACACACCCAGTTCAGTTTTCATTAAAAGTTGGTTTTTTCGTGCATCAGAAGGATCCGATTGCAAACTGATGGCTTGCGAGCGTGTTCCCACCACCAAACTCTGCCCGGAGCCAACAAGCACATTTAATTGTCCATTACCCTGATCAAAAACTTGAATACCTACTAACTCAGATAACTTACGTAGCGTCTCATCCCGCTGATCCAATAAGTCATTCGGCGTCCCTAATCCACCGGCATCGGTAATTTTTAAATTTAAAGTGGCAATTGTATTTGAAAGAGCATTAATCTCACCTACCGCTATTTCCATAGATGAATTTACACCACTGTGAATATTATCCATTCGAGTGTAAATACTATTAAATCGATCAGCTAAATTTTTAGCCTCACTAATAATTAGCTGGCGAGCAGGTATTGAAGTGGGATCATTACTGCCATTTTGCATTGAACCAAAAAAGGATTCCAGCGCCGACGACAACCCAGTAGCTTCGTTAGACAGCAAATTATTCAGGGCACTCACTTCTGTATGGTAAGTATCTATTTCATTAAATAATACAGAATCTGTGCGCACTTGAGTGGTTATAAATTCATTTGCAACGCGCTCTATAGCGTTAATTGAAACACCATTACCCACATACCCCACTCCGGTATAACTGGCGGGGTTAGTGGCAATATCCACACGCTGACGAGAATAACCATCGGTATTGGCATTAGAAATATTATGCCCAGTGGTATTTAATGCGGCCTGGCTTGCACGCAAACCAGTGACACTGAGTCCTAATAGATCGTTGGCCATAATTTATTCTGCGTTATTTGTACTGCTTTTGATTATTTTTCATTTCGATAGCGACCATCCGCTATCATCTCAAATAGGCTGATAATTTTTTGACTGTACAGCGGATCTGTTGCATATCCTGCGCCATGCAACTCTCGCAAAAATTCTTTTGCATCCTGGGCCGTTTCCACAGCGGCCTGATAACGCGGGCTATTTTGCAAAAGCTTCACATAATCTTGGAAGCTTTCTGCAATTGAACTGTATTGTCTAAACTGCGCCACTTCCCGCCTTGGTATACCTTTGCTGTATTCCAAGGTAGATACCTCTACCGCATCCCCATCCCAAGCGGAATTGGCTTTAATATTAAAAAAATTATTACTAGAATTTCCCTGTGCATCACTCACCATACGCTTACCCCAACCAGTCTCCATTGCCGATTGGGCAATTAAAACTAAGGGATTAACACCCAGTTCACGCGCTGCCATACGTGCGTAAGGCAATAACTGATCAATAAAATCTTGTGGGCTGGATAAGGTTAAGTTAATTTTTACCTCAACCGGTTTTTCTGTCGGAATCACGGGTGTGGCCAAATAAGGATCCAACCAATCGCTATGCAACATAGGTTCTTTAAAATCGACTTCCGATTCTTTACTTTTAACCCGTGCAGTCGCAACGCCAGGCGCCGAAACTGTGGAAATAACACGCCGCCAATGTTCTTGTTTATTCAATGGAGGTAACGCGCCCGCCACATCAATATCTTCTTTTATGTTTTTTGTCACATCTTCTTTTGGTGTGGTTTTTTTAATTACCTTAGGGGCCAATTGCCGCTCCAATACACTAGCGATTCCAATACCCTTCCCTTTGGATAGCTCTATGGCTAACTGCTGATCATGCATGTCACGATAAAATAAAGAATCTTTGGAATCGAATAACCCATTTTCCGAAAAGGCTGCATTGGCCTGGCGCATCGACTTTAACATCATCCCAACAAACAAAGACTCAAACTGAGCAGCAACCTTACCTAAGGCTTGTTTAGGATCTTTGACATTTTTAATATTGGCCAACGAATTTATATCGGTATAAATGTCACCCGCCGACGACATCGTTGAGGTTATAGGCGTAGCCATTTAAATCACCACCAACTCAGCTTTTAATGCACCCGACTGCTTCAAAGCCTCTAAAATAGCCATTAAATCACCAGGGGCTGCCCCCACTTGATTCACCGCTTTTACAATATCTTCAATTGTGGGGCCAGGGGAAAATTTAAACATGGGTGATTTTTCCTGGCTAACACCTACATTACTGTTCGGTACCACCGCAGTTTGTCCACCCGACAATGCATCTGGTTGGCTGACTTCAACATCTTCTTTAATAGTGACGGTTAAAGAACCGTGCGTAATTGCTACTGGTGATACATGAACATTTTTACCTACTACAATTGTTCCCGTGCGAGAATTAATAATTATTTTTGCAGGGCCATCCGCCGTTTCAATTTCAATATTTTCTAAAAGGGATAAATATTCAACGCGCTGATTTACATTCTTAGGCCCCTGCACAGAAATTGATACCGCATCTTGCGCTTGCGCAATATTAGGCCCAATTAAATCGTTAATACTTTGTGCAACGCGTTTGGCATTCGTAAAATCCGCTGTATGTAAATTTAAAACAATGGCATCACCACCCGAAAACTGATTAGGCACTGAACGCTCAACAGAAGCACCACCGGGAATACGTCCTGCGCTGGGTATATTCACCGTAATTTTAGAACCGTCTTTACCTTCAACGCCAAACCCGCCCACCACTAAATTCCCTTGCGCTAATGCATACACATTGCCATCAACAGCGCGCAAAGGTGTTAATAATAAAGTGCCTCCACGCAAGCTTTTAGCATTTGCCAAGGAAGAAATAGTTACATCAATATTTTGCCCAGGTTTAGAAAAGGCAGGCAATTCAGCATGTACAGCCACAGCAGCAACATTTTTAAGTTGAAATTTTGCCCCCTCAGGAACAGTAATACCGAATTGTTTTAACATGGCAGAAAACGATTGCGCGGTAAAAGGTGCCTGATTTGTTTGATCGCCTGTTCCATCCAAACCTACCACCAAACCATACCCCACCAACTGATTGGAGCGCACGCCCTGTACTGAGGCTATATCTTTAATTCGCTCGGTTGCATGTGCGCGCACAAGAGTCAAATTAACTGCGGCAACAATAAAAAATAACCACCAACGCAACATAAAGAACCCCCTTAAAATGGCCAATATGCACTATTAAAAAATCGGCTAAGCCAGCCCATTTGGCTGGCATCAGCCATAGCACCGGAACCAGAATAACTAATACGCGCATTAGCTACACGCGTGGATAAAACGGTATTATCAGGCCCAATATCATCAGGCCGAACCATGCCACTTATCCTTATATATTCATCACCACGGTTTAATGTCAGCCATTTTTCACCGCGCACCACCAATACACCATTGGGCAAAATATCGCTTACAGTAACCGATATATTTCCTTGTAAATTATTGCTTTGTGCCGCATCCCCTTTGCCTTTGAACTGGCTTTGACCCGATAAATCCGCACCTAAATTTATTTTACCCATACTCAACGGGGCACCCAATAATGTAGGGTTATCCAAAGATAATCCCGTTTCTTTTGTTGCATTTAAATTCGATTTTTTTTGTGAAACCGTTGATTCTTTAAGCACTATAGTGATGATATCCCCAGGCCTACGCGCTTTGCGATCGGAAAATAAATCCAATCCAGCATCGGTATACAGGCCACCATCTTGCGGTGCAGAACGTGCAGCGGTGGGCACCAATTTAGGCGCAAAATGTGGGTCATCTGGTTTTTCTGGCCGACTAACCGTACAGGCAGAAACCGCAAAAACAGCAATTACAATTAAAAATTTTGCCGCATAAATAAAATTCATAACCCACCCATTATAAATTTTGAGTAATGTACTGCAACATTTGATCAGCTGTGGAAACCACTTTTGAATTCATTTCATAAGCGCGCTGAGTGGTAATCATATTAACCATTTCTTCTACAATATTGACGTTAGAATTTTCTAACATACCTTGCTTTAATTGCCCTAAACCATTTTCACCTGGAGTCCCCTGAATAGGCTCACCGCTAGATCCAGTTTGTACATATAAATTACCGCCAATTGACTGCAACCCAGCAGGATTCACAAAATCCACCAATTGAATATTGCCAATTCCCTGTGGCGCAGGCTCTCCAACCACTTGCACGCTCACCGTGCCATCGGTTCCTATAGTGACGGTATTGGCATTGCTAGGGACACTAATTGTAGGTTGCAGCAATAATCCATCGGCAGTGACCATTTGTCCTTCGCCATTTAAATGCAATTGCCCATTGCGGGTATACGCAGTGGTACCATCAGCTTGTTGAATAGGAATAAATCCACGCCCATCAACCGCCACATCCAAAGGTTGTTCTGTTACCTGTAAACTGCCTTCGGTGAATTGTTTTTGTGTTCCCACCACCCTTGTCCCAACACCCAATTGCAAGCCGGAGGGCAGCTGGGTTTCTTGCGTGGTTTGCGCGCCAGGTTGACGTTGTATTTGATATAACAAATCTTCAAAAATTGCTCTATCGCGCTTAAATCCAACAGTAGAGGCATTGGATAAATTATTGGAAATAGTAGACAACTGCTTATCTTGAGCCGCAAGGCCTGTTTTACTTACATATAATGCCGCGTGCATAAATACCTCAATAACCTTGTTAAACCTAAAAAATTTAATTATCTATAAATATGAATGCTAAGCGTTCATTTGTAGTAAGCGTGATGAAGCTTCAGAATTTTTTTCTACTGTAGACATCATTTTTACATGCATTTCGTATTGGCGAGCCAATGTTAACAACCCAGTTAATTCTTGCACTGCATTTACATTGCTGTTTTCCAAGCTCCCACCAATGACTTTCACTGTAGGGTCAGCAGGCAAAACACCGCCAGCCGCATTTGATAAAACACGCAAAAGTCCATCTGGCCCTTTAGATACCGTTGACGCATCAGGCTTTACTAATTTAATTCTGTCCACCTGTACCAATGCCGATGCGGTTTGTCCTTGCGCATGAACACTAATAGTTCCATCCTGGCTAAATTCTATTTTTTTAGCGGGCGGGATAGTAATTGGGCCGCTATTTCCCAATACCAATAAACCGGATGCTGTACGTAAAACTCCTTGATTGTCCACCTCAAAACTGCCTGCTCGCGTATAGGCTTCTCGCCCATCTCGTCCCTGTACAGCAATAAAACCTTCACCATCAATGGCAATATCTAAATCACGACCGGTTTGGTTTAACGTACCTGAACTTAAATTAGTGCCACCCAATTCCGACAAAGCATAAGCGCGTGTTGGTAAACCCGGCCCGTAATAAACAGGCATACTACGCGCCTGAGAAAAATCGGCTTTAAATCCATCCGTACTGGCGTTTGCCAAATTATTGGCATGACTGGTTTGCCCGCGCATATTATGTTTTGCGCCGGTCATGGCTATATATAAGGCTTTGTCCATCGTGGCACTCACATTTAATTGGCGTTTTTGCCGTTATTTAATGAAGTGCAAGAGCGGTGCCAGATATTTAACCTCTGATTAGAGCATTGCAATATTCCGCCAAGGCGCGAATTTTAAATAATAAAAAAGGCCCATGAAGGGCCTTTTAAAAACTGAAAAAAAATTATTTTTTATTATTAGTCAATAATAAAATTTATTAACGCAGATTTATAATGGTTTGAGTTACCTGATTAGCAGTTTCAATGGTTTTTGAGTTTGCCTGAAAATTACGCTGAGCAATAATAAGGTTCACCAATTCCGAAGATAGATCCACATTAGATTCCTCTAAAGCCCCAGATTGAATGGCACCTAAAGCCCCTGATCCTGGTGTAGCTATGTTCGGCGGCCCAGATTCAAAATTTTCCGCCCACATGGTATCACCTACAGGCTGCAACCCCTGGTTATTCGAAAAATTTGATAGCGCCAGCTGGCCCAATACCTGGGATTCTCCATTTGTAAAACGCGCAAAAATAATTCCGTTTGCATCAATATTTAAACCAGATAAACGGCCTGTGGTATAACCATTTTGGTTTACCCGATTCACGGCAAATTGGCTTCCAAACTGAGTTGATTTACTGACATCGATAGTGAAATTCGAACTAGCGGGAGGGTCGGGAATAATAAAACTACCACCAGCTAATACATTTTGTGGCCCCAATGCACCATTTGGATTTCCATTAACATCTAATGGGGTCCAGTTCGAAATAAGAATACTCTCAGTCTGTGTTGGATTAATTGACCCATCGGGATTAAAAAATATATTGTACCCAGAGCGCGTCGGCAATGTATTGCCGGGAGGCGGCAATGTTGTGTCTGGGTCGCCCACATCTTTGCCGTCTATTAAAATATGCATTTTCCAGTGGTTGCGCGAAGTGGTAGGGTCATTCTCATCGTATTTCTGCCGCACAAAATATTGTTGCATTTGATGTGCATTACCCAAGCTATCAAAAATAGTTTGCGTGGTTGAATGGTTATAAGTGTCCACATCTATGGGGTCAAATGCGTTGATCGTAATGGGAGAAAACGCATCCGCCACTAAGGGGCCAAATAATCCTACTGATGGGGGATTAGCATTACTTAAACTATAATCTTCATCAAGTGCAATGTTTACTTTCCCTCCAATTACAATTGAATTGGTGGTCGCACTTAAAGCCTGCGCTCCATTTAAAACACCATCAGAATCAGCTTCTAAGGTTTGTGGCGGCGCGTCACTGTTGCCAATTACCTGCACGCTATCGCCATCATCAATACTTGAAATTTGAAAATGTAAATCGTTACCGATACTGGATGTAATATTTAAATCCCCGGATACCGGGTCCACCACGGCACTAATTCCAGGCAATGAATTATGGGTTAATTCGTTAATTTTTAATGCTAAGGCGGGCAACGTATCACCAGTTAACGGCACAGAATTTAGCGTTAATATCATATTACCGTTAGCGTTTACATAAGAAGCAGCAGATATCGTAGCGTTGGTAATCGCCGTTGCTTCAACACCGTTTAAAGCCCCCATTTCCGCTGCTGTTTTTGCAGCCGTTGCCCCAGCTAACGCAGTATAGGTTTTGACTTTTCCGTTTGGATCAACAATATCAATACTTTGTTGTGGGTAACCATTAGTTACTTTTGCAATTCCTGCGGTAGAAACCAAAGTGGCAGCAGGGGCAGGCAAGCCTAACTGTGTTGCGTTTGCGGATGAGTTTAAAACCCGAATTTGCGACCCCTCACCTGCAGTACGCGAAACAAATTCCAAATGATAATTTCCACCGCCATCATCTTTAGCTACCGCCATAGCGTCAATGGCCGATTGAGGCGGCGTAGGTTGAGATAATTGAGCATTAATAACACCCGCCAAAGTGCGCAACTCATTAAAGCTGGTAATAGTTGCAGGCACACCTCGAGCCGATGATAAATGCACACTGACGGCCCCGTTATTAGCGCCAGCCCCGGTTAATTCCACATCGAACGTCATAGGTGTGGTAGTAAAGTTATTGCCAATTCCAGCTATGGTAAAACCATTTGCGGTAGCCGTTGTATTCGTGGCATTTTCCAATCCACCCTGTGTTACTCCTATAGAATTCCCATTGGTAGTTATTGTTTGCCCTACAGTTTGTTTTACTTTTTCCGATGAATTTAAATTTAAATTTGACTCCACAAAAGTAGTAGGCCTGGGGGCTAAATTACTAGTTTGAATTCGCAAGTCTGTTTGCAAACCACCCACAGTCCCCCTGTCATCAGCACCAAAACCCTGCAAGCGGGCCCCTACATTATTGACTATATAGCCGTCCATATCTCGGCTAAATAAACCGGCGCGGGTATAAAATTGCTCTCCACCTTTTTGCACCACAAAAAAACCAGAGCCTTTTATAGCTAAATCTAATTCATTTTCCGTAAAGGAAATATTGCCATCTTTAAAATTTTGCGCCACATCTTGCAACCGCACACCACTACCGATAGGGTTGCTTCCCGAACCGAGAACCGAACTAGCATATACATCACCAAATTCAGCCCGCGAGGATTTAAACCCTGTGGTTGATGCGTTGGCAATGTTATTACCTGTAATATTTAAATCGTTTGAGGCGGCACGAATCCCGCTCAGCGCTGTGTTAAAAGGCATATACGTCTCCCAGCCTACATCAATTTAACCCTATGAATAACATGAACTTCCGTGATATTTACTACCAAAAAAATAATTCATTAAATTCTATTACTAAAAATAATAGGAGCAGATTCTATTCATTAATTTCTTTAATATCGGATAAATTAACCGCACCCGCCCCAGCAAGATTCAGTGTCAGCGTTCCATTTTTACCCAATGTCACCGAATTAACATTCGCGGTAACGTTGTTATCCAGCTCTGTTCGTTTGCCATCAATCAATGCACTTAACTTAAATGTATAAATGCCTGGCTCAACCCCTTTTACACTCTCCGGGATATTTAACAGTTGACCATTTAATACCGCTTCTCGACCATTCCAAGCCAGTTTCATTTCCTCTCCAGACACTTTATCAAAGTCAATAGTTTGCGCCAGCGAGCCATTATTTTTATAAATAGCCAAACTAAAATTACTCGCTCCAGGTGGGACATTAGCACTGGTAGTTACAATTCCATCCGTTTCAAGCGTAGTGGTTTTACCCTGAACTGTCACGGTACGCCCAACCAATGAAGAGGCCTGTAACGCCTGGTTGGAAACAAACTTATTGGCAAAAGAATCAAAATTATTGTTGAGTTTATCCAACCCTTCAACAGAACTAAATTGCGCCAATTGAGATACAAATTCACCGTTATCCTGGGGGCTTAACGGGTCTTGGTTTTTAAGCTGGGAAATCATTAGTTGTAAAAATGCATCTTGACCTAATTCATTCGAGGTTTTCTCATCTTTTTTGTATTTATTCGCCGATGACAAAGCATCAATTGAAGATCCCAAACCCGAAACATCACTCATAACATTTCCCCCGCATTAATTTTTATCTGCCGCTCTTTACTTTTAACCTACCTAAATGCAGCCTTACACAGCAACCACTTCCATTTTTTGCCGCTGTTCGGTTAACTTCTGCCGCTCAACCCTTAAAGCGGAAATTTTTTGCCGCTTTTCCTTTTATTATTCCGCTTTAACCCCTTTTAAAGCCAGCATAAGTTTCCATTGAATTATTGATTGCAATTATTGGCCCAAGGTTAATATTTTTTGTATCATTTGTTTGGCTGCATTGGCAACTTCAACATTTACCTGGTAGGAACGCGATGCAGAGATCATATTGGTCATTTCTTCAACCACATTTACATTCGGGTAATACACATAGCCCTGCTCATCAGCCAAAGGATTTTCCGGTTCATATCTAGGCTGTAGCGGTGCATCACTTTCAACAATTCCTTTAATTTCCACACCTAAACTCTCGGGTGGCGGATCCAAGGCACTGCGGTTATCGGGGTGCCCTAACATATTAGGAAAGCTGGCAGCAAAAATGGGGTGCCGTCCCCGGTAGGTTTTTTCTGCACTGGAAGATGCGGTATCCGCATTGGCTATATTGCTTGCCGTGGTATTTAGCCTAAGGCTCTGGGCGTTCATGCCAGAACCTGCTATATCCAAAATAGTGGTAAGGCCCATAGTTAATCCCCTTTAATTGCAGACATTAAACTTCTAAATCGACCATTTAATAAGGTAAAGCTGGTTTGGTACTCCAAACTGTTTTGCATAAATTCCGCATGCTCCACTTGCTCTTCAACAGTATTCCCATCTAAAGAAGGCTGTGTGGGCGTGCGAAACTCCACATTCATACCGCCAGCACCTAAAGACGAACCCTCTTGATGCCCACTCTGGGTAAGCAGTACGGAATTACCCGGCGACTGAGGCCCCATCTGATTTTTGAGTGCATCACCAAAATTAAAATCTCGCGCTTGATAACCTGGAGTATCGGCATTAGCTAAATTGCCCGCCAAAATTTCGGCGCGATCAGCACGCAACCTTAAAGCGGATTCGTACAAACCCACAGAATTACGAAAAGAAATAGCCATTTTTTTGTCCTCAGCACAGATATAAAGGACAAGAGCAATGCCTATGCCAGCATCAACATGCTGAAATAGCGAAGGGATGAGCGTAGGGGTGTGGGAGGGAGATATGAAAGGAACGACTTAACTTTTAATTATCACTATTCAGGTTGATAGTGCTGTACTAAAAAGGCATCCATGCCATTTGAACACAGGAGCAAACCGCCCCCAAATAAACTTGGGGGGGCGCGCATACTGCTTATTAATTTTCAAGTGTTGGATCACCAGTGAAAGCAGGCATGTGATTAAGCTCGGTGATAGATTTTGCCGCTAGATCAACAACAAAAATACTGCCCGCTACCGCATCACTCACATAAAGCTTTTTATTCACATTATCCATACGCAAATCAGAAAATGCGCCGATAACACTAGTCGAAGGTGCATCCACCAAATCACTTACTGCTCCCGTTGAAAGATTAATAGCTTTCAGTTTTGCTTCGGGCGTTCGGCTATTCTCAGCTGCGTAAACAACGCCTGCTGCCTCGTCAACCGCTAAAACAGAAATGTCGCCACCCACTTCAGCCGTAAAGCGTTTTTGAGCACTTTCATCATAGCCCTGTACAAAAGTACGTGCTGTGCCGTCTACAATACGCTCATCGGCAATAATGTATGTTTTAGATGCTCGGTGATAATTAAACGCTTTAAATACTCCCAATGATTCATCTGCATACATATTCCAAAGACTACTAACTTTAGCCGCCTGGTTTTTCGTTTCAGCTGTTCTAGCATTCGCAAAACCCAAGTTATTTAAAGGCACAGCAGACACTTCAAATCTTTCTCCGCCCTTGTTTGATTTTGCAGATAATACAAGAAGGCGATTACCGCTTGAATCATAAGTCAAACCCAGCAGGCCGGAAATCGCCCCTGCGTAATACATTTTTGGAACAGCGCTGGCGATGGAGGCAGCCATAAGCTCGCCTTTTTCGTTGCTAAAATAGGCTGTTTGATAACGAGAGTTAAAATCAAACGATTTTAATGGCTTAAATAAATCATCATTACCCGCGTATTCCACCCATTGAGGCATGCCTGATAAATAAATTTTGGTCATGAAATGACCAGCAGAATCAATAGTTGCTATATATCCACCTGGAACCAACGCCATAACCTGCGGCTTCAGCGAGCCGGGTTTATTGATCCATTTAGCCGTTTCTTTGATGACTACGTTATCTTCGGTTGTCGCGGCAACTTCTACATCCATCCCGCCAGCAGGAACCTGTACAAGCCCTTTCCACAAGGTAGGATCAGCGGAGTCTTTAGTCAGTTTGACGCCATTTACAGTAACGCTGCCGCTATTTAATGGCCCTTTGGATTCTTGATCATAAACCCTAACTGATGCTTCGACTTCTACGTTATCGCCCTGCCCCACATTGGCATTAGCCTGCGGTGATACCAAGGCTACGGTAGGTACAGCAACATCTTTCACTTTGACGCGAAGGTTTTGAGTGGCTGAGCTTTGCTCAACCTGTGCCGTAATGTCGATGACATATTCGTTATCGCGGTCGCTATCTTTGGGCTGTTCAAAGTCCGCAGGCTGCTTAAACGTCAACGCCCCGGTGGACTGATCAATGGTAAAAATTCCCGCATCATTTCCACTGAGACTGTATTTTACTGAGTTATTCCCAGCCTTAGCCCGCGCCTTCCAAAATGAAGAACTGGTATTTTCGTTGACTTCGGCGCGAGCCAAACTCGTATCAAAAGTTACCCCGGTACCAACACCAGAACAACCCACCAATGCCCCAGCCAAAATTAGGCTGAGCAAACGGCGAGGCATGGGGTGGATGTTAAGATTTTGCTGTCCCATAAAAACTCCAATGGTTAATTATAAAAATAAGCACACCACACATAAAAATTGTTCGGGAATTTTTAACAGGGTGCAAGCCGAATCATGGGCGCCGAAGTTACATGAGTAATCACTTCATGTGTATCGATAAAATCACATATTTGTCACGCAGTTTTATGAATTTATTAGTTGCAGCGAATTACTCTTCAATGGAGCAACTAATCATTAACGCCATAAATCCCAGGCAGGAATTATTAAACGACTGCGATTTATTAAACATTAAATACATAATTTTTTATTTTGATATATTTAGGGGTTTTTAGACCAAATACAGCACAAATTTAAAATGATAATACTTTTATATTAAAGCTACTCAACTAAGTACCCCCATCGAAACCGCGCTTACTTATAGTCAATACAGCTTGGCGCGGGTGAATTTACTCGGATCAAAATTGAAATCGATATTTCTCGTGGCTATTAGCATGTTATAGTCATATCAACAATAATATAAGAGGCTAATTGATTGAGTGCAGAAATGATGTGCTCAAAAAGCATACAGCGCTTCACCCTTGTTGGGTTTCGCAAGCTCCACTCTACAGTTACGTATGGACACAGAGTAGCTCTGAGGTGCGTAACATCGGAGTTACTAAAATTTAATGTTCAGTGGTAACAATTAAACGTATAGCCGATAGCTGCAAATGACTTTGCTCAATAAGCGCTGTTAATATCCCGGCTTGACGATGCTTAAGCGCTGTTAATTCAGACTCATTTATATTTGCGCCACGCTTTGCTAGATCTTGCAAACGGTGAATTTCACGCAGATAAAAATTATTTACCTCGGCACACGCGTGATCAATAATTTGCTGCTTATTCACCTCAGCAAATACCTCTGCCCGCTTATACCAACTGGGTATTTCATCTTTTTTGCTTTGTATAATTTTACGCGCAAGTTTTTTATCGACGGATTTTAATGATTGCTGCAAGTTATCTTCAGGCAACAATGCCGATAGATTTTTATCGCTAATATCCAAAACCAAAGAACGAACAGAAAATGCAGATAAAAATGGCAAACAATCTTTTCCATGAACAGACTGCATTACTATGTCAAAACAGGCTTCAAGCAAACATTTTCCTGGCGGTAACTGCTTACTTGGCAACAAGGCAACCGAGGCACAACCTAATTCCGAGTGGTGTAAAATTTCCCATAATCCGCTAATAAATGGTGAATCCCAGGTGATAAACATAAGATCTTCCCTCGTATTGGCTAATGCGCGGGAAAATGTCACCTCGACACCTTCAAGAGGAATCCCAGGTAGTGAACCAATCAGCATATTATCAGCGGGGATTAATGAATAAGCGCCGTTTTGAGTTTCTTCAAAATGGAAATTAAATAAACTGCTGGCCATTTCAACCAATTCAAAGGGTGTATTGGCTTCAAACTCCATAATACCTTTAACCAATTCGCTCGCACGCGGCTCACGGCAAGAATTCATTTCCAATAAGGCATCTCTGCCTTCATGAATTGCCTGCGTCAATTGTTGTACTTTTATTTTAGCTTCCGCAAAAATAGCTGAATTATCATTGGTTAAATGAAGGCTTGGCCAATATTCATCATGAACAACACCCGCAGCTGGGTTTTGCTCAGCAATACAATTGAGCACCTGGTTAAACCACTCAAATTGCAACGCACCGAGGGAGTTTTTAGCAACAGGAATATGGATACAGACATCCTGTGTTTGGCCGATGCGGTCTAAACGGCCAATACGTTGTTCTAATACATCCGGATGTACAGGTAAATCTAAACATACAAGGTGGTGGCTAAATTGAAAGTTGCGCCCTTCGCCACCAATTTCCGAACACAATAATACCTGTGCGCCATCCTCCATATTGGCAAAATACGCGGCTGCTCTATCGCGCTCCACTAAATTCATGCCCTCATGAAATAGTGCCGCATCCAAGCCATGTTTCTGCCACAAATAAGACTCCGCTTCCAATACATGGGGCTGTTCATGGCAGATAACTAATATTTTTTCTGTTTTATGTTTATTTAAAAAATTCGCCAGCCATTCAAATCGACAATACCAAGTTTCTTCTGTCAACTCATAGGAAACTGCGATTCGAGCAGGGAAACCTTTTACTTGCGCACGGGAATTCCTAAACATCACGCGCCCCAGACCATGACAGTCCAGCACCTGAGCAATTAAATTTTCGTCCTCTAATTCATTATCCAAATCAAATTGCTTAACCAATTGCGAGCGGCTAGCCGGTAGCTGAGAAATTAATTTATTAATCAGCGCGAAGGATTTTTCCTCCTCACTAAAACGTGCCATATCCGTATATTTAGCTGGGTCTAATAATTGTAAGCGCGCAAAATGGCTGGCAAAACCCAACTGTTCTGGTGTAGCGGTAAGTAAAACTATATGTGGACAAAGGTGCGCCAGCTGCTGCAATACGGTAAAACTTGGCATGTGCGGTTGAATATGATGCGCTTCGTCCACCACCACACAATCAAACTCGCTGGCGAACAATACATTCGCTTGCGCCACCAATACAGACTGCGGAATTAAATGAATTTGGCCAATAGAAAAATCATGGTCCCCACCTGCGTACAATTCAGGGCGCAAACTAAATCGTCGAATTAACTCCACCAACCATTGCACTTGGAGTGCATCAGGCACCACCACTAACGCCCGTTCTATGCGTTCAAGTTTCAATAAACGGGTGAGAATCATGCCCGCCTCTAAGGTTTTACCCAGGCCCACCTCATCGGCCAGCAACACACGCACCTGCTCACGCTCACAGGCTGCCCAAGCAACATACAATTGGTGGGGAATAAGATTGGCGCGGATGCCCAAAAGGCCATTAAGGCGAGAATTCCATGTGCGGGCCAAGGCGTCATCTAATTGACGACGAAAATAAAACCACTTGGATTTATCCAACTGCCCCGTTAGCAAGCGCATATAAGGCTGATTAAGTTGAATATCCCCGGCTAACTCAGTTTCCGGGACAAGCTGGTCATCGCCTATATCGTAAATTAAAAAGCCTTTATTGCTGTGTACCTGCACAACGCGGGCGCTACGGCCATCTTTGAGTTTCACCGTATCATCAACACTGTAGGCAATACGTGTAAGCGGTGCTTGGTTTTTTGCGTATAAACGTTCGGTTTCAACTTGAGGAAAAAACACTTCAACCGTGCGTGTTTGCACAGACATGATAATGCCCAACCCAAGCTCTGGTTCTGAATCCACCACCCACCGTTGGCCCTGTACAAACTCTGACATAATTGTTCACCCATTATTCGGCGCAGAGGATCCCACGCACAGATACAAAAGGCGGCGATTGTACGGGTTTTTGCGGTAGGCGCTAGAAAAAGGTGCCGGGGAAAAGGGCCGGGGAAATAGAGAACACCCCAAAAAAATCAAGTGAACACCTCAGTAAAAGCTCAGCACTTCCACCTGTTCCGGAGGTGCTCCTGATTTAGCTTTTGTTAGGCAATACCGCAAAAGGCTCGATTTGCGGCTCCTCAGGCGTTTCAAACAGAGCTTCAGGACGGCCTTTACAGGCTTTGACCAAAGCCTCCCGGCGGCGGGCCAGCAATAAACCTATGGCCTCAACCTGCGCTTCACTCAATCCGGAGATGTTTTGTTCTAATAATTGACCGATGGACTCAGCCAACTCCAACATTTTGTCGTATTCATCGGCGTCTTTTTTGTTTTGAAACATAGCCCCGTCCCGATCACATTGCCATACAGCGATAACTGCCATTGTGTTGCCTCACCAAAATTACTGTGTACACATACAGTACTTTTTATTCTCCTGCGGGTCAAGCGCTAAAGGCACGGTTTCTGCAAAGGGTAGAGATTCCCCCCTACCGTCAGAGTTTTGTCATGGAACCAGCCTGCACTCCTGCCCAACCCACAAACCCCGTCGATCAACTGCACGAACTGTTGCGCCAAGCCGAGTTGCAAAACTTGCAACTACAGCTTGAACTGCGCTTCAAAAAAAACATGGCCATATTTAAAGAGGCGGCACCTGATATATACCACCAGTTTATCGATTACGAACCCAAAGAGCTGCGCTTGCTCTACACAGAAGATGGCCACTTAAACCTGGTCAATTACAATTTAAACAATAGACCTGTGTATGCGAGTGACCCAAAGGAGTTTATTGCCACACAAGTAAAAGAATTTATCACCTTGCCGTCTATATCTTCTGTGAACTTTGCCAAAAGCAAAATCATGAATGACGCACACTTACATGCCCCGCTGATTAATCATTTAATAGATTATTACGCACCATTTAACGACACCATAAAGGTTAACTGCAATCAGCCGATTGGGATGTTTTTAATGACCGGCATAGGAATGGGCTATCAATTGCCTGCACTATTAGAAAAGCTAGACATTTATACCCTGTGTATTTTTGACCCGCACAAAGATTCATTTTATGCGTCACTACACACCATTGATTGGGGCGAAGTTATTAGCTATTTTTTACGCCCCTATCGAATGATTAAATTATTAATAGGCATGGAAACTCAAGATGCACTTGCCGAATTGCGCCTACTCACTGACCGTATCGGCCTGCACAACGTAGTATTTACATTTATCTACCGCCATTTTGGCAGCCCTAAAGAAGAAGAATTTATTAATACTTACACCAAAGAATTCCACTTAAATGCCACGGGAACTGGTTTTTTTGATGACGAGCAAGTCAGCTTTGCCCATACCATCGCCAATTTAAACAATCAAACCCCGATTTTTTTGCAACAACCCGAAAAAAAACATCCACTACCACCATTGCTACTCGTGGGCAATGGGCCCTCATTAGACAAACACATAGAATTTTTACAACGCAACCGCAGCAATGCCATTGTCATGTCCTGCGGTACCGCACTGAGCTCCCTAGCAAAACGTCAAATCAAACCTGATTTTCATGTAGAAATGGAACGCAACATCGATGTAAAAGACTGGCTTGAGGAAGGCACTCAACCGGAAGATCGCGAAGGTGTAACACTGCTTTGCCTCAATACCTGCGCACCTGAAGTCATTAAAATGTTCTCCGACGCCTGCATTGCAAAAAAACCCAACGACTGCGGTGAGATTATTATTGATAACGTCGTCGAACAAACATGTGGTGGCGTTACTATTCGAGCACTGTCACTGTGTAACCCGACAGTAACTAATGCTGGGCTGTCCTATGCGCTAGCAATGGGATTTACCGAAATTTATTTAGTGGGTGTGGATTTAGGGATGAGCCCGGAAGGGGATCACCACTCGTCGTTAAGCCCTTATCATGCACTGACGGCTAAAACTCAAATAAAAGATTTAAGCCCACTAGAAAATACTAAAGCCAATTATTTTATTAAAGGTAATTTCGTCGAGCAGGTATCCACTAGCGTGTTTTTAGATTCAACTCGTGTAAACATGCAAATTCTGCTCACCTACTACGATCGAGTTAAAGGAGGCATTAATGTATACAACTCCAATAATGGAGCCTTAATTAAAGGCACCATCCCAAAACCCTTATCAGACATAATGGATTTTTCTGTTTTAGAAGATAAAGATGGCGTAATTCACTCACTAAAACAAACCCACTTTATTAGGCCAGGAGAAAATAGCAGCCTGCAAAACAACCACATTAAAAATTATTTACGCAATTTTTTTGAAATGCGAAAACTCATTATCCTACCAAAAAAAACACCCAGCAGGAAAGAGTTTTACGAGCGCATCACACAAATTTTTAACTTAATAAGAGAGCAGCGCGATAAAAACTCAATAACAACCATGTTGCTACGTGGCAGTATGCACGGTTATTTTACACTTATGCTGCGCGCTTGTTTGTTTCAAAAACATCAAGCAGACTATGAAAGAGCTTATGAAATGGGACGAAAAACCTATATGACATTTTTAAAGCAGTGTTATGAGTTTATGGAAAAAACCCCGCTCAAGCTAGACGACACACACGATAAAAACATCATGGCTGCACGTAAAATACTTGGCGACAAACAGTGCTAACGACCGCTTTTCGCCCAGCACAGGCCAAAGATTGCCGTTGGCTGTGGCAATTACGCCAGCATCCGAGTGTCGCCGCACAATCACTCAATGCGGAACCCATTCCCTACCGCCAACACTGCCGTTGGTACACACAATTACTGAAGGATCCACAACGGCAATTAAGTATTTTCTTTTTGGCGGAATCTAACAGCAACCTCGGTTATATTCGCGCCGAGCCCTATGCTGATGACTATTTATTGTCCTGGGCAATCGACCCAGAACTACACGGCCAGGGGTTCGGCAAACACATGCTGCGCACGTGGTGCGAAGTTAACCCACGCACGCTATGGGCACAGATAAAACCAACCAATGTTGC
>JBEGTZ010000292.1:0-7953 GCA_041179125.1 Pseudomonadota bacterium | reverse complement strand
CCGCGCAGCTGGTCAAAATGACGAGTAATTGAGGAGGCTTTTAAATCCCGCACCGCAGTAAGCTGCTGAAATGCGCTATGGCTTAATTCCTTCTGCGCCATCGAATAACTTAATAGACTAATAATTATAATTGGTAATAAAGCCGCGCTAATCAACATCAACATTTGTTTGCGCGCTATAGGTAAATTCCTAAACCATCCCATTGATCAACACCCCGAGTTTAGCGTCCTAACAGATAAAATTTCACTACGCGCCACAGGTTCAGCGCTTGCCCGATGATGTACCGCAATAGATGACATGATCGTCCTCTAAGACTAGTTAAAATTGCGGCCAGTACAAAAATTCTGATGGATGGCAAGGCAGATAAAAACAATATTTTTTGCAGGGGAATTGCTGGGCGGGGTTTGTGATGCCCTTAGGCATTAAACCTAGCGGGTTGAATGCTCGACCATCCACGTAGAGGCGCGATTTATCGCGCCTGGGTTAATTGAGCGCAATTGCGGGTTTTTGAATCAAAAATATTAAATGAAAAACCCCAGCGAAACACCCATGCCCAAGTGCCCCGCTGGAGTTTAACCGTTTGTGTTATTAATTATTCGCGTCTGCTTTTAAATGCACTTCAGCCGCTTGAGTTTCGCCCATTACACTCACATCAATGTAACAATTTTCTCGAATGGTTTCATTTTTGATATTGCTGCATACCTTGCGGGCTAATTCTACATTGGGTTTTTCAACCTTGGGCAGATCACCTTTTAAACGGGTGCTGTCGCAGGATTTACCCGGTGCGGATGGCCAATCTGGGTCGGTGAAATCGAAGGTGCTGGTGCCGGGTGCGTAATAAAATAAACTGCTGGAATCCGTCACCCGCCACGCATCGGCAAATTTTTGGTTTAACACCTGATGGCGGTCATCCAGCGCGAGGGGGCGCGGGCCAAAACTGGTGCTATCCGGTGCGCGTGGCAGCCAATCGCCTTCGGTAATTAAACCCATTACGCCTTCCCGTGCGGGGGTGTTGTCGATATGCACATCCAGATACCAATAACCTTGTGATTCCCATTTGCGCGGATAAATACGCACTTTGGATTTATCCGCCAATGTGATTTCCACCGTGCTGCCTGCGCCGGAATAATTAAGGCTATTGCCCGCGCCTAAATCGTAAAAACCCGCACCCATTTCGCTGCCGTCAATAAATAAACTTAAGCTTTCGCGGCTGGAAAAAGCACCGCCTTTGGGCTGATAAGACACCACGGTTTTACCTACGCGCACGCCGATGGCCGTATTTAAACTGGGGCAACTGGATAGGCCGGTGTGCGGGTTGGTGCCCAGGGCAAAATTAACCAGCACCGGGGTTTGCCGAGATTGAACTTCAAACGAGCTGTCGCCATTTTTTAACAGGGTAAATTCCCCCGCTGCTTGGAAATCATAACGTGTGCCATTAACCGTTTGAATGTGCGGGTCGCCCACATCTTCTACGCTGGCGTTGGGCGCGGCATTGCAGTGGCTGCTAATTAATGAATTCACCGTAGCTACCTGGCTGCCTGGGCTGCTAGGCGGCATGGTGCGCAGCCCTGCCAGGGCTAACACGGTATTGCAATAACCGGGTATTTGGTTCGACAGATGCGGCAGGCGCCCCGCACTGGCTTTTACGTGGCAACCGCCACAGGCGCCCGGTGTGGCCGCTGCGGTGAGGGAAGATTGGTTTTGCGGCCAACTGGCTCCCACCAGAGGAATATACCGGTTGAGTGAAAAGGTGGGTAAATCGCCGCCGCTACGGGCGCTGGTGCTCTGCCAGGAGACGGCAGCGCCTGCTGGCGTGGTGCGCAATGTGGTGCGTGGATGCACGATGTAGGGGTTTTCACCGGCGTGGCAATCGGTACATTCACCACCATTACCAAATTCAATTTCAGCCCCACCGGCTTGATATTTTCCGCCCGGCACACTGGGCACCCCGATGGGAATAATTTCGCTGGCGCCGAAGGTAAAACCTCTTACCTGCCCTGCGGCATTAGGCATTTGGTTATCCCACACACACATATTTGACGATTGTTTGCCCAAACAAATAACGCCATCCAGGCTCACCTGGGTGCGTGTGGAATCGGTGTAACGGGGCAGCGCATAACACATGCCTTCAGGCGTTATGCTGCGGTAACTACGCAATTCGGCGGGGGTGCCGACAATAAATTGCAGGCTTTGCGGAATAAACCCTTCCACGCGCCAACCGGTAAGCCCTGTGGGGTCCATTTGGTTAATGGGCGGTGGAATGGGCACGCCTGCATTTCGGCATTCATTAATATAGGCCTGGCCGGAATTGATCGTGAATTTAAATATATCGTCGCCGATTAAATCTTTAATGCGATCAAAACGCTGCAAGCGCTCTAACAGGGTGTCAGAGAGTTTAAATTCGTATTTTATTTTTGGAATTCTAACGCTTCCTTTTGTTGGCAGCGTCCAATCCATTTCATAGCGCAGCGCATTTAATTTGGCACCTATTTTTTTTAGCTCTAGGGTTTTGTTCTCGCCGGTTAATGCGTTTTGCAATAATTGATGGCGCATAATCATCTGGGCTTGGCGGTCTTCGTTTAAACCCTCAAGCGCTTGTTTTTCGTCGCTCAAAAATTGTTTTTGTTCGCTTTCTGTTAACTGCTCCAAAATGGCTTCGCGGTACCATAACTGGCTGCGCTCGGCAAAATCCACAGTGACAGGGATTTGTTTTCCGCTGGTATCAAAAAAACCACCATGCCCAATACGTGCAATGGGTTCCTCGGTTAAATCCAGTGCAAATCCATTCATTGAGCAGCTTAATATGGCCAATGCCAATAGTTTTTCCCATATATTGTTCATAACACCCTCGTTGCATTTTTTATGTAAAGTTATGAGGCTGCGCGAGTAAACTCAGCCATGTTTTATTGAGCGATATTAGGCTCGTGAATACTATGCGTGCGCGGCGGCTGCGACTCTGTTAACTATTCACATTCAAGTTGAGGTGTTTTACCAAAATTGGTGGGCATACTGAGGCGTGTGGATTCTTTGTAGCCGGTGTTTTGCTGTACACTTTCCAAACATTCACATGCTTGAGACCAAACATGAAAAGCCATTTTTACGCTTATATCAGTAAGTTACGCTGGCTGCGCCGCTGGGGTTTAAAGCGCAATACGGTTACAGAAAATGTCATGGAGCACAGCTGGGAAGTCGCCACCATTGCCCATGCTTTAGCATTGATTAAAAACCGCTATTTTGGCGGCACGCTGGATGTAAACGCGATTGTGGTGGCGGCTATTTACCATGATTGCAGCGAAGTCATCACCGGCGATTTACCCTCGCCCATTAAATACCACACGCGGGAAATTACCCAGGCATACAAAGCCATTGAACGCCAAGCGGAGCAAGAATTATTGAATCTTTTGCCCGAAGATTTACGCGAGGATTACCGTGCGGTCATTGTTGAAGAAAACATCCCAGAAGAGCAGCGTTTAATTATTAAAGCCGCCGATACTATTTCAGCTTATATTAAATGCCGCACGGAAATGGCGGCGGGCAACCGGGAATTTAGCAAGGCTGAAGAAGCAGTTAAAGCGCGCTTGAGTAATTTAAATCAGCCAGAGGTGCAGTATTTTATTGATACGTTTGTGGGCAGTTATGCATTGACGTTGGATGAATTACTGAATTAAATCAGCTCAAGCGTAGGGCGGGTTAGCCTGCGCACTAACAGGCAAGCACAAATTCAACAAAAACTGCATACGCAAAGTCCGTCTTTTTACAAAAATTATCGCAAGCGATAACACCGTCTTAAAAACAGAAATACGCTTGCGCAATAACAATCAAACCTAGAAACCTCAGTTGAATCACCCAAGTCTGCGCAACGCCTTGGAGCATCTAGCAAAAGTTAAAAAATTCGAACAACCAATAAGGTTGCCCTTCATTTTTAACTTTCACTATCTACACCAATGGCTTACACAGCTTTTGGGCGCTTAACTGAGGTTTCTAGGTTAAAAAATTTGGACCCATCCGTGTCTTTAGAATCCCTTTTGCAATTTATTTTAATTACCACAGCCGTGAGTATCAGCCCCGGCCCGGTTATGTTGTTATGTTTGGCGCTTGGCTGTCGGTTGCCTTTAAAACGTGTCAGTGCCGCTATGCTGGGCGCAAGTTTGGGTAATATTTTTTTGATGCTGTTATCGGCATTAGGCCTGGGGAGTTTGGTGGCGCTTTGGCCCACGGCGTTTAGTGTGGTGGCTATGTTGGGCGCGGTGTATTTGTTTTATTTGGGCGTACAACTCTGGCGAGCGCCCTGGGTGGATTTTTCGTGCGCTGCCGATATTCAACAAGACAGCTACAAACAATTATTGCGGCGTGGTTTTGTGGTGGCCGCAAGTAATCCCAAAGGCATTGTTTATTTTGGCGCTTTAATTCCGCCTTTTTTGCAGCACACCACGCATTTTATGTTTGCGGCTGTTTTGCTAACGGTTGTTTTTTTATTTATTGATTTAACCGTTATGGTGGTTTACGCCAAATTAGGCAAACAACTCACCCAATTTTTAATTAAACCCAGCGCGCAACGGCGTTGTAATCAGGTATTGGCGAGTTTATTAATGCTGATGGCGGTTTGGTTGTTGCTGGATGCAATCTGAATAACAGAATTCACCCTGTAGGGGCGCGATTCATCGCGCCTGGGTTGATCGCTGATGCCGCACGAAAATAGAAAATATGCTGAATAGTTACGGCCCCACAAAAAAACGGCTCCGAAGAGCCGTTTTTATTTTGAATCGCCAAAATTTATTTAGCTGTTTTGCGACGAGCAAGGCCTAAACCCAATAAACCTAAACCTAACAAAATGGCAGAGCTTGGCTCTGGAACGCTGTTTTTAACTAAAGAAACGTTGTCCAGCATGATACAAATGTTATCGCCACCGGCATGGTTGAAAACGATGTAATTGGTGGTGTTGCTGGCAACGGTAAAGTTAAAGGTTTTGGTGGCCCAAGGGGCTGCGGAGGCGAGGTTAAACGATTGATTGAGGAAGCCACCTAAGGTCATCTGCATGGCATCCGCAGCGGAACCGCGTTGGTTGCCGGAAATATCAAAGCTTAAGGTGTAATCGCCTGCGTCAATGTTCAGCAAGCGGCTGGATAATTTGCCCGCATTCCTGCGAGAACCATCTAAATCTACACACCGGCCCACGCCGCCTACGCAGGTAAGGCCATAGGTGCCGGTATTCACTACATCCACGGTGCCATCAGTAACAAACCAATTGCTGTCGAGATCGGTATTGAGGGCGGCGGTTTGTGTGTTGAAATTGTCCTGAAAAATAACGCTGGCATGGGCGCCTGCACTTAGAAGGGCGACAGCCAAAAAGCTGGTTATATGTTTTATGTTCATTGTAGGTTGATCCTGAAGGGTTTGATGAAACCGTAAGTAATACGGCAGGATAACCCTTTGGCAACATTCGCGCCATAATTGTAACTTGTTGATAACAAAGGCTTGGCGGGTTGGTGGGTTAAGCGGGGTGTAAACAAGGCCGACATGCCTAACCTATAAACCGTTTTAACCTAAAACCCCCAACGCACCCCCACCTCCAAGGAGCGCCCGGCGTCGGGGGCATACCATTTCAGGGGGGCGCTGGCGTCGCGGATGGTTTCGTTGAGTAGGTTTTTGGCTTGGATGTAGACCTGCCAAGTGCCCAGGTGGTAGTCCGCAGACAGATCCCAGCGCGTGTACGCGGCGGAAGGCTGTTCGCCGGGGGCTAGGTGTTCTTGTTGCAGGCTGTGTTGCCAGCGGCTGCTCAGCTGCCAGTGATCTTGGCTGTATTCCAGGCCCAAGCCCAGGCGTGGGCTGGGTTGGCGCGGCAGGTGGGCGCCGCTTGCCAACTCGGCGCGCAGGTAGTCGGCGTTGAGGCTAAGGTCCCAGTGGCCACGGGCTAAGTTGCCCAAAGGAAGCGTCACTTGGGCTTCGCCGCCGTACACGTCGGCGTCTTCCTGTTGGTAGCGGGCCACGCGGGCGCCTTCAAATACCGCGCTGTCGCCGAGGTAGATGTAGTCCTGGTAGCGGCTGTAGAAGAGGTTAACCTCCGCCAACACGGCGCCCTGGTGGCGGCGCCAGCCCCATTCCAGCTGGGCTGCGGCCTCGTTTTTAAGCTCCGCGTGGCCCAGTTCAATGCGGCCCGTGGCGGCGTGCAGCACCCAGGCTTCGGGGTTTTCCGCCAGGGTGCAGCCGGGGTTTAGGTGGTTGCTAAAGCGCTCTTCTACCCTCGGCGCTCGGTTGAATTGGTTCAGGCTTAGGTAGGTATTGCTGTCTTCGCTGTATTGCCAGAGGGCTTGGGCGCTGAGGTTATGCGTGTCATCCTGCCGCTGGCACGCGTTGAGGCTTTGGCGCTGTTGCTCCATCCGTGCGCCCAGGCCCAGTGTCCAGCGTTCTACTTGCCAGTCTTTTAGGGCTAAAAGGGCGATATTTTGGCTTTGGCTGTCGGGCAGATAAGCCTCTTCGCCGCGAACGGTTTGGTCCTGGGCTTGCCAATGCAGGCCCAGTTGCAAGGCATCTGCCCGGGTTTGTTTGAGGTTCAGCCGCACCACTTGGCCCTGGTTATCAAAACGCGTGCCGGGGGTGTGGTTTTCCAGCTCCGTATGCTGGTAGTCGCTGCTTACCGCCTGGGCGCTGAAGCGGTCGAACCCGGCCCAGCTGATGGATTCTTCACCGGCCAGTTCGATGCGCGTTTGCTGCATATCTAGGCGCACTTGAACGTCGGCTTCTTCCTCCTCCTCTGCAACACCTTCCTCATGCTCGTGATGGTGATGGGCGTGGGTGCCCGGCGGCAGGCCGTATTCGTTGTGCAGTTGGTTCACCGCCAACCCCCAATAACCCTCAGGCCGCACCCAGCTGGTGCCAAAGCTTAGGCTGTGGGCCTGGGTTTGGCTGTTGCCCAATAGACCCTGGGGCGAAGGCTGGCCGTGCGCTTCTTCTTCCTCTTCTTCGTGCCCATCCTCGCCCTCCAGAGCGTTCAGGCTGTGCAAATAAGCCTCTTCCGCCTCAATGGCCTGTGGCTCCAAAGCCCAATCGGGGATTTTTATGTCGTCACTGTGGCGGTATAGGCCGTCTACATGCCAAGCCCACTGCCCCTGGCTGCCATCGGCTTTGCCCATCACCACGCCTTGGGCACTGGCGGAATCGTAGCGGCTGGCCAGCGCTTTTTGATCCAGGCCCAGCTCCGTAGGGATGCGCCCGCTGATCACATTCACCACCCCACCGCTGGCGCCGCTGCCATAGAACAGCGTTTGCGGGCCTTGCAGAACCTCAATGCGTTCAGCCAAAAAAGGCTCCATAGCATTGTTGTGATCGGCGCTGGCGGCGGCGAAATCCAGGCTGTCCAGGCCGTTGTTGAGCACCTGCACCCGCGCACCGCTCTGGCCGCGAATCACCGGCAGGCCCACACCCGCGCCGAAACTGGCCGAGCGCAGGCCGGGCTGGGCTTGCAGGGTTTGGCCGAGGCTGTTGCTTTGCGCCTGTTGCAGCGCCTCGTCTTGCAGCAACGTGACGGCACCTGCAAACAGATGCGCAGGTTTATCCCGGCCTGCGGTAACAATCACTTCTTCGACGCGGTGTACATCGTGGGGGGCGGCCAGTAGCGGCGGCGCAAAGAGGCTAAGCAGGCTTGCGGCGACACACTGGTGTTTGAGCCTATATTTTGGGGGGAGTGACGGGCGGTACATCGTGAATATCTCGGTAGCGAGCGGCGGTTGGGCGCACTCTTTAGCTGCGGGGTGTTGGCTGTTTTTGGATGATGGGTGTGGAGCTGGCGATCTGTGTGATGTTATAACGTATTTTTCAGAAATGAAAGAGCGATCTTTGAACCTAGAAACCTCAGTTAAAATCCATAAAAACAAAGTAATACTTTAAAAAACAGGTATTTGCGATGAAATTAACGCCACAATCCCCTCACCCAACGGGTGAAAATCCAAGTCCGCC
>JBEGTZ010000291.1:0-10184 GCA_041179125.1 Pseudomonadota bacterium | reverse complement strand
AAAATGAAGCGACCGCTGTTTGAATAATAATATGGTTTGGGGTGCAGTATTTTGTGAGTTAATATTTCTTTGTACTGTACCCGCCTTTTCCTGAGGCTGATTTTTTTTGCTTTAAAGCAATCTGTCGCTCCGCAGAGCTTCACGATAAATGAATAAAGCTGTGCATCTCTCGCTGCGGATGAAATTGACTCACCTTCATCGCCAATCTCGTTTGAAGCTTCAGCGGCATTTAGATAATGATCAAAAATGGATATTGTCATTAGTTTGTAATCAGGTGCTGGCTCGCCGCGCATTAAGTCGCCAATCGCTGCGAATTGTAAAGCCAGCTTTAGCTGCAATGATTTTGGAACATTTTTTAAATTCACTATTTAATCCACCATAATTATCGGTGTGAACCGTTTGGCCTCACTGATTGCCTGTTTTTATTATTCTTTTTATCCCGCTCGCTCGGTCATCGCTTCCATTTATCTCCTGCGTTGCGTGGGGCGGGCTATTAATCCGCCCGGCAGGGGTGCATTATTTTGTTGCATTTCAAAGATGAAACTCTTTGGTTTTGTGCCAAAATTTTTGATCAAGAATTGTTAATGGCTCATAGATTAGGCCTAAAGCATTTACATATTTCCTCCCATCGTACTGGGTGTAAAGTATGTATTTAGGCTGCCAAAATTCTAAATCGGAAATGCATGGGCAAGGCGCAATAATTTTTGACATTGTTGTTACGTTGTCTTCATAAGCGCCCAGCTTTGTTAATGCTGCGTAGAAGATGCAATATATAATTACCACGAAAAAAATAACCCGGCTTCCAATCTTCATTATGCGGTGCTCAACTCGTAACCCGTATAAAACAACAATTCTTAGTGGCGCCACATCGTGGACTCCGACACACCGAAAATGGCGCACTGAAGTGCGCCCTACGGTTAGTGCGGATTACGCATTACCCCCTCGCTTATGCGATTTATCATTCAAGCAGCTTACAATAAAAAAACCTAACGCACCTGCAAACCAAACCCCACTAAAAAATACCCATCCTGCAGAAATTATTACCACATCAGAAAAGCCCATGTTAAATAAAGTCTCTAGTCGAGTTTCGGTTAGCCACGGCAAGAAAAAAGGAGCCATTATAAATGACAACATTCCAATTGCTTCTCCAGCAATTGCTCCAACAATAAACATTAGCCACTTTTTAGGAAAAAAAGTATTAGCAGGAACTGCCAGCACACCCAACACAATGCCAGCTGGAACCATGTAATAAAAATACATCACCAATGGGCGAATAATCGTTACCGCCAAAAATGTAACCCAAGAAATAACAGCCCGAAAATAGCTAGCGATTTGGCATAGGCTATCGAGTGATAATGTTTGTCTTTTATAGGCATACCATTGCTCATTGCTTTTTAAGCTTTTTGGCTTGTTTGGGTGGTGAGCGTGGAAGGATCGTTTTTTCAGCACCAAAACGAGAAAAGTCGATTTTCCACTCGCTTACATCTATCATGCCAACCCTTATGCCCATAGCCCTAGGGCTGCCACCCATGCACTAACCACCCGTGTTTTACGCATGCACACACCCTTAACGATTCAATAACAAATTAGGAGCACATCATAGATGCTACTTTGGCTCGCCCAGCACTTTGAGGCGCAATTACCCTTATTAAACGTGGTGCAATACCTCACTTTGCGGGCGATTTTGGGCGTGTTGACTGCGCTGGGGATTTCCCTGTTGGCTGGCCCCTGGTTTATTCGCACGATGGAAAGCCTGCAAATGGGCCAATCCATTCGCAGCGATGGCCCCAAAAGCCATTTGAGTAAATCCGGCACGCCCACTATGGGCGGTACTTTAATTCTGTTTGCTATTTGTGTGAGCCTATTGCTGTGGGCGGATCTCACCAACCGGTTTGTTTGGGCGCTGCTGTTTATTTTGGTGGTGTATGGGGTGATCGGTTGGGTGGATGACTACCGCAAGGTGATCGAAAAAAACTCCAAAGGCCTGCCTGCTAAGTGGAAGTACCTCTGGCAATCCTTAGGCGCTTTGGCGGTGGGGTTTTATTTGTATTCCACCGCCAGCCTGCCGTCGGAAACCCTGTTATACGTGCCGTTTTTTAAGAACGTCGCCATCGACCTGGGCGTGTTTTATATCCTGCTGGTGTACCTGGTGGTGGTGGGCGCGAGCAACGCGGTGAACCTCACCGATGGCCTGGACGGCTTGGCGATTATGCCTTCGGTGATGGTGGGTTCGGCGCTGGGCATCATTGCTTACCTGGTGGGCAACGCCAAATTTGCCCTGTATTTGCATATCCCCTACGTGCCCGGCACCGGTGAGCTGGTGGTGTTCTGCTCCGCGCTGGCCGGGGCTGGCTTGGGCTTTTTGTGGTTCAACACCTACCCCGCGCAGGTATTTATGGGCGATGTGGGCGCGCTGGCCCTAGGCGGCGCCTTGGGTTTGGTGGCGGTGATGGTGCGCCATGAAATTGTGTTTTTTATTATGTCCGGCATTTTTGTGTTGGAGACCGTCTCGGTTATTTTGCAGGTGGCCTCGTTTAAGCTCACCGGCAAGCGGATTTTCCGCATGGCGCCTATTCACCACCACTTTGAATTAAAAGGCTGGCCGGAGCCGAAGGTGATTGTGCGGTTTTGGATTATCACGGTGATTTTGGTGTTGTTTGGTTTGGCGACGCTTAAGTTGCGTTGAGTAGCGCTGGGCTGGGCGGTAATTTGGGCTGTAAGTTGGTGTGTGGCTTGGGCCGTGGGTTGGAATTGCCCCACAGTAAGTGCCGAGCTAAAACCCGGCCCGCCCATTTGCAAATAAAAATTCGGTTTTAATTCGACCATCGAGCACCCCGTAAATATGAGTTTAATCGCCTCCTCACACACCACCCTCGTCTTGGGCCTCGGCGCCACGGGGCTGTCAGTGGCGCGTTTTTTACAGCGCCAAGGGCGGGCTTTTGCGGTGGCGGATTCCCGCAGTGTACCCCCCAACCTCGAAGCCTTCTGTGCCGAATTCCCTAATATCCCCCCCCAATTAGGCCCGTTACAGGGCGAATTTTTAAGCCAATTCAGCCAAATTATCCTAAGCCCCGGCATCGCGCGGGAGGAGCCAGCTGTGGCCGAGGCCATTGCCAAGGGCGTGCTGGTGATCGGCGATATCGACCTGTTTGTACAGGAGGCGGCACAGCAAAATGCGCCGGTTGTGGCCATCACCGGTTCCAACGGCAAAACCACCGTCACCACACTGGTGGGCGAAATGGCCCGCGCCTGCGGCCTGGATGTGGGTGTGGGCGGCAATTTAGGCGTGCCCGCCTTGGACTTGTTAAGCCCCAGCCGCCCGCTGTATGTGCTGGAGTTATCCAGCTTCCAACTGGAGAGCACCCGCAAACTGGGCGCCGCCGTGGCCTGTATTTTGAACCTCAGCGACGACCATCTGGACCGCTACGGCGCCATGCCCGCCTACCACCGCGCCAAGCAGCGGATATTCTTCGGCGCCAAACAGCTGGTAGCCAATAAAGACGACGCCCTCACCCAAGCGCCTTTGGCCGAAGGGGTTCGGTGCGTGCAATTTGGTTTGGCGGCGCCGGATTTAAAAGACTACGGCCTGCTGCAAGAGGGGGCGGATTACTTTTTAGCCAAGGGTTTAACGCCGTTGCTGAATACCCGTGAGTTGAAAATACGCGGCCGCCACAACTGGGCCAACGCCCTGGCGGCGCTGGCGCTGGGAGAGGCGGTGGGGTTGGAGCGCGCAGTGATGTTGCACACGCTGCGCACGTTTAACGGCCTGCCGCACCGCTGTGAATTTGTCGGCAGTAAGGATGGTGTGGAATATTTCAACGATTCCAAAGCCACCAATGTGGGCGCCACCCTCGCCGCCATTGCCGGTATGGCCAGCCGCCCGCAGCAGTTAATTTTGATTTTGGGTGGCGACGGCAAGGGGGCGGATTTTGCACCGCTGGTACAGGCCTGCCGGGGGCCGCAGGCTGTAAAAGGGCAAGAAGCAGCAAAAGGGCAAGAAGGCGCTAAAGGGCAAGAAGCCGGCGGCCCCGTTAAAGCCGTAGTAACCCTTGGCCGCGATGGCCCAGCTATCGCGCAGTTGTTGCGCCCCTTTCTGCCGGTGGAAGAGGCCAGCAGCTTAGATGACGTGGTGCAGCGCGCCGCTCGCCTGGCCACAGCGGGGGACATCGTTCTTTTATCCCCCGCCTGCGCCAGCCTCGATATGTTCAAAAGTTACGAAGTACGCGGCGCAGCCTTCGCCGCCTGTGTGGCCCACCTGTGAGCGAGGTTAACCTGTGATAACCCCCAACGCCCGCCGCGCCCTAAGCCCCGGCCAAAGCCCCACCGCCCACCTGCGGCCCAGGCCGGTGGTGGGGCCGCAAAGCCTGATCAACTGGCCGCTGTTGTTGCTGGTGCTGGGGCTTATCTCCTTCGGCGTGATTATGGTGGCCTCCGCCTCTATGGATTTTGCCGCTAAAAACTACGGCGACGCTTGGTATTTCGCCAAGCGTCACCTGCTGTTTTTGGCCCTGGGCACAGCGGGCGGCCTGGTGGTGTTTTGTATTCCCAGCGAGATCTGGAACCGCTACGCCATTGGCCTTTTGCTGCTGGGGCTGTTGCTGCTGATGATTGTATTGGTGCCGGGGCTGGGTAAAAGCGTCAACGGCTCACGCCGCTGGCTGGGTTTGGGCGGTTTTGCCATTCAGGCCTCCGAGGTGGCCAAATTCTGTTTTGTGGTGTTTTTCGCAAGCTTCTTAGCCCGCCGCACCGAGGAATTCCAGCACTCCTGGGGTGCCTTTTTTAAGCTGATCGGCATACTCGGCGCATTTGTGGTGCTGCTGTTGATGGAGCCAGACTTCGGCACCTCCGTGGTGTTAAGCATCACCGCAGGCGCCATGATGTTTGTGGCGGGCGTGCCGCTGTTTCGCTTTATTTCCTTGGCCAGCTTTGGCGCGGCGGGGCTGTATTTGATGGCGAGGATCTCCCCTTACCGTATGCAACGCCTGCAAACATTTCTCGATCCTTGGGCGGAGCAGTTCTCCAGCGGGTACCAATTGGTGCAATCGCTGATCGCCTTTGGGCGCGGCCAGTGGACGGGCTTGGGCCTGGGTAACAGCCTGCAAAAACTGTTTTATTTACCTGAAGCACACACGGATTTTATCTTCGCCATCATCGCCGAAGAATTCGGCCTGGTAGGCGCCATCGCCCTGATTGCCGCTTTTGTCGGCCTGGTATGGAAGGTGCTGGCGGTGAGTTTTCGCGCCCGCGCTCAGGATCGCTCATTTATATGTTTTGCAAGCTTCGGCATAGGTATTCTTCTGGCGGCGCAAAGTTTCATCAACATGGGCGTGGCCTCCGGCTTTCTGCCCACCAAAGGCCTCACCCTGCCGTTTATCAGCTCCGGCGGCAGCAGCCTGATTGTGTGCTGCGCGTTTTTGGCGTTGGTGTTGCGGATGGACGCGGAGCTGCGTCGATGAGCTTAAGAGTTATTAAAGAGCTTCAGCGGATGAGCTGGCGAATCACGATTAAAGAGCTTCAGCGGATGAGCTGGCGAATCACGATTAAAGAGCTTCAGCCGATGAGCTGGCGAGTCATTGATAAAGAGCTTCAGCGGATAAGCTGGCGAATCATTAAAGAGCTTCGCCGATGAGCCTGCGTTTTCTAATCATGGCAGGTGGCACCGGCGGCCACGTATTCCCAGCACTCGCGGTGGCCGAAGCGCTAATAAAACAGGGCCACAAAGTTGAGTGGCTGGGTACATCAAAAGGTTTGGAGGCCAAAGTAGTGCCCACAGCGGGCATTCACCTGCATTGCCTGAACATCAGCGGGCTGCGCGGGCGCGGGCTGCGGCAGATGTTGCTGGCGCCCTGGTTCATTTTAAGGGCCATCTTCGCCGTGCGCCGCATCCTCAAACACTACCAACCGGCGGCTGTAATTGGCCTGGGCGGTTATGTGGCAGGGCCAGGCGGAGTGGCGGCGTTTTTAAGCGGCACGCCCCTTATTATTCACGAACAAAACGCCGTAGCGGGTACCACCAACCGCCTCTTGGCGCGCTTTGCCCGGCGGGTGTTGTCCGCTTTTCCTGCCGTATTGCCCGGCGCCATCACCATCGGCAACCCCTTGCGCCAAGCGCTCTACCAACAGCCAGAACCGGCACAACGTTCGGCTTCACGGCTGGATGACGACCTGCATTTGTTAATTCTAGGCGGCAGCCTGGGCGCTCAGGCCTTAAACCAAATGGTGCCCCATGCGCTGTCGCTTCTATTAAGAGAAGTCACTCAGCTTAGGTTGCCGCACGAGCTGCGCCTGCAAGTGCGCCACCAAGCCGGTGTGCAGCATGTTCAAACCTGTGAATTGGCCTACCGAGAGCGCCAGGTGAATGCCAGTGTGGAGCCGTTTATCGAAGATGTCGCCAGCGCCTTAGGCTGGGCCGATCTAGTCATCTGCCGAGCGGGGGCACTCACCCTGGCGGAGTTGTGCGCCGTGGGTGTGGGGGCCATTTTAGTGCCCTATCCCTTCGCCATCGACGACCATCAAACCGCCAACGCCCAGTGGCTAGTGGGGCAGGGCGGGGCTATTCTGGCGGCGCAAAACAGCCTCAGCGCCGAGCGTTTAAGCCGTCTGTTAAAAGAATTATTGGCCAGCCCGCAGCGCCTACACAGCATGGCAGAAGCCGCCCGCGCCGCCGCCACACCCAGCGCCACCGAGGCCTTCGTGCAGCAAATCCTGGCGCTAAGCCAAAAACCCTAGTCATCCCATAACCGTAAAATCAGTCAGAAGAACAAACAGCCCCATGAATAAACCCCCCATAAATGAATACAGCCATCAAATCCCCGAAATGCGCCGCATCAAACGCATTCACTTCATCGGCATCGGCGGCGCGGGCATGAGCGGCATCGCCGAGGTGCTGCTGAACCAGGGCTACAGTATTTCCGGCTCCGATGTAAAAATCTCCGAGGTAACAAAACGCCTATCCGCAATGGGGATGCAGGTATTTATCGGCCACGATGCGGGCAACCTAAAAAACGTAGACGTACTGGTGCGCTCCACCGCCATCAACGAAAACAACCCGGAGCTGGAAGCCGCCCGGCAACTGCGCATCCCCATCGTGCGGCGGGCGGAAATGCTGGCCGAGCTGATGCGCTACCGCCACGGCATCGCAGTGGCGGGCACCCACGGCAAAACCACCACCACCAGCCTCATCGCCTCCATCCTCGCCGCCGCAGGCCTGGACCCCACCTTCGTCATCGGCGGCCTGCTCAACAGCGCAGGCACCAATGCCCGCCTGGGCGAGAGCCGCTATTTAGTCGCCGAAGCCGACGAGAGCGACGCCTCTTTCTTACACCTACAACCGATGGTCTCCGTCGTCACCAACATCGACGCCGACCACATGGAAACCTACGGCGGCAGCTTCAACAAACTACAACAAACCTTCGTGGAATTCCTGCACAACCTGCCGTTTTACGGCCTGGCCGTGATGTGCGGTGACGACCCGGTGATCCAAGGCCTGTTGCCGCAAATCTCCCGTTCAGTGCTCACCTACGGTTTTAACGCCGAATGCGACTACCAAGCCTTAGATGTTGTACAGACAGGCCGCCGTCAAGTCTTTAAAATCCGCACCCCCAATCAGCATGAATTAGTCTCCATCCAGCTCAACCTGCCGGGCCGCCACAATGTACTCAACGCCACCGCAGCGGTAGCCGTAGCGATGGAAGAGGGCGTGAACCTGGCAGCGATACAAAAAGGTTTGGCGGAGTTTCAAGGCGTTGGCCGCCGTTTTCAGGTATATGGCGACTTTTCCCTGAACAAAAATGAACAGGAAGCCGCTGCGGAGCCGGTGATGCTGGTGGATGACTACGGCCACCACCCCCGCGAAGTCGCCGCCACCATCGCCGCCATCCGCGCAGGCTGGCCCAGCCGCCGCCTGGTGATGGTGTACCAACCGCACCGCTACACCCGCACGCGCGACCTGTTCGACGACTTCGCCCAGGTGCTCTCCAGTGTGGATCAGCTTGTATTATTGGAGGTGTACAGCGCCGGAGAAGACAAAATAGAAGGCGCAGATTCCCGTACACTAGCCCGCTCCATCCGCAACCGGGGCAGTGTAGACCCGGTATTTGTGGAGCAAGTAGACGGCGTATTAGAGGTACTCAAACCCCTAATCCGCCCAGGTGATATTGTAATCACCCAAGGAGCCGGTAACGTAGGCAGCCTCGCTGCCATACTGGCTAACAACTTAATGCTTTGACGTGTTATCGCTATGAATAAATTCTCCAACCTAAGCCCCGATTTCTTCACCGAAGCCAACGACAGCGCCGCCCTCGTGCGGGTACTGGGCCGCGTGGCCGTAGTGTATGGCGGCACCTCCGCCGAGCGAGACATCTCCCTGCACAGCGGCCAGGCCGTCATCGGCGCTCTGCAAGATGAAGGCGTAGATGTAGTCGGCGTAGACATTCGCCAAAACCCCCTCGCCCAACTGCAAGCCATCAAAGCCGACCGCGTGTTCATCGCCCTACACGGCCCCGGCGGCGAAGATGGCCGCATACAAGCGCTATTAGAATATCTGCAACTGCCCTACACCGGCAGCGGCGTCGCCGCCTCCGCCCTGTGCATGGACAAATTGCGCACCAAACAAGTCTGGCAAGCCTCAGGCCTGCCCACGCCGGACTACGCCCTGCTCAGTGAAACCAGCGATTGGCCCGCCGTATTCGCCCAACTGGGGCCAGACATCATCGTCAAACCCATCCATGAAGGCTCCAGCATCGGCATGGCGCGGGTACACAGCGTGGAAGGCTTACAACACGCGTTCGAAGCCGCCCAGCAGTTCGACAAAGGTGTGATAGCGGAGCGTTTTATCCAAGGGCCGGAATTCACCGTCGCCCTCCTAAACGGCGTCATCCTACCGCCCATCGGCCTGCAACCGGCCACCGGCACAGAACCCACCGCCGCCTTCTACGACTTCCACGCCAAATACCTAGCGGAAGACACCCAATACCTCTGCCCCTGCGGCCTCTCCAGCACCGACGAAGCGCGCCTAAAAACCCTTGTCGCCCAGGCCTTTCAAGCCGTAGGCGCCGAAGGTTGGGGCCGCGTGGACGTGATGGCCGATGCGGCGGGCAACTTTTACCTGCTGGAAGTCAACACCGTACCGGGCATGACCAGCCACAGCCTTGTGCCGATGGCCGCCAAAGCCTGCGGCCTGAGTTTTAACCAATTGGTATTGGCGATAGCGAGCCAAACCCTGCCATGATCGACCTGCGCCGCCGCGAAGCCCAACCCACCCGCCCTAGACGCTCGTCTGGGCAGGACGGTGCTTCGCGCAGCGGCAGCGCCTCTTTTTCTGGCGGCGCTTCTTATGCTGGCAGCACCTCTTACGCTGGCAGCGCCTCGCGGCCTGAGAACACCCAAACCCGCCAGCACAAAGGATCTTCCCGACACAACAGCGCCACCGGTGCCACTCGCCTGCCCAGCAAATCCGCCCCGTTATTTCGCATCCAATGGAGCCTAGCCTGGCTCAAACCCCTACTGCTGTGGCTGATATACGGCAGCTTATGTTCTGGCATCATCGCAAGCATCGTCATGCTGGACCCCAAAACCCGGCTAGAACAACTCATGAACCGGCCCATAGCCGGTGTCAGCGTCGAAAGCGAATTCAAATACATCGACCAACCGCAAACCCAAAGCCTCGTCACCCAACACCTCTCGCCCACCTTTTTAGAACTCGACATGCAAGGCCTTAAAAAAGCCCTAGAAGCCAACCCCTGGATCGACAAAGTGATCGTCGCCCGCACCTGGCCAGATCGCTTGCTGGTGCGCATTCAAGAGCAAAAACCCATCGCCCGCTGGGGCAGCGAAGGCTTCATTAACATGCGCGGCGAAATCATCCGCGTCAGCAACACCGCACACCTAAGCCAGCTGCCCCTCTTCGACTGCGAAGAACGCTACGCCCTCGAACTCATGCAGCACTACCCGGTGATCAAAAACATCGTCGCCGCCAACGGCCTCACCCCCGTGCGCCTCACCTTAGACAAAACCCTATCCTGGACACTAGAATTCACCCCCGCCCTCACGATTCGCCTCGGGCGCGAAAAAACACTGGAAAAATTACAGAATATGGCCAAAATTCTGCGCACGGATTTAACCCGTGAAGTCACCCGCATGAGCCAAATCGACATGCGGTACGAAAACGGCTTTGCCGTGACCTG